>NZ_CP114910.1:2812984-3125538 GCF_027497395.1 Solwaraspora sp. WMMA2080 | reverse complement strand
GTCCGGGTCACCCCGTCGACCATGGAGAGCGCGCTGCGGTGCAGCCTGCGCTGGCTGCTGGAGCGGCACGGCGGCCGGGGCGAGCCGAGCGCGGCGGCCGGCGTCGGCAACCTGGTGCACGCGGCGGCGATGCTCGCTGAGGACGCCAGCGTCGACCGGGCGAAACTGCTGGAGTACGTCGCGGCCCGGTTCGACGCGATCGACCTGGCCGCCCGCTGGATGGCCGGTCCGGAGCTGGCCCGCGCCGAAGGCATGGTCGACAAGCTGCTGCGCTGGCTGGCCAGCAACCCGCGCCGGCTGCTCGCGATCGAGCACGAGTTCACCGTACGGCTGGACGACCCGCGGCAGCCGGTGGAGCTGACCGGCCGGGTGGACCGGTTGGAGATCGACGCCGACGGCCGGTTGGTGGTGATCGACCTCAAGACCGGCAAGTCGACCTCGGTCACCGCCGCCGAGCTGGCCGAGCATCCGCAGCTCGGTGCCTACCAGGCGGCGGTCGAGGCGGGGGCGTTCGCCGAGTACGGCGACGACGCCGGTGGCGCGGCGCTGGTCCAGCTCGGTACCCCGGTGAAGGAGGCGAAGGAGCAGCAGCAGGAGCCGCTGGCCGACACCGACGACGCCGGCTGGGCGACGGCGATGGTCCGCCGTACCGCCCAGACGATGGCGGCGTCGACGTTCTCGGCGGTGGCCAACTCCAGCTGCCGGGTCTGCCCGGTGAAGACCAGCTGCCCGGTCTCCGGCAAGGGCCGGCAGGTCGTCGAACCACCAGCGGAGCACGGATGACGCAGCAGTCGTTGTTCGCCGCCGCTCCGCCGCCGCGCCGCCGCCCTGACGCCGGGCCGCGCTACACCCCGCAGGAGCTGTCCCGGCTGCTGAAACTGCCGCCACCGACCCCGGAGCAGGCGGCGATCATCGCCGCCCCGGTGGAGCCGCTGCTGGTGGTCGCCGGGGCCGGGTCCGGCAAGACCGAGACGATGGCCGCCCGGGTGGTCTGGCTGGTCGCCAACGACCAGGTACGCCCGGAGCAGGTGCTCGGCCTCACCTTCACCCGTAAGGCGGCCGGTGAGCTGGCCCACCGGATCCGGACCCGGCTGGGACAACTGGTCCGCCAGCTCGGCCGGCAGGGTCGCCGGGAGGAGGAGGATCCGCTGGCCGGCGAGCCGATGGTGGCGACCTACCACTCGTACGCCGCCCGGGTGGTCACCGAACACGGGCTGCGGGCCGGGTACGAGCCGTCGGCCCGGCTGCTCACCGAGGCGTCCCGCTGGCAGATCGTCGACTTCCTGGTCCGCAACTACGACGGTGACATGTCCGAGGTGGACCGGGCGCCGGGCACGGTCACCGACGCGGTGCTGGCGCTCGCCGGGGAACTGGCCGAGCACCTGGTCACCCCGGACCAGTTGGCCGGCTGGACCGGCCGGTTCTTCGCCGAGGTGCAGTCCCGGCCCGGCCGGGTGTACGCCGACGTGCGGCGGGCGCTGACCATCCAGCAGATCCGGCTGCGGCTGCTGCCGCTGGTCCGGGCGTACCAGCAGCGCAAGGCCGATTTCGAGGCGATGGACTTCGCCGACCAGATGTCCCGGGCGGCGCAGGTGGCCCGGGACCATCCGGCGGTGGGCGAGTTGGAGCGGGACCGCTACCGGGTGGTGCTGCTCGACGAGTACCAGGACACCAGCCACGCCCAGGTGGTGATGCTGCGGTCGCTGTTCGGCGGCGGGCATCCGGTGGTCGCGGTCGGTGACCCGTGCCAGTCGATCTACGGCTGGCGCGGGGCGAGCGCCGGCACCCTGGACCGGTTCCCCGGCGAGTTCGCCCGTGCCGACGGCACCCCGGCCCGGTCGCTGACGCTGACCACCAGTTGGCGCAATCGGCCGGAGATCCTCAGCGTCGCCAACCAGCTGTCCGGCCCGCTGCGGACCGCCGGGGCCCGGGTGGCGGCGCTGGCCGCCGCCGCGAAGGTCGCTCCGCCGATTCCGGGCCGCACGGCCCGGGGCGCGCCGGCCGCGACGGTGCACTGCGCGCTGCTGGACACGGTGCTCGACGAGGCCGAGTGGATCGCCGACGGCATGTTGGCGGCCTGGCGGGGGGCGGCCGGCGTCGAGCCGGGTCGCGGTGACGAGATCCCGGTCGACGCCCGGCCGACCAGCGCGGTGCTGGTCCGGGTGCGCAGCCAGATCCCGGCGGTCGAGGCGGCGCTGCGGGCCCGCGGCCTGCCGGTCGAGGTGGTCGGTCTCGGCGGCCTGCTGGACACCCCGGAGGTCCGCGACGTCGTCAGTACGCTGCGCGTGCTGGCCGATCCGACCGACGGCGCGGCGCTGCTGCGGCTGCTGACCGGGGCCCGGTGGCGGATCGGTCCCCGGGACCTGGTGGCGCTGCACCGGCGGGCCCGGGCGATCGCCGACGCCCGGCGGGAGCTGCCCCGGGCCGGGGCGGCTGAGCCGGAGATCGTCGTCGACCGGCTCGACGAGGCCAGCCTGGTCGAGGCGTTGGCCGATCCGGGGCCGGCCCAGCTGTACTCGGCGGAGGGCTACGCCCGGCTGCGCGGGTACGGCCGGGAGCTGGCCCTGCTGCGGCAACGCCTGGACCAGTCGTTGCCGGACCTGATCGCCGACGTCGAGCGGACCACCGGCCTGGACGTGGAGGTGGCGGTGCGGGCCGGCGGGGCCGGCGGCGGTGACGCCGGGCTGGCCCGCGGGCACCTGGACGCGCTCGGCGACGTCGCCGCCCGGTTCGCCGGTGAGTCGGACACCGCGACCCTGTCGGCGTTCCTGGCATTCCTGGACGCCGCCGAGGACGAGGAACGCGGGCTGAGCCCCGGCGAGATCGACGTGGTGTCCGGCGCGGTGCAGATCCTCACCGCGCACGCCGCCAAGGGCCTGGAGTGGGACGTGGTGGCGGTGGCCGGGCTGACCCGCGACGTCTGGCCGGGGGCGGTGCGCGGCTCGGACCACTACCTGTACGGCCTCGGGGTGCTGCCGTTCCCGTTGCGCGGCGACGCGGATGGCCTGCCGGCGCTGGTCCTCGACGACGCCGAGGACCAGAAGGCGGTGGAGCGGGAGCTGACCGAGTTCGGCAAGCGGTGGCGCGAGCACGACGAGCGGGAGGAGCGGCGGCTGGCGTACGTGGCCGTCACCCGGCCGCGCCGGCTGCTGCTCTGTTCCGGCTACTGGTGGGGCGCCGGGGTGAAACGGCACCGTGGGCCGTCGGTGTTCCTCAGGGAGATCCACGACGACTGCCTGGCCGGCGCGGGGGTGGTGGACCACTGGGCGGCGGAGCCGCTGCCGGGCGCGGCGAACCCGATCGACGAGGTGACGGTCCGGGCCGAGTGGCCGGCCGATCCGCTGGGCGCGCAGCGGCCCCGGATGACGGAGGCGGCGAACCTGGTCCGCCAGGCGATGGACCGGCCGGTCGACCCGCCGGACGATGAGCCGTCGGCGGGGTGGTGGGCGGAGGCCCGGATCCTGCTCGCCGAGCGGGACCAGCTGGCTCACGGGGTCGGGCCGGTGGACGTGCCGCTGCCGGACCAGTTGTCGGTGTCGCAGTTGGTGGCCTTGCGTCGGGACCGGTTCGGGCTGGCCCGGACGCTGCGCCGGCCGCTGCCCGGTCGACCGGATCCGTACGCCCGGCGGGGGACGGCGTTCCACGCCTGGCTGGAGCAGCGCTTCGGCGCGGACCGGCTGTTGGACGTCGACGAGTTGCCCGGTTCCGCCGACGCCGACGCGGCACCCGACGACGCCCTGCTGGAGCTGCAGGAGCGGTTCCTGGCCAGCGAGTGGGCCGGCCGGGTGCCGGTCGAGGTGGAGGTGCCGTTCGCCACGGTGATCTCCGGGGTGGTGGTTCGTGGCCGGATGGACGCGGTGTTCGCCGGTCCGGGCGGCCGGTACGACGTGGTCGACTGGAAGACCGGGCGGCAACCGACCGGGGTGGCCGAAGCCGCGGCGGCGGTGCAGCTCGCCGCGTACCGGCTGGCCTGGGCGGACCTGGCCGGGGTGCCGGTGGAGCAGGTCCGGGCCGCGTTCCACTACGTGCGCGACGGTGTCACCGTGCGGCCGGCTGACCTGCTGGACCGGGCCGGGCTGGCGAAGCTGATCAATGATCTGCCGTTGCTGGGTGGCACGTCGGATTCGTGATAGCCTGGCGGTGTTGCAGTATTGGTTCCCCGTGCCGTCCCCGGTGCTACCCGCCGGCCGGCCGGTCACAGTGACAGTGCGAGCGCCTGTGGGGTCTCGGCCCAGGCGCTCTTTGTTGTGTCCGGACTCTGTTCCGGATGGGGCGATCAGCACCGCGACGCCGGTCCGCGTAGTAAGCGCGGATCTCACATCGGCCCGCAGGCAGTCTCGGGTCCGATCGTTCCATCAAGGAGAAGAGTTACATGGCAGTAGGCACCGTCAAGTGGTTCAACGCGGACAAGGGTTTTGGTTTCATCACCCCGGATGAGGGCGGTGCCGACGTGTTCGCCCACTTCTCCGCCATCCAGTCCTCCGGCTACCGGAGCCTGGACGAGAACCAGCGGGTCGAGTTCGAGATCACCCAGGGCCAGAAGGGCCCGCAGGCGGCCAACATCCGCCCGCTCTGAGCTGTTCGGTACGAACGGTCCGGCTCCCGCCGCCTGAGCGGCGGGAGCCGGACCGCAGCAAGTCCCACCCTGGTTCGTGCTTGTGACCCGCTGCTGGCGACCCTGTCGCCCGGCGCCTTCCTCGCTACGTGCCACCTCGCTAGCGGAAGGCCGATCCGGTCATATGAGCACCACCACGATTCTTCACGTCCAGACGCCCTCCTTCGCCGACCTCGGTGTGCCGGCGAGCCTGCTCGCCGCGTTGACCGCCAACGGCATCAATGAGCCGTTCCCCATCCAGGCGGCGACGCTGCCCGACTCGTTGGCCGGCCGTGACGTCCTCGGCCGCGGCCGCACCGGCTCCGGCAAGACCCTCGCCTTCGGGCTGCCGCTGGTGGCCCGTACCGCAGGGCGGCGCGCCCGCCCCGGTCGGCCACTTGCCCTGGTCCTGGTCCCCACCCGTGAGCTGGCCCAGCAGGTGACGGCTGCGGTGGAGCCGTACGCCCGGGCGGTGCGGCTGCGCTGCGTCACCGTCGTCGGTGGCCTGTCGATCCAACGCCAGGCCGACGCGCTGCGCTCCGGTGCGGAGATCGTCGTCGCCACCCCGGGTCGGCTCAACGACCTGGTCAACCGGGGCGCGTGCCAGCTCGACGACGTCACCGTGGCGGTGCTCGACGAGGCCGACCAGATGGCCGACATGGGTTTCCTGCCGCAGGTCACCACGATCCTGCGCAAGGTCGCGCCGGGCGGGCAGCGGATGCTCTTCTCGGCCACCCTGGACCGCGGGGTGGACCGGCTGGTCCGCGAGTTCCTCACCGACCCGGTGTCGCACCAGGTCGACCCGTCGACCGCCACCGTCGGCGCGATGAGCCACCACCTGTTGCACGTGAGCGCGGCCGACAAGCCGGCGACCACGGCGGCCATCGCCGCCCGGGACGGCCGGGTCATCATGTTCATCGGCACCAAGCACCGCGCCGACCGGCTGGCCCGCCAGCTGCTCGCCAGCGGGGTGCGGGCGGCCGCCCTGCACGGCGGCAAGTCCCAGGGGCAGCGCAACCGCATCCTGGAGCAGTTCAAGACCGGTCAGGTCACCGCGCTGGTCGCCACCGACGTCGCGGCCCGTGGCATCCACATCGACGACCTCGACCTGGTGCTCAACGTCGACCCGCCGGCGGACCACAAGGACTACCTGCACCGGGGCGGGCGTACCGCCCGGGCCGGTGCCGCCGGAGTGGTGGCCACCCTGGTCCTGCCGGAGCAGCGGCGGGACATGGACCGTCTGATGGCCGCCGCGAAGATCCGGCCGCAGCGCAGCTCGGTCAGCCCGGCGGACGCGGAACTGGCCCGGGTCACCGGCGCCCGCACCCCGTCCGGGGTGCCGGTCACGCTCCCCGCGCCGACCCGGGCCGTGGCGGCGAAGAACACTCCGGCCGGCACCGCCGACGGCACCGGTACCGGTCGGCGTCCGGGGCGTCGCCCGGGCGGCCGGCGTCGCCCGGCCCGCCGTCCGGCGGCCCGCTGACCGGCCAGACCCGGATCAGACCCGGACCGGGCCGGACCCAGATGCGGTCCGGCCCGCCCGGGAGCCGTACGCGGCCCGGCCGGTCAGGGCCGTGGGCCGGTGCTGCCGGCCGGATAGTCGCGCAGCGGTGTCCGACCCTGCGCCCAACCGGCCAGCACCGGTTCGATGATCCGCCAGCTCTCCTCGGCCTCCTGCGCCTGGGCGCTGAGCCGGGTGTCACCTTCGATGATGGCCAGCAGCAACTGCCCGTACGGGCTCGGTGCCTGCCGGGCCAGCTCGGTGACCATCTCGACCGGCTCCAGGTCGAACGGGTCGCCGATGCCGTTGACGTTGAGCCGCAGCGACATCCGGTCCGGGTCGAGCTGCAGCCGCAGCTCGTTGCACTGGCTGTCCCGGTCGGTAAAGATCGCGTGCGGCACGTCGGCGAACCGGATCACGATCTCGCGGCGGTCGGCGGCCAACGCCTTGCCGGTACGCAGCTTGAACGGCACCCCCGACCACCGCCAGTTGTCGATGTGGACGGTCAGTTCGGCGTACGTCTCGGTGTCCCGGGCCGGGTCGACCCCGGCACCGTCGACGTAGCTGGCCACCTTCCGCTCGCCGCGTCGGCCCTGGACCACCCCGGCGGTGTATCGGCCGCGTACCGTGCAGTCGGCCACGTCGGCGGCCCGGATCGGGCGGACCGCCCGCAGTACATCCAGTTTGCGCACCGCCAGGTCGGCCGGGTCGACGGTCAGCGGCGGCTCCATCGCCACCAGGGTCAGCAGCTGCAGCAGATGGTTCTGCACCATGTCGCGCAGCGCGCCGGCGTGGTCGTAGTAGCTGGACCGGCCTTCCGCGTCGACCGTCTCGTCGAAGACGATGTCGACCCCGGTGATGTGCGTGTTGCTCCACAGCGGCTCCAGCACCCGGTTGGCGAACCGCAGTCCGAGCAGGTTCAGCACGGTCTGCTTGGCCAGGAAGTGGTCGACCCGGAACACCCGGTCGTCCGGCAGCACCTGGTGCAGCACCGTGTTCAGCCGTCGGGCGCTGGCCAGGTCCTCGCCGAACGGCTTCTCCACCACCAGCCGGATGCCGGCCGGCAGGTCGCAGCGGCCCAGCGCGATCGCGACCGGCTCGAACAGCCGGTGCGGCAGGGCCAGGTAGACCACCACGGCGTCGTCGCCGTGACTGGCCCGCTCGCCGTCCCGGGCGATCTCCAGCGCCGTCGCCAGCACCTCCGGGTCGGTCACGTCACCGTGGACGTAGCTGGCCGACTCGGCGAGTTCGCTGCGGGCCCGGGTGGCCACCTCGGGGGCGTGCTCGCGCAGCGCGGCGCTCACCCGGTGCCGGAAGCCCCGGTCGTCGAGCTCGTCGCGGGCCACCCCGATCAGCCGCATCCCGTCCGCCGGCCGGTCCAGCTCGCGCAGCTGGGCCAAACCGGGCAACAGGTAACGGGTGGTGAGGTCGCCGGTGGCGCCGAGCACGATCACGTTCGCTGTCACGTCCGCATCCTTCCGTACCGGGCCAGGTTGACCGCGCTGCTGATCAGCCCGATGTGACTGAACGCCTGCGGGAAGTTTCCCAGGAAGGCGCCGGTCGCGGGGTCGATCTGCTCGGGGAGCAACCCGACGTGGTTGACCCGGCCGCAGAGCTGGTCGAACAGTTCGTGGGCCCGGTCCAGTTGGCCGCTGCCGGCCAGGTTGTCCACCCACCAGAAGGAGCAGAGCAGGAACGCTCCCTCTCCGCCGCCGACCCCGTCCGGCGACTCCTCGGGCAGGTAGCGGTAGAGCAGGTCGCCGCCGGCACCGAGGCGTTGTTGGACGGCGTCGACGGTGGCGACCATACGCGGATCGGCGGGGTCGACCACCCGGCGCAGCGGCAGGGCGAGCAGGCTCGCGTCGACGGTACCGGGCTGGCCGAGGTGCTCGGTGAAGTGCCCGTTGTCGTCGTCCCATGCCTCGGTCAGCAGCGCCGAGCGGATCTCCTCGGCCGCCCGCCGCCACTGCTCGACCTCGTCGCGCCGGCCGGTGGCGGTCGCCAGCCGGGCCATCCGGTCCGCCGCCACCTGGCACATCGCCACCGAATAGGTGAACGGGCGGCCCTCATGGCGGATCTCCCAGATGCCGTGGTCCGGGGTACGCCAGTGCTGCAACGCCGAGCGGCCCAGCCGGGTCAGCCGGGACCACCGCCGGTCGTCGACCGCGCCGCCGGCCCGGGCCCACTGCCAGGCGCAGTCGAGGATTTCGCCGTACACGTCGTGCTGGATCTGGTCGGCCGCCGCGTTGCCCCAGCGCACCGGCCGGGAACCGCGGTAGCCGGACAGGTCCGGGTCGATCCGTTCGGGGGCCGGCCGGGTGCCGTCCAGGGTGTAGAGCACGTGTGGTCGGCCGTCGCGGGTGCAGGCCTGCAGCACCCAGGACAGGAACGACTCGGCTTCGGCGGCCATCCCGACCCGACGCAGCGCGTAGACGGTGTACGCGGCGTCGCGTACCCAGGTGAACCGGTAGTCCCAGTTGCGGCGGCCGCCGATCGCCTCCGGCAGCGACGACGTGGGTGCGGCGACGACTGCCCCGCTGTCATGGTCGTCGCAGAGCTTGAGCGTGATGGCGCTGCGGCGGACCAGATCGGCGTGCCGGCCGGAGTAGTTGATCTGGCGGCTCCAGATCCGCCAGGCCGCAGCGGTGCGGTCCAGCGCGGCGGCGAGCTGATCGGCGTCGCGGTGCCGGGTCGGACCCTGCGCCCAGCGCAGCACCAGGCCGAGCCGGTCGCCGGCGGTCAACCGGATCCGGCCGGCCAGCCGGTCCAGGCCGGGTACCGGCCGGCTGGCGGTCAGCCGCAACCGGCCGCCGTCCCCGGCCAGGGACTCGATGCCGATCTCCTCGGCGGCGGGGGTGGTTCGTAGCCCACCCCGGCCGGTCAGTCCGATCTCCAGGTCGACCGTGCCGTCGATGACGGTGACCAGGCGGCCCAGCTCGCCGCAGGCCGCCCCGAGTTCGGTGTTGAGCGGCCGGTCGACGGCCGGTCCGGCCCCCTCGGCCGGCCCGTCGGACGCGGCGGCGATCAGCAGTGCGTCGCGGATCTCCAGGCGTCCGGTGGCGGTGTGCAGTTCGGTACGCAGTACGGCGGTGTCCGGCAGGTACTCCTGCCGGACGGCGCGCAGGCCGGCCGGCCGCAGCGTCCAGGCACCGCCCCGTTCGGCGTCGAGCAGTGTCGCGAACAGCGCCGGGCCGTCGAATCTCGGCAGGCAGAGCCACCGTACGGTGCCGTCCATGCCGACCAGCGCGGCGGTCTGGCCGTCGCCGATCAGGCCGTGGTCGGCGATGGCCGGGTAGCGGTCGGTGAGTTCGGGCACCGGCAGCGCTTTGATCTCCGCCAGATGGTCCGTCACGGGTGTCTCCTCCGCATGGTGGGTCCGTCAGGCACCACTCTCCCCGGTGAGCCGTACTGCCGAAAGGTAGGTGGTGCCGACAGGTACGCGGGTCCCTCTACCCGGTGCCGGACCGGTTGACGCCTGCGACGGATCCGCTGGCCGCGCCATCCGCCGGCCGTTCGTCGTCGCGGCCGGCCGCACGGTCTGTCAGAGCAGCCGGTGTCGACGGACAGTGACGCCGCACGGATGAGCAGGGTCGTCCGTACGGCCGGCGGGTTCCGCGAGACATCCACGCTTTTCGTCCGATGGCTGACTGCACGTCGCGCCCGCCACCGGGATCCTTTGGCTGGCGGACGAGGCACGGCCGCCGGGACGCGACCCCCGGGCAGAGAGGTCGGGTGGAGATGACAGCCGAGACCAGCGCGACGAGGGAGATCCTGCTCGTCGTCGGCGTCGCGATGCTCGGCGTGCTACTGGCCCTGGCCTCTGTCGTCACTCCCTGGTACACCGGTCCGACCGCCGGCGCCGGGCCGGTCGTCGTCGAACTGCATGCACCCGACCCGCCGGTACGGTCCACCGACATCGAAGCGGCCCCGCGCTGATCCGCGTCCAGGCGGCCCCGCGCTGATCCGGCGGCGCGGTGTCGGCACGCCGGGGCCGCACCGGTCGGGGCGCTGCCGGTTTTCCCGCCGACGAGTGCTTCACTAAGGGAGATGTCTCATCCGCCGCCGTCTGACCGGGCAACGTCCGGCACCGCCGTGGACTGGTCCGCCGGGCCGGTCACCCGGTCGGGCCGCCCGTACCCGGCCGCCGGTGCCGACGCGGGCCCGCCCACCGGGCCGCCGACCGGCCCAGGCGTCGGGTCGGGGCGGCCGCCGACTGACCCAGGGCGCGGCGGGCGGGACGGGGTGCGGCTGTGGTGGTTCGGCGGTGCCGCAGCCGTGGTGCTCGCCGGTGGACTGGTCGCCGTGCTGGTGCTGGTGCTCAGCGGCAACCCGGACCCGTTCGGCAGCCCGGATCTGCCGCCGGACGTCCGGCCGCCGCTGGCCCAGCTCTGCCCCGGACCCACCGGAGGCCCCGGCGGGCAGCCCACGCCGGCGGACCCGACACCGGGCCCGACACTGGGCCCCGCGCTGCCCGAACCGACCGGGCCACGCACCGTCGACCCGGACGCCGGGATCTCCTACACCGAGTACGGCGAACCGTGGCGGCCGTGGTCGACGGTGTGGAACGCCGGGGCGCTGCAGGTGCCGTACAAGGTGGGGCAGCATTTCGTGACCGAGGCGGACTACAACGGGTTCAGCGACTACCACGCCTCGATCCTGTCCGCCGCCGTGCCGGCCGCCGACAACGACGCGCTCTCCCTCGACCTGGAGTGCGTCGGCCGGCAGGTGGCCGCCGACGTCCGCGCCGAGTACTACCCGCAGCCCAACCGGATGGACCTGATCCGCGACGAGCGGACCCCGATCGGTGGGCGACCCGCCTGGCTGACGGTGTTCCGGCTGCACTTCACCCAGCCCGGCCTGCAGGCCACCGACGAACTGGTGGCGGTGGCGTGTATCGACGTCGGACGCCCGACCGCGGCGGTGCTGTTCGTCTCCATCCCCGGCACCCACCGCGAGCTCGACTGGGTGGTCGACGACCTGTACGCATCCGTACGTGTCGAATGATCCGGCGGTGCACCGAGGACTGTCGCCGACAGGTTAGGGTCGGTCCGTGGCGCGTAAAGTGCGGATCCCGGCGACCGCGTACCCGGTGGAGCGGTTCACCCTCCCCAACGGCCTGCGGGTGGTCCTGGCGCCCGACCGCAGCGCGCCGGTGGTCGGCGTCGCGGTCGTCTACGACGTCGGGATCCGGTCCGAACCACCGGGGCGTACCGGGTTCGCGCATCTGTTCGAGCATCTGATGTTCCAGGGTTCGGCGAACCTGGAGAAGCTGGCGCACTTCCGCCACGTGCAGGGCTCCGGCGGCACCTTCAACGGCAGCACCCACCTGGACTACACCGACTACTACGAGGTGCTGCCGAGCAACGCGTTGGAGCGGGCGCTGTTCCTGGAGGCCGACCGGATGCGTGGTCCGCAGTTGACCGAGGAGAACCTGCGCAACCAGGTCGACGTGGTCAAGGAGGAGATCCGGGTCAACGTGCTCAACCGGCCGTACGGTGGGTTTCCCTGGCTGCGGCTGCCGCCCGTGCTGTTCGACACCTTCCCCAACGCGCACGACGGCTACGGTTCCTTCGAGGATCTGGACAGCGCCACCGTCGGTGAGGCCGCCGAGTTCTTCACCCGCTACTACGCCAGCGGCAACGCGGTGCTCGCCGTCGCCGGGGACTTCGATGTCACCGCCGCGACCGGGCTGATCGAGCGGCACTTCGGAGACGTGCCGGCCCGGCCGGCGCCGGCCCGGCCCAGCTTTGCCGAGCCGGACCTGACCACCGAGCGGCGTACCGCGTACCCCGATCCGCTGGCTCCGCTGCCGGCGGTGGCCGCCGCCTGGCGGGTGCCGGACCCGGTCGACGACCTGGCCGGCTACCTGCCGTACGTGGTGCTCGCCGAGGTGCTCACCGACGGTGACGCGGCCCGGCTGGTGGAGCGACTGGTGCGTGGCGACCGTACGGTGACCAGCCTCGGCGGCTACTTGTCGTTCGAGGGGGAGCCGTTCGACGTACGGGACCCGTCGGCGTTGGTCCTGCAGGCGCATCTGCCGCCCGGCGGCGACGTCGACAAGGTGCTCGGCGCGGTCGACGAGGAGCTCGACCGGCTGGCCGTCGACGGCTTCGCCCGGGGCGAACTGGCCCGGGTGCAGGCCCGGATGGCCACCCACCTGCTGCGCGACACCGACGCGGTGCTCGGCCGAGGGCTGCGGATGGCGGTGCTGGAGCAGCAGCGGGGCACCCCCGAGCTGCTCAACGAGTTGCCGCGGATGCTCGGCACGGTCACCGAGACACAGGTCCGTGCGGCCGCCGCCACCCTGCGCCCGCACCGGCGCGCCACGATCGAGGTCGTCCCCGGAGGAGCCCAGTGACCGCCGCCCCCACCCGGAGGCCGTTGCCGCCGCTCGGACCGACCCGTCGACCGCCGTTGCCCAAGGTTGCCGAGCGGACGCTGGACAACGGGCTACGGGTGATCGCCATCCGCCGGCCGTCGGTGCCGCTGGTGGAGATCCGGCTCCGGGTGCCGTTCGCGCGGGCCCCGCTGGCCAGGGCGACGGTGCTGTCGCAGACCCTGTTCTCCGGCACCGTCGACCGGTCCGGCGTGGAGCTGGCCGCCGAGTTGCAGGCGGTCGGCGGTGGCCTGTCCGCCGGGGTGGACGCCGACCGGCTGCTGGTCGCCGGCGCCGGGCTGGTCACCGGGCTGCGGCGGATGCTCGAACTGCTCGGCGAGGTGCTGACCGGGGCGACGTACCCGGCTGGCGAGGTGGCGATCGAGCGGGCCCGGCTGGCCGACCGGATCCAGGTGGCGCTGAGCCAGCCGGCGCACCTGGCCCGCGCCGCGCTGTCCCGGCGGATGTTCGGCCGTCACCCGTACGCCGAGTCGGTTCCCGGGGTGGACCAGGTCCGCGCCGTCCGGCCGGCCGGGCTGCGCGCTCTGCACGCCGACCGGGTCCGGCCGACCGGGGCGCACCTGGTGCTGGTCGGCGACGTGTCACCTGCCCGGGCGTTGGACACCGCGGAGCGGGTGCTCGGCGACTGGCCGGCCGGCGGCCGGCAGTTGACGCTGCCGATGGCGCCCGCGCCGCGCCCGGCCCCGCTGCTGCTGGTCGACCGGCCCGGCTCGGTGCAGTCGTCGATGCGGATCGCGTTGCCAGCGGTGGACCGGCGGCACCCGGACCACGCCGCCCTGCAGCTGGCCAACATGGTGTTCGGCGGCTACTTCTCGTCCCGCTGGGTGGAGAACATCCGCGAGGACAAGGGCTACAGCTACGGCCCGTACTCGATGGTTGAACATTCGGTGGCCGGATCGGTGCTGCTGCTCGCCGCCGACGTGGCGACCGAGGTGACCGCGCCCGCGTTGCTGGAGACCCTGCACGAGCTCGGCCGGCTCGCGGTGCTGCCGCCCGACGACGACGAGCTCGAACAGGCCCGGCAGTACGCGGTCGGCAGCCTGCAGCTGGGCATGTCGACGCAGGCCGGGTTGGCCGGGGTGGCCAGCACCTACGCCGGGTTCGGCCTGCCGTTGGATTTTCTCGCCGAGCACACCGCGCGGCTCGCCTCGGCGACCCGTGACGAGGTGGCGGCCGCCGCGACCCGCTATCTGGCACCGGCGCTGGCGATGGGGGTGGTGCTCGGCGACGTCGCGCGGATCGCCGGTCCGGTCGCCGCGTTGACCGAGGTCGAAACGTCCGACGCGTCGGTCACCGGCGTAGTCGGGCCTGGTGCGGCAGCGCCCGATGTCGCCGGGTGACACCTCCGTCGGGCCGACCGCCGGTACGCAGCCGACCGTCGGTACACAACCGTCGCTGGCCCGCGCCGCGATGGACCGGGCAGCGCCGTACCGCCGGGATCCGCAGTGGTTGGCGCGGGCCTGGCCACGTTCGCTGGTGCTGGTGGTGGACGGCGCGGCCGGTGGCCGGGCGCTGGTGCGCGACGGCGCCGACGGGACCACCCTGGTGCTGGTGCGCCCGGACCAGGCACCGGCCGTCGAGGTCACCGACCGCATTTTCATCGGTACGGTCGACGACGGCACCCCGGTCTTCGCGGTCGACGCGGCACTACCGTCGTCCGTACCGCCGTCGTCCGTACTGTCCTCGTCCGTGGCGGTGCCGTCCGTGGCTGACCCGGGCCTGCGGTCGGTGACTGTCCGGGAGGTCGGCCATCTGCTGCCGGACCGCGACGCCGGGCTGTTCACCACCGCTGCGGCGATGGTCAGCTGGCACGCCCGGCACCGCTACTCGGCGTCGTCGGGGCTGCCGACCCGGGCAACCGATGGTGGCTGGTCACGCGTCGACGACACCGGTACGCGGAGCTGGCCACGGACCGATCCGGCGGTGATCGTGCTGTTGACCGACGGCGGTCCCGGCCCGGACGGGAGGTGTCTGCTGGCCAACCACCACGCCCGGCGCGGCGACGGGCCCGACCGGCTCTACTCCTGCCTGGCCGGGTTCGTGGAGCCCGGCGAGTCGGCCGAGTCGGCGGTCGCCCGTGAGGTGGCCGAGGAGGTGGGTCTGACGCTGACTGCGATGCGGTACGTCGGCAGCCAGTCCTGGCCGTTCCCGGGCACCCTGATGCTGGGCTACCTCGGCCGGGTCGACCCGGAGCAGCCGCTGCGGCCGGACCCGGAGGAGATCATCCGGGCGCGCTGGTTCACCCGGGCCGAGGTGGCCGCCGGGCTGGCGGGTGAGCGGCTCGACTCCGGCGACGGGTACCCGGTCCGGTTCGCGCCGCCGGCGTCGATCGCGGCGTTCCTGATCCGCAGCTGGGTGGCGGAGACCGCGCCGGACCCCGGCCGGTGACCGCCGTGCCGGACTCCGCCGTGCCGGACCTCGCCGGGTGGGTGCCGGTCCGTGGGTGCCGGTCCGGTGGGTGCCGGTCAGCGGATGGGCGGGACCGGCACTACCTTCACCCGTTGCCGGCCGGAGCGGACCGGCCCGACGGTGGACAGTGCGCGGGCCAGGTGCATGGCCGCTTCGAGGTTCTCCGCACAGACCGTCTGCCGGCGCGGCTCGGGTGTGGTCCGCTCGTCGCGAATGCGCTGGCCGGTGCGGACCGCGGTGATGAGTTCGTCGTGTGCCACCGCGCGGATCTCCGTGCGGACGATCAGGTATCGCATGAACGACTCCGAGCAACCGGTGACCTGGGTGGTGGGACGGCCGATGGCTCAGGTCGGACAGGCTCCTGCTGGAAATTCCATCGGTTGTCTCCGCAGGAGGAGAACCCGCTGCGGTGGCCGGTCAAACCTGACGAACGGATCGATCCTGATGTCCGTTCGGTCGAGCCGGGTCGGGGTGGCGTCGGCCACCCGGCTCGACCTGCCCTGCGGTGCCGGCGGTCAGATCAGGTCGAACTCGCCGTCCTTGGCGCTGTCGATGAAGTCACGCCAGGTGGTGCGGTCGAACGACAGCACCGGCCCGCTGCGGTCCTTGCTGTCGCGCATCAGCACCGGTGCGCGGTGACCCGCCATCGCCCCGACCTCGACGCAGTTGGTGCTCTGGCTGCGGCTGCTCTTGCGCCAGGCGGGCGGGGTCGGACCGGGGACGTGCACGCTGGACTGATCTGCTGGGTTCATTCCTGCTCCTTGCTGGTCAAACGGACCGGGCGGGCGGACCGTCGGTCAGTCCGGGATCGCCTGGCCGGTCCGGCGCGTGGTCCGCTCGTGCGGTCCACGCTGGATCGGCGGCCCGGCCGGTCGGCCGGGGCCTGCCCCGCCCGCGGCGGGCGGGGACAGCGGGGCAGGGGTGGTGGGGGAGGAGGGGGCGGTGCCGTCTGGTACGGAGTCGAGCTCGGTGGCGCCGGCGGCGACGTGCCGGGCCACGGCGTCGCTGAGCCAGTCGATCGACTCCTGCGGGCTGCGGGCGGCCTCGCAGAGCCAGTCGAAGACCTGGCCGTACCGTTCGAGCACCGGCACGTCGTTGACGATCATGTCGGCGGCGAGCGTCTCGACCGCCACCGCGCTCAGGTCCTCCGGGTCGGCGAAGTGGTAGATCGAGAACGCGGTCTCCGACAGGTACCAGGAGGCCACGGTGGCGTTCGGTGGCAGCACCCGCAGGGTGACGTTGGGCAGCTGCGCCATGGTGAGCAGATGTTTCAGCTGCGCCACCATCACGTCGGGCGGGCCGCAGCGCAGGCTGACCGCCGCCTCCTCCAGCACTGCGGTGTACTTCGGCGCCCCGTTCTCGCGCAGCAGCATCGACTGCCGGGACTGCCTGGCCGCGACCTCGGTGTCCGGGTCGTCGGCGTTGCGCTTCTGGCCGGCGGTCCGGTGGTTGGTCGCCTTCTGCAGGATCGTCCGGCGTCCGGTGGCCCGCTCGTCGACCATCTCCACCAGCGGGCGCGCCGAGAGGATGCGCACCTTCGCGTAGGCGGAGGTCTGCAGCAGGCCCGGGATGATCACCGCGCCGTACTCCTGGATCTCGGTGCAACCAGCCTCCAGCTCGGCGTACGCCCGTTGGAGGCTGGTCATCACCGCGTACGAGCTGAGAAAGGCTCGGGTGTTGCCGGCGTCGCGAGCGATGCCGACCAGATCATCGCGTTCGGAGCCGGTCACGCCGTACAGGTCGAGCAGGTCCATCACGTCGCCGACCCCCGGCCGACTGCGCCCGTTCTCGAGCCGGGAGAGCTTGGACGCGGACGCCCACTTCACTCTTTCGATCACCTGCTCACCGGTCAGTCCGGCGTGTTCCCGCAGCCGCCTCAGCTCGCTGCCGAGGCGGCGACGACGCAGGTTCGGGCTCGGTATGGGCTGCTCGGGCTCCTCGGGCTGCACCGGAAACCACCCCCGATCCGTTTGGTGACCGCCAATGTCGCGGCGATGTGGGTCACGGCCCGAAACAGTATGGCCCGATTGCTGCCTCGGTGGGGTCCTCTGGTGGGCGTGTTAGCCAAATGCGATGTTGTGCACGGCGGCGGACGGACCGTGAGTGCGACTCAGCTCGCCGCGAGGTCGCTGAGCCGCTGCCGAACCTGAACGATACTCGGGTTCGTCAATGCCGAACCGTCCGGGAAACGGACCGTCGGTACCGTCTGATTGCCGCCGTTGACCCCCATCACGTACGCGGCCGCCTCGGCGTCCTGCTCGATGTCAACCACCTCGTAGGGAATCCGCTCCCGGTCGAACTGCGACTTGAGCCGGTGACAGTAGCCGCACCAACTGGTCGAATACATGGTCAACATCTGCAGGTCCTCCGCGGTCGTCGGGCCACGGCGGGCACTCGCCCGCCGGGTCGCCGGCCCCGGGCGGTGCCGGGGCGCAGTAGTTCCGGCCCGGGCGGCACCCGGGCTAGCCGGTGCAACGTCGCGCGAGGCTGCGATGATTCCTACCCGTGGCGGCCGACATCAACTCAGACCCAGGACCAGGCCGAGTGCTGAGCGGGCTGGACCCGGAGCAGCGTACGGCGGTGACCGCTCCGCCGGTGCCGGTCTGCATCCTGGCCGGTGCCGGCACCGGGAAGACCCGGGCGATCACCAGCCGGATCGCCTACCGGGTGCTCTCCGGCGAGATCGCCGCCCGGCACGTACTGGCGGTCACCTTCACCGCGCGGGCCGCTGCCGAGATGCGGGCCCGCCTCGGCGCGCTGCACGTGGGCGGGGTGCAGGCGCGGACGTTCCACGCCGCGGCGCTGCGCCAGGTCCGCTACTTCGCGCCCCGGCTGCTCGGCGGCCGGGAGATGCCGGAGCTGCTGGACAGCAAGGTCCGGCTGGTCATCCTCGCCGCTGGTCGGGTCGGGGTGCGCACCGACCGGGCCGCCGCCCGGGACCTGGCCGGTGAGATCGAGTGGGCGAAGTCGGCGATGGTGGAGCCGTCCGAGTACGCCGTCGCGGCGGCGAAGGCGCTGCGGGAGACTCCGCACGAGCCGGCCAAGGTGGCCGAGGTGTACGCCGGGTACGAGCAGATCAAGCGCGGCAACGGCGTGATCGACTTCGAGGACGTGCTGCGGGCGGCGATCTGGGGCATCGAGGAGCACCCGGACGTCGCCGAGCAGGTCCGGGCCCAGTACCGGCACTTCGTGGTGGACGAGTACCAGGACGTCAACCCGTTGCAGCAACGGCTGCTCGACGCCTGGCTGGGGGAGCGGGACGACCTGACCGTGGTCGGCGACGCGAGCCAGACGATCTACTCGTTCACCGGCGCCACGTCGGCGTACCTGGTCGACTTCGCCCGTCGGCGCCGGGAGGCGGTGGTGGTGCGACTGGTCCGCGACTACCGGTCGACGCCGCAGGTGGTGGGCCTGGCCAACACGGTGATCAGGCAGGCCAAGGGCACCGAGGCCCGGCTGCGGCTGGAGCTGGTCGGCCAGCGCGAGCCCGGCCCGGAGCCGGACGTGCGGATCTTCACCGACGAGCCGGCCGAGGCGGCGGCGGTCGCGGCGCGCTGCGCCGAGCTGATCGCGGCGGGTACGCCGGCCGCCGAGATCGCCGTGCTGTTCCGGACCAACGCCCAGTCCGAGGCGTACGAGAAGGCCCTCGCCGAGGCGGCGGTGCCGTACGTGGTGCAGGGCGCGGAGCGGTTCTTCGAACGCGCCGAGATCCGGCAGGCGATGGTCGCGCTGCGCTCGGCGGTCCGGTCGACGCCCGGGGAGACCCCGTTGGTCGAGGCGGTCACCGCCGGGCTCGCCGCGGTGGGTTGGACCCCGGACCAGCCGCCGCCCGGCGGGGCGGCGCGGGAACGCTGGGAGGCGCTCGCTGCGTTGGTCCAGCTGGCCGAGGAGTTCGGCGCCCAACCGGTGCTGGTGCCGGTGGGGGAGGCGGCGGTCAGCGAACGCCCGGTCCCGCTCGCCGACTTCTGCGCCGAGCTGCAGCGGCGGGCGGCGGCGCAGCACGTGCCGACCGTCGCCGGAGTCACCCTCGCCTCCCTGCACTCGGCCAAGGGCCTGGAGTGGGACGCGGTCTTCCTGGTCGGGCTCGCCGACGGGACACTGCCCACTACGTACGCCCGCACGGCCGAGCAGCTGGAGGAGGAGCGCCGGCTGCTCTACGTCGGGGTGACCCGGGCCCGGCAGTGGCTGTGGCTGTCCTACGGTGCCGCCCGGTCGCCGGGCGGGCGGACCCGCCGGCCCTGCCGGTTCCTGCCGCAGCTGGACCGCTCGGGCGGTGGTGCCGGCGGTGCTCGGCGCGGCGGTCCGGGGGCGGGCCGCTCCGGCGAGCGCCGACGCGGCCAGCCGGTCTCCTGCCGGGTCTGTGGGACCACGTTGCTGGCCGGCGTCGACCGCAAGCTGGGCCGGTGCGCCACCTGTCCGTCGGATCTGGACGAGGATCTGCTGGACCGGCTGCGGGCGTGGCGGTCGCGGGTTTCCGGCGACCAGCGGGTGCCGGCGTACGTGGTGTTCACCGACGCGACCCTGCTGGCGATCGCCGAGCGGCGGCCCGGCAGCGACGCCGAGTTGCTGGCGATCGCCGGGATCGGCCCCCGCAAGCTGGGACTCTACGGTCCGTCGGTGCACGCTCTGGTGGGCGGTGCGGCCGTAGATGATCTTGACTGGCAAAAAAGTTCGGAATCCGACCCGGAAAATGGTTTGCCCCCGGCGTCGCAAGAGGCTTAGCCTCAGGTCACACCTCGCGAGCAGTGGGCGTTCTCGCTGCTCCGTCGGGGTGGAGGGTTTTTCGTGACGAGTCCAGGCAGGAGGTGACGACGGTGCTGAGCTACGAGACTTCCACGCTGTCGACGCTGACCGCTGCCTGCGCTCCGACGGTCGGTGGCTATCTGGCCGCCGTCGCGCCCATCGGTCACTCGGCAGTGGCGCACCAGGACCAGATCCAAATCCAGGTCGAGCAGCACCGCACGGTCACCGGGTGGGCTGGCGTCGATCAGGGCTGGCTCCGGCTCCTGGGTGCGTCCGTAGTCGCCACGACCAATGGCACCAGCAGCTCCGAAGGCAGCGTTCGCACCACCATCCCGGCGGCCAAGAAGCCGTTCATGGATGCTGCCCGCGGTGTTCCCCCTCGAGGAAGGCCGGTCTGACACCAGACCACACCGGCTCACCTCGAGGCCGCGGAACCCGCAACCGGGATCCGCGGCCTTAGTTTTTGCCGCCGCACAGGTACGAGCAAGTCGGAAGCGATCCACGAGATCGAAGCGAAGAAAGAGGTGACCGGGCGATGAGTCTGGCGTTTGCCACTCTCGACCGCAGCGACTACCAGCCGGGGTGCCGGCCGGCCGCAACGGGCCAGCCGGACGTCGTGGCGGAGCTGCCGTGCCGGAAGTTCGACCCTGACCTGTGGTTCTCCGACTCCCCGACGGAGCTGGAGCTGGCCAAGTCGCTCTGCGTGGACTGCCCGCTGCGGGTGGAGTGCCTCGCCGGGGCGATCGAGCGGGCCGAGCCGTGGGGCGTCTGGGGCGGCGAGATCTTCGAGCGGGGGGCGGTCGTGCCGCGTAAGCGGCCCCGCGGCCGGCCACGCAAGGAGGACCTGGCCCGTGACGCCGCCCTGCGGGGCGAAGTCGAGGCACGCATGGCGGCCAACGGCGTCGTCGGTGCCCGCGGCACCGTCCGGCTGGCGGCCTGACATGCATCGGATCACGACGAGCACCGGCCGGGCGCCGGCACAGACCACCCACACCGCAGCACCGACCATCACAGGAGAAACCGTCATGCACTTGCTCTACGAGGCGCTCTCCCGGGCGCGAATGCAACCGCCTCAGGCCGGCACCGCGCGTACTGAGGCACCCCGATCCGCCCGCACCGTCGCCATGCAGGCCCGGCACCTCTGGGCCCGCAGCCTGAGCGGGCGCTGACCGAGCCCGGTCCCCGCTGTACACAGCGGGGACCGGGCACTACCCCACCACCCGTGCGTGCGGGTCAGCCGGTCGGGGCGAAACCCGGCAGCCAGCGCCGCACCACGTCCCGGTACCGGGCCCGGGCCTCCAGTTGGCTGAGCACCCCGATCGAGCCGAGCGTCACCCGGTGGATCAACAGGTAGGCCGGCGGCAGGTTGAGGTGTCGGCTCAGCTGGTAAGCCGGCGACTTCGGGTTGGCCAGCCGGGCCGCCTCGTCGCGCAGCCACTGCCGGGTGAACTGGAACTCCTCGGCCGCCAGCGGCGCCAGCATCGGCAGCAGGAAGTCGAGCACCGCTGGGGCGTCGATCGGGTCGTCCGGTTTGATGAAGCCCTCGTCGCGCAGCCCGGCCACCACCGCGTCGGCGTCCCCGTCGAGCGTCAGCCGGACCAGCCGGCCGATCGGCTCGGGATGCCCGCCGGGCAGTCGGGCCACGGCACCGAAGTCGACCACGCCGAGCCGGCCGTCGTCGAGCAGCCGGAAGTTGCCCGGATGCGGGTCGGCGTGCAGCAGCCCGGCGCGGGCCGGCGCGGAGAAATGCAGCACCGCCATCAGCAGCCCGGCCCGGTCGCGTTGGTCCGCCGTACCGGAAGAAACGATCTTCGAAAGCGGGATGCCGTCGATCCACTCGGTGACCAGCACCCGGGGCGCGGCGGCGAGCACCGCCGGCACCATGATCTGGTCGTCGCCGGCGTACGCGGTGGCGAACGCCCGCTGCGACTCGGCCTCCAGCTCGTAGTCCAGCTCCTCGGCCAGCCGGTTCCGCAGCTCGTTGAGCAGCGGCTTGATGTCCAGCCCAGGCTGGATCGCCCGGAACATGGTGCTCAGCCGGGACAACTGCTTGAAATCAGCGAGCAGGGCGTCGCCGGCCCCCGGATACTGCACCTTGACCGCCACCGGCCGGCCAGCTGCGGAGCCGTCGCGCCACACCGCCCGGTGCACTTGGCCGATGCTGGCCGCGGCGGCCGGCCGGTCGTCGAATTCGACGAACCGTTCCCGCCAGTCGGCGCCGAGCTGCTCGGCCAGCACCTTGTGCACCGACCCGGCGGGCAACGGCGGGGCGGCCTCCTGCAGCTTGGTCAAGGCTTGGCGGTACGGAGCGGCGAGCTCCTCCGGCAGCGCCGCCTCGAACACCGACAGCGCCTGTCCCGCCTTCATCGCACCACCCTTGAGCTGTCCGAGCACGCTGAACAGCTGCTCGGCGGTGCGTTCCTGGATCTCGGTGGAGATCACGTCGGAGGCGAGCCCGGTGACCCGCTTGCCCAGCCCCAGGACGGTGCGGCCGGCGAAGCCGATCGGCAGCGCGGCGAGTTTGGCGGTCCTGGACACGGCCCAGCGAGGGATTTCGGTCACCTGGCCATTGTTACCGACGATCGCGGACCGTGACCCCTGGCTGAGCGTGGCTCATGCCACCGGCCCCCGGAGCGTGGCCCATCCCATCGGCAGGGCTCCGCCCCGGTGTGCAGCGGCGCGGGCGGCGACGGTGGCAGTGGCAGCCCTGGTGGGCAGGCCAGGCCCGGCGTCGCAGCCGGGCCGGGGCGTGCACCTCGAGCGCCGCCCCGATCGTCTCCGGGCTCCCACCGTCGACGAACGCCAGGATCTCGGCCGTCCCGACGCTCACCGCCGCCAGCAGGGTCGCCGAGTCGCAGATCGTCGCCGGGCCGATCGCGCACAGTTGCGACGCCAGCTGCGGCCAGCCCGGATCCCGGTCCTGGCGGTGCAGGTCCAGGCAGTTGAGGCACGGTGTGCCGGTCGTCGGCACGAGCGGGCCGACCACCGGCGTCCGGTCCCGGATGTCGACCAGCAGGTGGGCCTGCCGGTGCCGGGCGTAGCTCGCGGCGAGCAGGTTGGCTGGCCGGTCGGCGCCGAGCAGCACCGTCAGGGTGGCCTGGCCGGGCCGTACCGGGCGGGTCTCGACCCCGGGAACCGCCTGGCTGACGGCGGCGGCGACGGCTTCCCGGGCTTCGCGCGTATCGGCCAGGTCGATGGCGACGTGGCCGATCCCCGCCTCGGCCACCGCGACGGCCAGCGGCCGGGCCAGCCGACCCCGGCCGGTCAGCACGATCCGGGCGGCGGCGCGCCGCCGCAGGATCTGCGCCGGGGTGCCGGGAAGTTCGTCGCGGCGCAGCGCCAGGGCGGTCGCCTCGGCGGTCAACCGGTGCCGGGCGTGCTCCGGCAGGTTCGCTGGCAGCAGGGTGTGCGCGCCGACGATCAGGCCTCGGGCGATCAGCATGTCCAGCAGGTGCCGGGCCTGGTCGGCCGGGACGCCGAGCCGGACGGCGTGGTCCACTACGGCGCGGGTCGACCGGCTGCCGTCGAGGAGGTCGAGCAGCCGGGACAGTGCCGGGTCGGTGAGGTCGAGCAGTACGGCGTGCGCCGGGTCCGAGCCGAGCTGCAGAGTGTCGCGGTCCCGCCAGAGGCGGGCCAGGCCGGGCAACAGAGTCGGCCTGAGCAGGGGATTGGTGGGCATGGACAACAGGCTGTCACCGTAACGGAACGCTCGTTGGCTCGTTATCCACAGCCTGTGCCCCGCACATCCTCGGTTATCCACAGGTTCCGGGGAGTTTTCCACAGCCCGGTCGGTGGGGTGTCGCGGCTCGGACATGACGCAGCGTGTAGTGGCGTACGACCGGCTGTTGGTGGTTGTGGTTTGCGATGGCCGTGCGCGTCGAAGGGGCGGCTCCAGCCGCCCCTTCGACGCAGCGCCGCGAGTCAGACCTTGGCTTTACCCAAGATCCGGTTGACTGTTGTGCCGCAGACCGGGCACTTGCCCTTGGCCATGTTCATGCCGGTCTTCGACACTGCGACGGTGCCTTCGAAGTCGCGCTTCTCCTTGCACTTCACGCAGTAACCGTTGTAGGTCTGGGCCTGGTCGGCCACGGTGCCCCTCCTCGTCTCCTCGCCGGGTGGTTGCAGACCCGGCGTGCACCCGCTCGCGGCCACCACCGGTGGCGCCGCGCGCTGGGATTTCTCCGCGGCCACTGTTGACCGCCGGTCCGCGGACCCTACCCAGGACTGGGCGGTTCCATGTCAACAATTCACCGACACTGTGAGTAAGTCGACGTCGAGAGTGTGCATGCCGCAATAGATCGGATAAGTCAGATTCGCAGTGACACGCCGGGAGAAGATCCGCAGGTGGTCACCGGCCGGGGGGTGGAGGTGAAAACTTCTTCGCGATCGCCTACGGTGATCCTGGGCGGCTCGGGCGCGACGTACGGCGGTCGAGTGGGTAACTTTTTTCGCGACAATCGGCCCCAAAAGGGGTGATTCACCCTGGCTGCGCCGTGTTGCCTCTTGCGTTCCCCTGGTCAGTACGGATTAGCGTGCCATCGTGAGCGAAACCCGGGGCTGCGCGGGCCGCTGATGGCAGGGGCGCGTAAGCCGGTCGTCGAGGTACGGCGCAGCCAGCGCCGACGCCGGACGGTGTCCGCGTACCGGGAGGGCGAACGCGTCGTCATTCTCATCCCGGACCAGTTCTCGCGGGCCGAGGAGACCGAGTGGGTGGACCGGATGCTCGCCCGGCTGGCGGCCCGGGAGGAACGCCTCCGTCGATCGGACAGCGAGCTGGTCGGCCGGGCCCGCCGGCTGGTCGACCGGTACCTGCCGGATCATGCCCGAGTGGTGGCCCCGACGAGCGTCCGGTGGGTGACCAACCAGAACAGCCGCTGGGGGTCGTGCACCCCGGCGGACCGGACTATCCGGATATCCCACCGGATCCAGGAGATGCCGGACTGGGTCATCGACTACGTCCTGCTGCACGAGTTGGCGCACCTGGTCGTGCCGAGCCACAACGCCCGGTTCTGGGAGCTCGTCGGCCGCTACCCCAAGGCGGAACGTGCCCGTGGCTACCTGGAAGGGGTGGCGGCGGCCAGCGGCTTCGTCCTGGCCGACTGACCGACCTGCCGGGTGCACCGACTACGCCGACCACCCCGGGTACGCCCCGGACCTGCCGGGTACGCCGCCGCTAGAGTGGGTCAGATGCGCCGTGCCGTGGTCATTCTTCTCGACCTGGTCGACTGGTCGCCACCCGGCACCGATCCCGCCGCCTGGCGGGCCGCCCTGGCCGAGGACATGGTCGACCTGCTCGCCACCCTGAGCCAGGTGGAACCGGCGATCGCCGCGAGCGAAGCGGACCTGCCGTTGGCCAGGTCGATCGCCTGGCCCGACATGCCGATCCATCCGCTGCCGGAGCTCTCGGTCAACGCGGCGCTGGCCGCCGTCGCGGCACACGGCTACGACCAGGCGGCGGTGCTCGCCGCCGACGCGCCGGACCTGCCCGGCCTGCTGATCGGCAAGCTGCTGCGACCGATCACCACCCGGCCGGTGGCGGTGGCTCCGGCCGGCGGCGACGGCGGGGGACTGCTCGGCGTGGCGGCCCAACTGCCAGCTCCGGACTGGCTGCCGCCGCTGAACCTCGCCGCCGATCCGCAGGCCGTCCGGGCGGCGGCGCCGCACCCGGAACAGGTGGCGGTGACGCCGTCCTGGCGTCGGTTGCGGGGCCCGGCGGACCTGGCGGCCCTGAACCCGGCCATCGAAGGCTGGGAGACCACCCGCGCGCTGCTGACCCCCGGCTGAACCCGGGGCCTATCGGTCAGCGGGGTCCGTCGGCCGGCGGCTGCGGCGGATCCGGCTGCTCCGGCGGGTCGCCGCCGAAGTCGATGTCACCGAGGTCGAAATCGGTCTTCGCCTGGGCGAACGCCTCCGGGTCGGCGAAGTCGTCGTCCGACGGCAGCAGATCGGGGTGGCTCCACAACGCGTCCCGGCCGTCGACCCCACGATGGGTGTCCAGCGCGGCCCACAGCGCGGCCGCCTCGCGCAGCCGGCGGGGCCGCAACTCCAGCCCGACCAGGGCGGCAAAGGTCTGCTCCGCCGGCCCGCCGGCCGCCCGCCGACGCCGGAACGCCTCGGCCAGCTTCACGACGTTCGGCAGCCGGTCCCCGGCGGCGCTGTCGACGACGTGACACACCCAGCCCTCGATGAGCGCGAGAACCGTCTCGATCCGGGCCAACGACGCCTGCTGGGCGGGGGTGTCCTCCGGAGTGAAGATCCCCTCCATGGCAATCTCCTGCATCGACTCCGGATTCATCGGGTCGACCCGGCCGAGGGCGTCCTCGATCGCCTCCCGGTTGACGGTGATCCCGGACGCGTAGGTCTCCACCGCGGCCAGCACGTGCCCCCGCAACCACGACACATGCTCGAAGAGGCGCTGGTGGGCCGCCTCGCGCAGCGCCACGTACAGCCGCACCTCCTCCTCGGGTAGCTCCAGGCCGGACCCGTACGCCCGGATGTTCGCGGGCAGCAGCGCGGCGGTGCCGGCCGGGCCGAGCGGCAGCCCGATGTCGCTGGCCGACAGCACCTCGGTGGCGAGCGAGCCGAGCGCCTGGCCGAGCTGACCGCCGAACAGGGCCCCGCCGAGAGTGGTCATCATGGCGTGCATCGGGCCGAGTTGGCTGCGGGCCTCCGGCGGAACGAGGTCGCCCATCGCGCCGACCATCCGACCGGCCACCGGGTCGCAGAGCTTGCGCCACACGTCGAGCGTCCGGTAGATCCACTCGTTGCGGTTCCACGCCGCCGACGTGCGGATCCCGGACGGGAACGTCGACGACGACTCCAGCCACAGGTCGGCGACGCGCAGCGACTCCTCGACGGTGTGCCACTCGTGCGGGTTGACCGACGGGTCACCCTCGGCGGCGAGTTGGCTGGCCGCCACCTGCCGGGCCAGGTCCCAGTTCACCGGGCCGCTGCCCGGAGCGGCGAGCAGCTGCTGCAGCTGCGCCATGAACTGCTGCATCTGCCGGGGGTCGTTGGGGTCCGGAGGCTGGCCGCCGGGGAGCTGGAAGCCGAACGGAGTATCAGGCACGCCCTCCACGGTACGCGGGCCAGCGGCTGCAACGCCGCCAGTGCGTTCCGCTCAGCGCGAAGCGCCGCGTCGCAGGCGCGACGTCACCGCCCGGCTGCGCGGTTTGCGTCGGTACGCGGTCCGCGTCGCGGTCGTGAGCGCAGTCGGTACGCTCAGGCGCATGAGACGTCGCGGTGTCACGGTCATCCTCGGCGCGCTGCTCACCGCACTGCTCGCCTACGCCGTGCTCGCCGCACCGGTCCCGTACGTGGTGCTCGGCCCCGGCCCGACGGTCGACACGCTCGGCACCGACGACGGCGAGGACGTCATCCAGATCACCGGGACCGACACCTCGACCTCGGCCGGGCAGCTACGGCTCACCACCGTCGGCGTACGCCCGAACGTGGGGCTGCGGGAGGCGATCGCCGGCTGGCTGAGCGACTCCGAGGCGGTAGTGCCGTACGAGGTGATCTACCCGCCGGGGCAGACCCAGGAAGAGGTCGAGGAGCGCAACGCCGAGGACTTCGCGGCGTCGCAGACCAGCGCCGAGACCGCGGCGCTGCGCCAGCTCGGCTACCCGGTGCAGGTGCTGGTGAGGGCGGTCACCCCGGACGGGGCGTCGGTCGGGCTGCTCGATGTCGACGACGTGATCACCTCGGTCGACGGCACGCCGGTCAGTTCGGCGACCCAGCTGACCGAGCTGATCCGGGCCGAGCCGGAAGGCAGCACGCTGACCATCGGCTACACCCGCGACGGCCGGTCGGCCACCGCCGAGATCACCACCCGGGCCAGTGACGGCGGCCCACCCCGGATCGGCATCGAGATCACCGAGGAGCAGCCCCGGCCGTTCGAGCTGACCATCGATCTCGACGAGATCGGCGGGCCGAGCGCCGGGCTGATGTTCGCCCTGGGCATCATCGACAAGCTCGAACCCGAGGACCTCACCGGCGGCAAGATCATCGCGGGGACCGGGACCATCGACAACGAGGGCAGCGTCGGCGCGATCGGTGGTATCCCGCAGAAGCTGGTCGGGGCCAAGGAAGCGGGTGCGGTCGCCTTCCTCGTGCCGCAGGCCAACTGCGCCGAAGCGGTCGCGAACGCCGTACCCGACCTGCCGCTGCTGCGGGTGGCCACCCTCGACGAGGCGCTCGACGCGCTGGCCCGGCTGCGTACCGGCGAGAAGCCGACGCTCTGCGGCAGCGACTGACACCCCGGTCAGGTGCACCTCAACCGGCCTTGAGGTGGACACACCCCGTAGTCTTGGTGCCTGATCGCCCAGCGGATCACACCAACGTGCGGAGTACCTAGTCGTGGTCATGCGTAGCAGCCCAATGCCCGGAATGAGCCGACGTGGCCGGGTCACCGTCGGCGTACTCATCGGGATCTTCCTTCTGTTCACCCTGCTCGGCTGGGGGGTGAACGCATGGACCGACTGGTTGTGGTTCGAGGAGGTCGACTACACCCAGGTCTTCACCGGCGTGCTGTTCACCCGACTGCTGCTGTTCGCGGCGGTCGGCCTGGCCATGGCACTGGTGGTCGCGGCCAATCTGTGGCTGGCGTACCGGCTGCGGCCGGCGCTGCGACCGCACTCGCCGGAACAGGTCAGCCTGGAGCGCTACCGGATGCTGCTCAGCCCCCGGATCGGCATCTGGATCGCCGTGGCCGCGGCGCTGGTCGGTGTCTTCGCCGGGCTGTCCGCGCAGAACCGGTGGAGCCAGTGGCTGCTGTTCCGCAACTCCCAGGAGTTCGGCGTCACCGACCCGGAGTTCGGCATCGACATCGGCTTCTACGTCTTCGAGTACCCGTTCCTGCGCTACCTGCTCGGCCTGGCGTTCACCGCGGTGGTGCTGTCGGTGATCGGTGCGCTCGCCGTGCACTACCTCTACGGCGGTGTACGGCTGCAGGGCATCGGTGACCGGATGACCACCGCCGCGCGGGCCCACCTGACCACCCTGGTCGCAGTCTTCGTACTGCTCAAGGCGGTTGCGTACGTGCTGGACCGGCGCGGCATGCTGCTGGAGTACAACGAGCAGGCGCGCATCTACGGCGCCGGCTACGCCGACATCAACGCACTGCTGCCGGCGAAGGAGATCCTGGCGTACATCTCGATCGTGGTGGCGATCGCGATCATCGTGTTCTCCAACGCGGTGATGCGCAACCTGGTCTGGCCGGGGATCTCGCTGGCGCTGCTGGGCATCTCCGCCGTGGCGATCGGCGGCATCTACCCGTGGGCGGTGCAGACCTTCGAGGTCAACCCGAGCCTGCGGGACAAGGAGGCGGCGTTCATCGAACGGGGCATCGTCGCCACCCGGGAAGCGTTCGGGCTGGACATCAGCCAGCAGACGCCGTATCCGGCGACGAACCTGACGCCGCCGGAGAGCCTGGCCACCGACACCGCGGTGGTGCCGAACATCCGGCTGCTCGACCCGCAGCTGGTCTCCGAGACCTACACCCAGCTGCAGCAGGTGCGTGGCTTCTACGACTTCGGCACCAAGCTGGACATCGACCGCTACACCATCGACGACGAGACCCAGGACTACGTCGTCGGCATGCGGGAGATCAACTACGGCGAGCTGACCGAGCAGCAGAGCAACTGGATCAACCGGCACACCGTCTTCACCCACGGGTACGGCATGGTTGGCGCGCCGGCCAACCAGGTGGTCTGCGGCGGGCAGCCGTACTTCGTCTCCGGCTTCCTCGGCGACCAGGCGCAGGAGCAGTGCTCCTCGGCCACTGAGGAGATCCCGGTCGAGCAGCCGCGGATCTACTACGGCGAGCAGATGGACGGCACCGACTACGCCATCGTCGGTTCGCCCGGCGACAGCAACGTCGAGTTCGACCGGCCCACCTCCAGCGGCGGCGAGCAGTACTACACCTACACCGGCACCGGCGGGGTCGAGGTCGGTTCGTTCGGCCGCAAACTGCTGTACGCGATCAACGAGCAGGAGACCAACTTCCTGCTCTCCGAGGCGGTCAACGAGAACTCCAAGCTGCTGTACATCCGCAACCCACGGGACCGGGTGGAGAAGGTCGCCCCGTTCCTGACCATGGACGGCGACCCGTACCCGGCGGTGGTCGACGGCCGGATCCAGTGGATCGTCGACGGCTACACCACCTCGGCGACGTACCCGTACTCGGAGCGGGTGAACCTGCAGGCGGAGACCGCCGACGAGCTGACCGGCCAGGGCACCTTCGTGCTGGCCCGGGAGAACGTCAACTACATCCGCAACTCGGTCAAGGCCACCGTCGACGCATACGACGGCACCGTCCGGCTGTACGAGTTCGACGAGAACGACCCGGTGCTCAAGGCGTGGAACGCGGCGTTCGGCGGCGACCTGGTCATCCCGAAGGCGGAGACGCCGCCGGATCTGGTCGCCCACTTCCGCTACCCGGCGGACCTGTTCAAGGTGCAGCGCAACCTGCTGGCCCGCTACCACGTCACGAACCCGGCCGAGTTCTTCTCGGGCCAGGACTTCTGGGAGGTGCCGAACGTCCCGGACTCGCCGGACAGCGGGGTCAAGCAGCCGCCGTACTACCTGATGACCCAGCTGCCGGAGCAGGACGAGCCACGGTTCCAGCTGACCTCGGCGGTGACCCCGGCCGGCCGGCAGAACCTGGCCGCGCTGATCTCCGGGTCGTACGTCGACGGGCAGCCGCAGCTGCAGGTGCTGGAGCTGCCCGACCAGACGGCGATCTCCGGCCCGGTGCAGGTGCACCAGCGGATGACCAACAACGCGGCCATCCGGCAGCAGCTGAACCTGCTGTCGTCGAACCAGGCGCAGGTGCAGTACGGCAACCTGCTGTCGCTGCCGTTCGGCAACGGCATGCTCTACGTCGAGCCGGTCTACGTGAAGAGCAACCAGACCAACGCGTATCCGCTGCTGCAGCGGGTGCTGCTCTCCTACGGTGACGGCGGTTCGTACGTGGTGCTGGCCAACAGCGTGCAGGACGGCATCCGGCAGCTGATCGAGCAGGCGGAGGCGGGTGGTGCGCCGACGACCCCGCCAGAGGGCGAAGGCGAAGGTGAGGGCGAGGAGCCCGGCGGCACCCCGACCCCGACCCCGTCGGCCACCGGCGACCCCGGCCTGGTGACCCCGGAGCTGCAGGCGGCCGCCGCCGAGGTCAGCGCCGCGATCGACGAGGCCCGCGCCGCGCAGGCGGCCGGTGACTTCCAGCGGTACGGCGAGGCACTGGCCCGGCTGGACGCCGCGATGACGGCGTTCCAGGCGGCGCAGCAGGCGGCCGGGGTGGGTGGTGCCCAGCCGTCGACCACCGACCCGTCACCGAGTGCCGACCCGTCACCGACCGGCTGACGTCAACTGACTGACGCCGAACCGGCCTCGGTGATCCCGACTTGTCCGCTTTTGTGGGTGGATCAGGGTGGGATCACCGAGGCCAGTCGGTCAGTACGGGGGTCGTTTTGCGGCGGGCTGACGGTATGCGCTAGGATTAACTCATCGCCGCGGGGTGGAGCAGTTCGGTAGCTCGCTGGGCTCATAACCCAGAGGTCGCAGGTTCAAATCCTGTCCCCGCTACCACGGTGAACGGCCCGCCAGGGATCTCCCTGGCGGGCCGTTTCGCGTACCGGACTCCCGCCCAGCCCCGTTGAGCCCTCGTCGCCCTCAGGTGCCCGCCGAGACGGCTATCGGACTGAAGCCGTATTCGTGCCATCGGGGGACAGTCACACGGGAATCAGAGCGCTACAGTGACACAGTATGCGAGCGATCCACACTGGTCGGATACAGTCGCTGCTCGCCTGCCTCGTACTGATGACGATCGTGATCGCCGATCCGGCGCGGAGTCTGGCAGCCGAGCCACTGGATCGGGAGGCGTCGACGTTGGTCTGCTTGTCGCCCGCGCGTCAGCAGCAGGTCGGTCAGGCTGCGGAGTTGCTTGGCCTGGTCGAGTCGGCAAGCGGGGACCGGGTGGTACTAGATGGGCAGCAGGTGGCGATCTCGCGATGGCGGGACACTCAGCCGGCCGACTTTGACCGGGCGTGTGCGACCATGATCGCGGCGCTGAGCATCGATCCAGACGCAGCACGCGCCGGACCGACCTCCGAGATGCGTGGCTTGCTGATCGGTGGCGCACTCACCTTGGTGTCCGCTCTGATCAGCGCGTTGTTCACCAGTGTGCTGACGACCGGCGTCCACCGGCGGACTGAGGCGCGCCAGCAGGCCGCCCAGCTTCGGGTGGCCGTGGCCGAGTTCATTCGGGCAGCCGACGAGTCTCTCACCCGGTACGCGGATGCCTCCGCCAGACAACCGAAGGGGACCAGCCTCGACGAGCCCCGCCTCCGGCTGATGCTGCATCTCGATGCCCTGCCAGCGGTCCTGGGCCCATCGATGGAGGTGATCCGTGATTCTGTCGAGACGTTCTGTGAGTCGATGCGCGATTCGTGGTCCGGGCCGGACCGATCGGCGGACAGCCCTCGGGTACGGGAGGCGCGGACCGGACTCATGCATCTGCGAACGGCGGTCGAACAGGCAGCTCGAGAGGCGGAGCGGGCTGCTGGTGTCATCGGCTTGCGACGGTGACAACAGCAGCGGCGTGATGGGAGGGCATCGTGATGACACAGACCAGCAGTGCTCATGCGGGTAGGCCTGAGGAGATTCCGAACCCTTTCGAACTGCCCCCCGTACTGGGTCAGTCCCTCCGTGCGCTGCGCCCGTGGCACGACAGGGAACACGAGGCGTACTACCTCCCAGTGGACAGAGCCGAGGAGGGGTACCGCAGCTTCGTCAACCATCTACCGGACCCGTCGACGCACCTCACCAGATTCGGTCAGTTGGTGGTGGTGGCCGGGCCTACGGGCTGCGGGCGTACCTCGTTGATTCACAGGTGCGTACACCACTTGAAGCAGGAGTTCGATGGCGCCTCCGGCGGCCGGATCATGGCCGCGCCGGTGGCCGACCTCAGTAGAGAGCGGGCGTTCGATCTCGAGATGGTTGGTCGCAGAGGCGATTTCGACCAGTATCTGGCCCTGCTGGCATACAAGATCAGAAGCAGGCTGTCTCGGCAGCTGGAAGGGCTGTCGGACCCAGGGGATCAACCGATGCAGGGGAAGGTGGCTTTCACACGACTCGGGCGGGATCTCGAGGATGCGGACGCAGTCGCGATCATCGTGCTACCGCAGTTCAACGACGCGACGTGGAAGAGATCGATGCTTTCGCTGCAGGCTATGCACCCGATCAACCACTATCTCGACCTTGTCGGCGAGCGCATGATCCTTTTTGCGGAGAGCGATAATCCCCAGCAGATCAAGGACTGGAGCGATCGAGTCCGGGGTGAAGCCAGGGAGGGTGTTCTTGTGATCGAGGTAGGTATGCTGACCGGTACGGACGGGTGGACATTCGCTAACGGGCGGCTGCAAATGTGTGATCATCCTCGGGTTCCGACAGTTACCGCAGAAACTATGCACGCGGTGATGGAGGATCATCGTTCGATGTCCTTGAAGCAGCTCCAGAAGATGTGTTTTCATTTATGGGACGAGGCTCGGCGTCGCCCAGGTGCCAAGGAAGTCAGTAAGCACGACTTCGATCGATACTATGTAGACCGGCGCGACGGCTACCGGCCTCGTGGCCGGGGCACCAGGAATGGATGACCATGATTGCCTCATCGGGAGAGTCGCGGGCGGTCGGGGTCAACCCGTACTCGCCAACCGCTGTTGCGCGTGTCTCGGAGGTCGGCCAGGGCCTGCCGACGGTGTCGACCTGTGCGGTCGAGGAGGCGTTCCGCTATCTTGACGCCTTCCTGGCGCAGGCCGTCCCTCCGGAGCGGGTCGGGCTGTCCGGTCGCCTGTTGACTGTGGTGGGTGAATACGGCACCGGCAAGTCTCATCTTGCGGCGGCCCTGCTGCATCGGGCTCGTCGATCGGGTGACTCGGCGGTGCGCACCCTGTACGTTGAGGCGCCCCAGTTCGGCTCGTTGGTCGACCTGTACAAGCGCTTTGTCGGTCGTCTCGATCGGGAGGACATCGTCGACCTCCTGCGCGACTACTACTCCGAGGTGGTCGCCGATGGGCTCAGCCACGTGCCACATGCGCAGCAGATCGCTGACGACCTGCGGCGACATGTCATCGAGCCGCAGGCGGTGGTTGACGACCTCGGGTTGCCGGAGAGCGTCCTGCTGCCCCAGTTGCAGGACCGGCTGATCGAGGCAACCGGCGATGACGACCTTGGTACGGCGATGACGTTGCTGCTCGACGAGCGGACCGCAGTGCAAGCGTGGGACTGGTTGATCGGCAACCGGTCGGACGGCTTCGTCACGGAGCACGGACTGTCGAAGTACATCGATAGTTCAGCTGCTGCCATGTCGGCGATCATCGCGCTCCTGAACTTGCACGGCCGGAGTGGCCGGCGATTCGTCGTCGTACTGGACGAGCTCGACCGGGTCCTTGATCCGGCGGATCAGCGAGATGCGGGTGTGGTCGGGCAGTTTCGAAATCTACTGACTGCGGTGGAGGAGTCCGGAGCATTCTTGATCATCACCGGTCTGGTGGAGATTACCCCGCAACTGCAGGGAGACGTGCTGCAGCGGATGGGACATGCCGTCCGGATGACTCCGCTTACGGGGCAGGAGGCGCGTGAGCTGATTGAGCAAAGCCATCTTGCGGCCCGAGGCGACAGCGACATAGCCCCGTTCCTCGACGATGCCGTGCAGTACCTCGTTGACATGACCCACGGCGTTCCGCGGCAGTTCATCAAGCTCTGCCATCATCTGTACCGCCGAGCCGAGCTCGAAAGTACGGTGATAGGAATCGAACTTGTCCAATTGGTGGCTCGGGATCATTTCGACTTCGCCACCATTGATGATGTGCGGCGTGAGGTGATGCTGACTCTCGAACGTGAGGCCATCGGATTTGAGCGGCGTCGTCAGCTTGACGTTGACGGCCGGTCGTTGCTCGACCTCGTCGTGCTGAACGAGGACGGTGAGCCGAGTTGCGTCATCCTGCTCTCCGAGGGCATCATGCGGGAATCGGACGTCGAACGGGTCGCTCGCCGAGCTGCGGCCGCTCGATCAGAAGGTGTCGACGTCGAGATCATCCTGGTGGTGGTCGGCTACCTGGCACCCGACGTGGCCTCGAACGTCCGCAACGTCGTCCTGGCCGAGCCGATCGAGTACGAACGTCGAACCTTGGCGAGCGCCGTGGTTGCCAGGATCGCGCATGTGCTTCAGCGTGACCGGTTGAGCGAGACTGACCCGGTCCGGCTGATGGTTACCCGGGTCGATCGGCTCGTTCGCCAGCAAGCCGGCGCGTACACCATGATCGACCGGCTTGAGCAGCAGGTCCGTGACATGCGGCGGACGACCAACCAGCGCCTCAGCGAGATCTCCGCCGATGTGGCTGGCCTGCTCACCGGGGCAGTGTCAGTGAGCCGGGCCGTCCCTGTGCCGACACAGCCCGGCCCGATGGACGAGATGGGCGAGATCGACGAACTGTTCGAGTCGGCGATCGACGCTGCCGTACGGCTCGGTGACGGACTGCCAGACGCCTTCACCCAAGCATTCAGAGCAGCTCCGGGCCTCTCAACGGCGATCAGATCCGCACAGGAGCGCATCCACGGGTGGACCGCCGATCCCGACAGCTTCAGCCTGCTGGGTACGGCCGTGTTCCTGCAATCCCTGATCGAATCTTTTCGACAGGCGGTCGTCGAATGGCGAATGCGGCGGGTGTCGGTGGACCGCGCCGACGCCGCGTCGTCGAGCACCGACCTGGAACGGCTGGACGTTCTCTGCCTCACCTACGAGGCGATCTTCGACTACGCGTCGTTGCAACATCTCAAACGTCTTGCCGAATCCATGGCGTTGCCGCCGGAAGCGGCCGCCGCGACTGGTCCGCACCCAATGCATCTCGACGACATCCGGGAGGTGTTCGGAGGGCTTGGCGCACGGGTACGGGCAGCGGCGCGACGCACGATCGGCGACGTGTGATCGGTCGGCGTCACGCCTGCGGCATCTCAACGAAGCGGCTGGACGGCGGCTGCGGCCGGGCCGCTCACCGCAAGGACGACCTCGGTCAAGTGATCGTCGGCTATATCCACCTGGTCCTGATCGAGGCACAGGCCGATGACGTACTCCCGTCCCGACAGACGGTAGTAGTAGATCGCGCCGATGTCCGTATCGAGTACCGCGCGGACGACCGGTCCACCGATCGCAGGGCGGGCGGTCCGGCCAAGCTCCCTGAGGTAGGCGGCAGTCGGGGGACCCATCGCGTTGACCTGCTGGCGTCGGTGGCTGGGCGAGTGGTGGTAGGCAACTCCACGTAGCTCGGGCGTACCGAGCGCGTCGACCGAGAACAGCTGTGCCTTGTCGTTGAAGCACGCGACAAGGTGCAGCCCGGTGCCGTCGACGGCGGCTGCGCAGGCGTTGAAGGCCCAGTGATGACGGTCGCCGGTGATCGCCAGGTCTCGCCGGGGGGCGACGGACGTCTCGAGGTTCCGCCGCGTCGTGGAACCGATGGCTGGCACCGGCTGGGGCGCGCCCGCCGACAGTTGGCTCGGGCTGTCGGCCACGTCGCGGTCGAACGCGGACTCCCGGAAGTGTTTCGTGTCCCAGGCACCCAGGTTCTGTCGGGGCAGCCGAATGCTAGCTCTGATCTGATCGACCAGCTGTGAGAGTGCGCTGTCAGCCTCTTGGACGGCAGGCTGCCGGGCCAGTGACGCAACCTGGTCGGTGGCCAGACTCAGGGTCCCGGCGACGAGCAGCACACTGGGAACTACCCGGGCACAGTAGAAGGCTCCGCCGGCCGACTGGAGCACCGTGCGCAGCGGCACGCCCTGACCGAGGGGCCGTAACCACTCGTGCATCACCTGACCTGACTGAAAACTCAGCCGCCTCGCCACGCGGCGGCAGTTCTCGACACGTCGATCGTCGTCCTGGCCGGGCCCACCAGGTGCGTACAGGTCGAAGTCGCGGGATCCGGGACTGCAATGCGCCAGGTAGTGCAGCGGTCCGCCAGCCCGAAAGAGGCCTCGACAGTAGGCAATCCGATCGTCGACGTCGCTGAACTGGCGACCAGTCGGCTCCTGCGTCACGATGATTGCGTCGGAGTACTCTCGGTGCGGCGAGCCGATCACCGAGTCCGCATGTGGTCCCTGCTCTGTCGGCACGTGAGACTTCCTTTGCTGTGGTCGTGGTTCGCCGGGACGGGGGTCGGGTTTCGCCGGATGCTTCTCAGCGCCGCGGGATGTCGATATCGAGGTCGTGGGTGGATAGTGGGGGGGTGGGACCCGTGCTGGCGGATCGACGCGTTGCCTGCTCCCATACTCGAAGATTGGCACGCGCGATGTCGGGGTAGGGATGCCCTGGCGGCAGGTCCTCCTCACACAGCTCGACGGCCTGACCAGCGAGTCGCACTGCGGCATCTACCGCACCACCGTGCCCCAGGTTGCCGGCCTGGTTGATGGTTGCCGCGAGCACCCACGGGTGGGTCTCGGCCGGCACAGCGGTCCGGATGATCCGCAAACCGTGGTCACCGACCCGCCGGCTCTCGTCGAGATCGCCGACACCGCGTAGGAACAGCGCGAGATTGACCAGGCAGATGCCGGTGAGCGGATGCTCCGGGCCGAGTTGGCGCTGGTAGCCGCGGTAGCAGGACTGCCCGAACTCGACCACTCGTGCTGGTGTCTCCCGCAGCAGATGCATGTCGGTGGCCAGCGCGAGCCTGCAGGCCAAGGTGTCGAGGTGGTTCGTCCCGCGCAGCTGCTGGTACCCGCGCAGCGCGTCGGCGTGATTCTCCTTCGCCTGAGGCACCATGTTCTTGCGGCGTTGGGTGACCGCGAGTACCCGGATGATCCGCAGCGCGCTCGCGCTGTCCGTCGGGATCTTGCCGGTCGGATGGCCCATCCAACCGCGAGCATCGTCGATGGTCCGAGTCGCAGCGTGGTAGTCGCCCAGCTCACGTTGATATGTCGCCAGGTTGGCAGCGGCCCACCAGAGGAAGGGGTCTCTCGTGCCGAACACCCGCAATCGGCGGTTGACCACTTCTCGTTCCACCACCATCGCGGTGTAAAGGTCGCCGTCGAAGTACGACGACAGCGCCAGATTGTGCGCGACCATCAAGGTCTGCTGGTGCTCCTCGCCGTATGCCTTGCGCAGAACGTCGTAGGCGACGCCCTCATGACTCTTGGCGAGCTCGAACTCTCCGAGCGCCCGTACGTCCCCGGCGATCCCCTGCAGCGTGGTCGCGGTGTTCGGATGCTCCTGCCCGATGGTGCGCAACTGCAGTAGCCGCAGTTGCTGAGCAATCTCGAGCGACTCGCGGTACCGGCCCATCCAGCGCAGCAGACTCGCCTGCTCGCCCCGTAGCTGCATATTGATGCGATCGGTGGGCGGCACCGCTGACGACCAGTGGTCGAGAGCCTCGTCGATGACCTTCAGGGCGACATTCGCGCTGTCCCAGGTCTCCTGGCGGCGCATGTACCGAACTTGTCGGACGACCCACCTGCGCACCTTCGGGTCGGTCTCGGCCACGGCACCGCTGGGCAGCAGATGGGGTTGCAGCTCGGCGAGGCGGTGCCGTTGCCAGCGGCCGTCGACCTCCGCTCCGGTTGGGGCGTAACCTGCCAGGCCGAGCCGCAGGTGACGGCGAACCTCGGCGGCCCGCGCCGGCGGCAGGGCGCCACGTACCGCGTCCTGTACCGCTCGGTGGATACGGATCGAGGGACGCTGCCCCCAACGTACGTCGAAGATGCCGAACCGGGCCCCGGTCCAGACGACCTCGTCGAAGATCGCGGGGTCGTTGCGCACGCGCTCTTCGCCATCGTCTGACAGCGTGGCCAGCTGATCGATCATCGAACTCGAACGGAGCAGCGTGAGACTGATGTCGTCGGACGACAGAAAGGAGCACATCTCAGCGAGGTGGATGGCTATCCGACCAATCTCCGTCTGTCGCAGCGTCGCCTCCAACGCGCGCCAGGATCGCCGTAGCGCGTGGTAGGTGGGATCGTCGTCGGGCACCGACACCGCCGGCGATGCATCCGCATCGGCGGGCGGATCGGCCGGGGATTCGGGCCGGAGGCTGGCGACCATCGCTTCGGTAGCGGCTTCGAGATCTGCGGGCGCGTACGCCATCAGGTGGTGTCTGCTCTCCCGTAGCCACGCCCCGGTCAGCCGCAACGAGAGCGGGAGCTGCCCCACCTCGGTGACCACCGCGGCGCAGTGCTCCTCACTGAGTTCCGGGACGTAGGCGCGCAGCAACTCGGTTGCGTCGTCCGTCCCGAGGTGGGTCACGACGAGCATGCGCGGGGTGGGCGTATCGGTGATCCTTGAGGTCACCACCACGTGTCCGGCGGCGGACCCGACCCACCCGAGAAGCTCCCGATCGTCGAGCCCGTCGAAGATGAAAAGACACGGTCTCCTGGCAGCGAGCTGCAACAGGTGGTCGAATGCTTGTCGCGGCTGCTCCTCAACGCCCTCGGTGTCCACCTCGGTTGGATTCGGATCCAGCAGCTGGAACTGCTCGTTGAGTCGGCGAAGCGCAAGGGAGATCGATTCCCAGCTGTCCGCCGGGATCCACCAGACGATGTCGTAGTCCTTCTGGAACCGGTGGGCGTACTCGTTGGCCAGCTCGCTCTTGCCGACCCCGGTGGCACCAACTACCAGAACAGGCCCGGGGCCGTCGGCGAGTAACTTGTCGCGGAGCGTTTCGAGATCGTCGGCTCGGCCGATGAACTGCTGATTGCGGTTGGGAAGGTCGACGTCCGGCGGCAGCTGGCGGTGTTCAGGCAGGCCGCCCGGATAGCGCGGGCGGAACCCGGCACGGTCGTCGTAGGGCGTCTCGATGAGCAGGAACTGCCGACGTAGCCGCGCCTCGGCGTCACCGGCGGACAGGCCGACCAGATCGAGACATGGCACTGTGGCATCGAAGTCGGCCGGGTTCTGGGCGGTGACGGTCACCTGTACGACCGGGTCGGATACGTCGGTGACCTGATCGGATACTTCAGTGGGCGAGATCACCGCGTCGCGGAGCCGTTCGGCGATGTGGCGTACTCGCCCGTCGGCCGTGGCGAGCCCGCCGATCACGACGAGGCTCGGCGGCGTCGACTGCTCGATCCACGAATCATCGGCGGGTAGCCGGCTGGTGGGCAGGCCCTGCTGTCGCAACCGGTCGGTGATCCAGTCCGCCCAGCGCCGGTCGGCCGGTCGGTACGCAAGGTAGACCTTCTCCGGCTCGGCCTGCGGATCGAACCCGAGCGCCCGTTTGTAGCGCATCCGTAGTCGTCGACCGACATCCGGAGCGGTCGGAACGGCACCGTCGGTCATCGCGTGGACGACGCCCGTCAGACCTGTCCGGAGGCTGCCGCGATCGAGAATGATGGCGAGAGCTTCCCGCTCGATGTCGTACGAGTGGCGCGGCACCTCGACGAACGACACGGTGACACCCGCGCTTGCCGGCCCGGCGAGCTGGGCGAACTGTTGCCGGGCGGCATGTAGCCACTCGGCCGCGTGCGGTTCGCCGAGCCGTACCTGGGTCGGGGTGGCCACCAGGCGCAGACCGACAGGAGCGGCGTTGACCAACGCGCCTGCCAGCCGCAACGCGTCCTGCTGCACTCGCTGGTGCGACCGGAAGCAGACCGCGGCGGCGTCACAGAGACAGGCGAGCTGGTGCAGCGCGCTCTGCGAGTTCTGCGGCGGTGCGTCGAGCAGCACGTAGTGGTAGCTGGTCTGCTGCAGCAGGCGTCGGAGCTGGCTACCGTCGCCGGCACCGTCGGGCAGCGCTGCCGGGTAGAAGCTGTCGGAGGTCGCGGTGACGACGTCCACGGCGTCGGCCCAACCAGCCGCCTGGAAGCGTTGGACACTGGTCTCCGACATCGTGTCGGTGCGGTCGGCGATCATCCGCAGAGCCGCGCCGAGCGGTTCGTCGACGGACGTGGTCACGTCAAGGAAAGGATGCAGGTAGTCCTGGACGCGGGGTGCGTTACCTCCCCAGTCGAGAATGAGGACCCGGTGTCCGGTGCTGGCAAGTATCCAGGCGATGTTGGCGACGATGCTCGTCTGCCCGGCGCCGCCGCCGGGGGAGACGAAGACCAACACTTCGGCCGTCTGCCGCCCCGTGCCAGTCTTGCCCGCCGCGGTCGTCGTCGGCGTGTCGGTCATCTTGAATCTCTTTCGATCATGAGGGTTGTGCGGCGCTGCTCGCCGGATCGCCATCGTGCTGACCAAGGAAGAAGGCGATCGGATTCAATCGTTCGTCGAGTAGATGATCGAGGGAGATCTGCAGGGCATCTGGTGGCATCTCGGACAGTGTGTGCAGGTCGACGTCGGTGAGGTCGACGAGAAGTGTCTCTTGCTCGTGCCGATCTTGGGTCATTCGCCGGTCCTGTCTGCCGGGGGTGCCCTGTTGCGCGGGAGCATCGTCGCTCGCTGCGGCGTGGAACGCCAATCGTAGTGCAGATCGCCGAAATCCTCACCGACGTCGCGCAGTCTCTGTGGACGCTGTGGGAAGTCGGATGTACGACTGTCGGACAGTCAGGCGGGTCAATGCCACTTCCCCAGATGATCGACCTTGCGCTCCACGCGGCGGCAATGATGTGCGATCATCGATGAATAGGTGGGGCGAAGATTGCGGTAGCAAGTCGGTAACCAGGAGCTTCGGGAGCAGGCATGATCCAACCGCACCGATTCTCGAGGAACATGCTGACTGAGTTCGCGCAAGGTGGTGGTGCCCCCGCCGGCATCCGGGTCCTCGCCGGACTGCAGAACAGCCGCAGCAGACTGTTCTGCTGGATGCTGCCCGACCTCGCGCGACGGACCAGCCACCCGGAAGCAAGACAGACCATGTACGCATACCGCCTGCTGGCTGATCTCGAGCGAGCCTCGCCCACTGCGGTGCACGACGTACTCTGCTATCCGGCGGTCGGGGCCTGGCTGGGCCGCACCGTGGCGGCGCTGTCCAGCCACCGACCCGCTCACCCGGGCCGACTCGCCCTGGTCGCGGCCGCAGTGGCGGCACGTTGTGGGGCCACCGCCGAGGTACCGGTCGGCCCAAGTCGTTCCGACCACGGCATCGTGCTGCCGTCCCTGGGCATCGCGACCCTGCCGGGAGGCAGCTGCGACCCGCTACGCGTGCGGCGCGCGGACAGCGACCTGGCGCTGCTGGAACGGGCCGGACGGCAGGTGATCGTTCCCACCCCGACGGCTCACCGGTCTGCGGCCGGGAGGCCGACCTCGCGGGACTGGGACGGTCTACCGCAGGTGCTGATCCGCCGGCAGGTCGCCATCGACGGTTCGGGGTGGCAAGGGCTCGGCAACGACGAACCAGGGTGGCCCCGTACCGTCGACGAGCGCCACCTCGACCTGCGCCGCTGGACCGGCGGCGTCCGCGCTGGCTGGCTGCTGCTCGCCGAACATCATCCCGAGGTCGCGGCGGAGGTCGCCGAATGCGTCACCGCCGTCGTACCGATGCAACTGCTGGGCAGTTCGGTCGGCAGTGCTACCTTCGCGGGCGCGTTCGGTGCCGTCGCGATGTCCTCCCCGGACGACACGCGGACGGTCGCGGTCACCCTCGCGCACGAACTGCAGCACGCGAAGCTGCTCGCCCTGAGCGACGCCCTTCCGCTGATCGTTCCGACGGATGACGACAAGCGCTACTACGCGCCGTGGCGCCGGGATCTGCGGCCCCTAGCCGCGCTGCTGCACGGCGCGTACGCCCATCTCGCGGTCGCCACGTTCTGGCAGCGGCAGCAACGGGTCGAAACCGATCCGACTCACATCCACCTCGCCCAGGTGCGGTTCGCCCGGTGGCGCGCCGCCGTGCGGGACACGTTGCGGGTGATCAGTCGGAGCGGCCAGCTGACCGGGACCGGTCAGCTGCTGGTCGACGGGATGTGGACGACGGCGGACCGGCTCACGCGCGAGCGGCTGCCTGCCGCTGCCCGCCGCGAGGCCGCGGAGATCGCGGCCTCGCACCGCAGTCAGGTCGACGTCGGCTGAGGAGGGTGAACGTCGGTTGACTCTACCGCGCCCGGCGGACCCTGCTGTGGCCCGGAGGTCCCCGCTACCACGGTGGACGGCCCGCCAGGGAATCTCCCTGGCGGGCCGTTTCGCGTACTGGACTCCCGCCCAGCCCGGTGATCAGCTTGCCGCCTCCCACAGCCACGTCTGGATCAGTTGCGGGTCGCCCTGTTCGACCGTGAGCTGATTGCCGACACCATGATCGGACAGGTACAGGTCCTGTGGCACCCCGGCCACGACGGTACGGTCGGCTGCCTGCCGCTGCCCGCCGCGAAGCCGCGGAGATCGCGGCCTCGCACCGCAATCAGGTCGACGTCGGCTGAGGAGGGTGAACGTCGGTTGACTCTACCGCGCCCGGCGGACCCTGCTGTGGCCCGGAGGTCCCCGCTACCACGGTGGACGGCCCGCCAGGGAATCTCCCTGGCGGGCCGTTTCGCGTACTGGACTCCCGCCCAGCCCGGTGATCAGCTTGCCGCCTCCCACAGCCACGTCTGGATCAGTTGCGGGTCGCCCTGTTCGACCGTGAGCTGATTGCCGACACCATGATCGGACAGGTACAGGTCCTGTGGCACCCCGGCCACGACGGTACGGTTCGCCAGCGTCATCGACATCGACTGCTGGCTCTCGCACCACAGGTAGCCGTCGGTGTTGCCCCGGAAGTGGTGCAGCGCCACCGCCGCCCCGTCGACGGACACCCCGGTCGGCGCGGCGCTCAGGTAGCCGCCGGAGTTGACCAGGTAGGAGCAGTTCTGGCCGTCGGTCTGCCCGGCGGGAAGGACGCTGAACCGCTGGTTGTCGCCGTCGTTCTCAGCGTGCAGGATCGCCGGTGTGCCGTTGGCGGTGCCTCCGCCGGCGATGTCGACCACCAGGTCGGTCTGCTGCAGCGGCGGGAAGTGGTTGATCTCCCGCAGATCGGACATCGACTGCGTGGTCTGGAAGAACCAGCGTTGCTCGGCAGAGCCGTCCCAGTCCCGCCCGGCGACCGAGCGTGCGCCGGGCACCGCCGTCAGCATCTGCCGGGTGACCATGTTGCGCAACGTCCACGTGCCGTCGCCCTGATAGTCGGGCCGCCAGAGCTGATCCGCCGCCTCGTGGGGCCACTCCACCACCGGTGCGTCCGCTGCCCCACCCTCCTGGCCCATGAAACTGCGGGTGACCGGGTGGACCAGCCGGTAGTAGGACGGGAACTCCGCGCTTTCGTCCAACCACCACGGCTGCTGGAAACCCGAATGGAACGGTATGTCGAGGATGCCGTTGCCGATGCGGAAGGGGTCGATGTCGGCGACGTTGGTGGTGCCGGCGTTGCGCAGCACCGCGTTTCCTGGTGGGGTTGGTTGCTCCACCAGCTCCGGCGGGTCGGCTGCGGCTTCCAGGACCAGCCGGAACCGGGCCGGCAGATGATCCGACAACAGGACCTGCGACAAGGTCTCGGAACCGGTGATCCGGGGTATGTTGCCGGCGTCCGGTACGACCGCATAGTCGAGGTACCGCTGTGGATCCGCGGTCGGGTGGGTCGGTGAAGGCGGAGCGTGCACCCGGAACTGTCCGGCGGGCAGGGCGTTGGCCAGACTGTCCGGATCGCGGTTGAAGTCGCCCATCGCGACCCAGTCCAGTGACTGGTTGCCCGGCCCGGCGGTGAGCATCCGTTGTCGGATCGCGCCTAGCAGGCCAGGCATGTCGTTCCCGTTGCCGGAGAAGCCGTGCACGGTGAAGAAGACCGTGCCGCCCACGTTGACCCCCAGCGCCGGTCGGCCGCCCATCGGCGAGGCGACCACGAAAATCCCGTCCGCTGGCACCTGGCTGCGGGTGGCGATGGCCAGGTTGACCCGGCCCGGCCCGTTCGCCGAGGTGTCCGTGTGCAGCCAGTAGAGGTAGCCCTGGGGGCGGCGGGCGGTCCCGCCGTGGCGATACTCCCGCACCGGTGGGAACGTCCCGTTGGCCCGCTGGAAGTCGGCCTGCTGGTGGTCGGTCGGCGGCCCGGCACTGGGCGGTGGTGCACCGGCCTCCTGCAGGGCGATCACCGTGGCACCGCCGGTCACGGCCAGCGGCAGGACTCCGTTGGCGTACTTGTCCTCGTACTCGCCGTCCTGGCCGCTCCAGCCGCCGGACGTGCCAGCGCCCTGCATGTTCCAGGTGGCCGCCTGGCGGACCTCCTCGAAGCGTGGGTCGAGCTGCCCGACATTGATCAGGAACAGCGACGGTTGGCGGTGCCCGGTCACGGCGACTACACCTTTACCGCCTGTGTAGTCGAGGGTTTCCCGGCCTGACCAGTCGGGGATCACCGACCCGGCTGCGCTGAGGTGGCGGAACTGGCGCGGGTGGGTCGGGTCGGAGCCGAAGTGGTAAACCGTTTCGGACGGGTTGGTGGTGCCGGTGACCGAGTACGGCTCGTAGGTTGTGTACGGACCGCCGGGCGTGAGTTGCTTGGACAGTTCGTTGTGATAAAAGACGTTCTGCGGTCCGGCCGACCCGGACCATTTGATCGCCTTGGGCCCAGCCGCCCACCAGATCGGATACCAGGTGCCCTCGTCGACCTGGCCGCCCTCGCCCCCGCAGTTGGCGGTACAGCTGCCCGAACTGTGCTCGTACGGCACCCGCACGGTGTTGTCCTCGAACAGGTTGTACCGTTCCCAGCCGCCGTGCAGGTTCAGATCGGAGTCGAAGTCGTTGCGGAACGCCACATTGCCGCTGGCCGACCACTGGAAGGTGAAGTGCCGCAGGTTGCGGCTGGTGTTGTACGCGTACAGCGAGTTCCAGACGCGGCTGCCGCGCAGGTAGCCGTTGCCGCCCTTGCCCTTGTTCCAGGCACCGTCGAACGTGTTGTCCTCGATCTGCAGGTTGCGGGCGACCTCGGTGACGATGGGGTGGGATCCGGTCATCGTGCCGGTGAGGCCACGGACCCAACTGTTGGCCGCCCATTTGAACAGCACCCCGTTCATGGCGTACTCGGGGGCGAGGTTGCCGTAGTTGTGCACCGCGTCGGCCGGGTCGAGGGCGTAGGTGCCGCCGCCGAGCTTGGGCAGCCCGGTCATCTCCTGGGTGAAGGCGAAGTTCTCCAGTCCGACGCCCTCGACCGCGGTCAGCGGGGTGACCTTGCTGGCGAACGTCGTCCCGGCCGGCAACGGCGGTGAGCCGTCGGAGACCGAGTCGACCGGTAGGTCGTACTCCAGTGGTCGGTCCAGGGTGATCGTCTTGGCTGACGAGTCCACCCGGGTCACCCGGAACATCTGCTGTCGCATATGGAGGTTCTCCATCATGCTGGCGTGTTCGGCGTAGGTGACGCCCTGCTGTTCGTAGAAGTTGACGCTGTTGGCTGCGCCGACCCAGATGTAGCCGCCGGGGGAGAACTTCGACATGTTGGTGTTGCTGGCCAGGTGGATGACGCTCTGCCCGGAGCGGGCGGAGAAGCCCGGGTCGTCGCTGCGGTCGGCGAGCTTCTGCCCGGAGACCCAGTGCTGGTTGACGGAGCCCTCGAACAGGTCCTTACGGTTGGTCGGTGCCGACTGCCACTCGTTCTGGTAGCGGCTCGCTACCTCGCGGGTCTGCACCTTGAACAGTGCCCTGCCCGGCCAGATCCAGCCGCCCTTGCCGATGTCGTTGCCGCTGCCGTAGCTCATCCCGTTCGGATCCCAACGGCTACCGTCGGTGCTGAGGGTGTCGTAGCGGGTGTCGGTGTCCGGCCGGAACACCACCTGGGTGCCGCCGGCACCGGAACCCTGGCCACGAAGTATCAGGAAGTTCGCGTCGACGTAGATCTGCCGGGACACGTCTATCCGGCCGGCCGGCAGGTTGATCAGTGACAGCTTGTGGAAGTTGGCCGACGGCGAGCAGGCGGCGCGGACGTGGTCGATGGCGGCCTGCAGGCCGGCAGTGTCGTCGAGGCCGTCGTCGGCGACCACGCCGAACTCGCCGGCCAGGCGACTCGGGTCGAGGCGGCAGGCCGCGTCGGCGGTGATCAGGTGCTCGCCGGGAAGCGGGTGTCCGCCCTGGTAGCCCACCCGCGACCAGTCGGGCAGTCCGTCGACGCCGCCGCGGATCCGGTTGGTCATGCTGAGGTCCGGGCGACTGGTCGACTGTGGCTCGATCGCGGTCGCTGCGGCGCTGACGGTGGTCGCACCGGTGGCGGTCGCCGGTGTGCCGGCCTGCGCCATCAGCTGTGGACTCCATGTCGGACTGGAGAGCGCGGCCGCGAGTGCGGCGGCTAGCAACAAGCGGGGTGTCATCACCCGGCCAGCCTTGTCCGGCAACTGCCCGTGAGTCATCAGTAGCAGGGTGTATGTTCACCATTCGTCGATTGCGGGTGTTCGTCCCGGTCCGTCGGCTCACCGGCTCCCCATGTCGTTGTCCCGAGGCGACCGGTCGTGCGGCCTGGTCTGCTCGACGGCGTGCGGCCTGGTCTGCTCGACGGCGGGCGGACCGGCCTGCCGGGGTACCTCGATCCGGGGCAGGATCATCGTGGCGGAGACGTCGTCGGGCTGGTCGTCGACCGACCGGCTGGCCAGATGCGCCGCCAGCAGCGCTCGTGGGATCTCCATGGTGATGTCCCCGGCCCGGTCCGGACCACGTACCTCCTCGATCGTCGGTGGTCCGCCGTCGCTACCGCTGTCACCCGTGGGCACCGGGTGGGAACGCCGGCGGAGGTCCCGTCGCCACAGCGCGACCGGTAGCAGACAGATCAGCAGCGCCACGCCGGGCCAGAGCAGCGACGGCAGGCTGGCGTAGTCGCGGGCAACGGCGACCCCGACCGCCGCGGCGAGCACCGCCAACCAGCCCAGGTGCGCCCGGAACGTGTACAAGCCGTCGCTGCTGCTGTGCGCCCCCTTCGGGGTGACCACGAACCGGGCCGGCCGACGCAGCAGCGTACTGACGAACTGCCCGGCGTAGATCGGTGCCGAGATGATCGACATCAGCATGCCCTTGAGCCCGCGGGAACCGGGTGCCTCGTACGGGCTGACGTTGTACCGCCGGTTGTGCAGGTAGAGCCAGAGCGAGAAGGCGGTGGCGTCGGTGTAGAGGGCGAACCAGATCTGCGGTGAGATCGTCATGCCGCTGACGCCGAGAGCCAGGAACAGCACCGCGTTGACGATGCCGAGCAGCCAGGCGACGGCCATCGACGGATAGAAGGTGGTGATCAGGGTGTAGTGCAGCATCCCACCGGCGGACAGCCGGGGGAAGCGCAGCCAGTAGCGGCCGAACAGCAGTTGGAAGGTGCCCCGCGACCAGCGCCGCTGCTGGGAGAAGTAGTCGCTCCAGCTGGCCGGGCCGTCGCCGGCGGAGAGCACGTCCGGGGTGTACACCGACTTCCACCGACGGCCGGTCGACGGGTTGCGGGTGGTGTGCACGGCCAGCCCGGTCGCCATGTCCTCGGTGATCGAGTCGGCCAACCCGCCGATGCTGCGCAACGCGCTGATCCGTACCGCGTTGTTGGTGCCGACCAGCATCGACGTGCCGTACGCGTTGGCGGCTCGCTGGATCACGCTGTGGAACGGGAACTGCTGCGACTCGGCGGCCCGGGTGACGAACGCCTCGCCGTTCTTGTAGCACTGCGGGCCGACGACGTACGCCACGTCTGGGTCGCGGAAGTAGCCGAGGATCCGTTCGGCGAAGTTGGCCAGCGGCACGTGGTCGGGGTCGACGGAGAGGAAGACGTCGTAGCCGTCGCCGTGCGCGTCGACCCAGGCGTTGTAGTTGCCGTGCTTGGTCTTCGCCCGGAACGGTCCGCGCCGCTGGTTGTACCGCTCGATGCCGTTGCGGGTGAAATGTCGCACGCCGAGCTGGTCGCACATCGCCTTCACCTCGGCGTCGTCGCCTTCGTCGAGCAGCCAGATGTCGAAGACGCCCCGGTGCCGGATCCGCTTCGCCGCTCGCAGCGTGTCGCGGACCACCGCGACCGGTTCCTTGCTCGGCACGATCGTGGTGAGAAAGGCGACCCGCAGCCCTCGGGGCGGGACCACCGGCACCGGATCCCGCGCGATCACCGAGGCCAGCGACAGCGACAGTACGTTGACCAGCCGTAACGCCTCGACGACGGCAATGGAGCAGATGACGAAGACATTGGCGAGCCGGGCAGCCTCGGCCACCGGACCGGGATTGGTGTCGGCGAAGTGCCCCGGCTGCAGCAGCCAGACGAAGAAGAACACCTCGAAGCAGATGTTCGCCAGCGCGATCAGTACCGCGGTGACGATCTGCCGGCTACCGTGCGCTCCATGCATGCTGCGGTAGCGGACCCGGTACGGCACGCCCTCCGGCGGATCGGTCAGCGAACCAGCGAGCCGGCTATAGGATTCGAGTCGAGCCCAGGACCGGCCGTACACCGGGATGTCGAATGGTTCCGCCACAAGCAGCAAGCCGCCCCGCAGTCGTGCCCACCGGCCGCACGCCCCGACCGACGGTTTCGTCGATCCTATGGCACCGGGGAAGTCTGCCCGAATCAGCCAGTTGAGCTAGTCTCGGCCGTGCTTTACGCCACTGACGGAGGACGAACGGTGCTGTGGTCGATGGTCCGCCGGTCGACGTCCGCGCTTTCCGTCGGCTCGCTCCTGGCGTTGCTGGCTGGTTGCGGCACAGCCCCGACGGAGCCGGCCGGTGATCTCGGCGACCAGATCACCGATGCCCGCACCACTGGCGCCAGCGGCCCGCCGGTCGCGGTGCCGCTCGCCGGAGCGGAGCTGTTCGTCGACCCGACCGGAGCCGCCGCCGACCAGGTCACCGCCTGGGTGGCGGCCGGCCGCACCGGTGACGCCGACCGGCTCCGACGGATCAGTGAGCAGCCGACAGCGGTCTGGGTCACCAGCAGCACCACCGCGGTACGCGCCGGCGTCGACACCGTGCTGACCCGGGCCGACGCTGCCGGCGGCATGCCGGTGCTGGTGGCGTACCACATCCCGGACCGGGACTGCGGCAGCTTCAGCGGCGGCGGTGCGGTCGACGGCGACGACTACCGGGCCTGGGTCCGGGAGTTCGCGGCCGGAATCGCCGGTCGTCCGGTCACGGTGATCGTCGAACCGGACGCTGTGGCGCACAGCCTGGACAGCTGCGGCGCGGGCTCCGCCGACGAACGGTTCGCGTTGCTCGCCGATGCGGTCGCCGTGCTCAAGCAGACCGGCAGCGCCCAGGTGTATCTCGACGCCGGCCACGCCCGCTGGGTCGCCGACCTGCCGAGGTTGGCCGACGCGCTGCGCCGGGCCGGGATCGGGCAAGCCGACGGCTTCGCGCTGAACGTCTCCAACTTCATCGGTACGCAGGAGAACGTCGACTACGGCCGGCGGCTGTCCGACGAACTCGACGGGCGTACCAGGTTCGTCGTCGACACCAGCCGCAACGGCGCCGGGCCGGTCGACGGTGCCACCGTCGACGGTGGTCCGTCCTGGTGCAACCCGCCCGGCCGGTCACTGGGGGAATCACCGACTACGACGACCGGACTGGACCGGGTCGACGCCCTGCTGTGGATCAAACGTCCGGGGGAGTCCGACGGCGACTGCCGGCCGGGCGAGCCGCCCGCCGGCGGGTGGTGGCCCGAGTACGCCCTCGAACTGCTCGGCAAGGCGGGGTGAGTGACCGCCCGCTCAGCGCACCATCACCGGTACGCCGACCGACGGCACCCCGTCGGTGTCGATGGCGAACAGCAGGTACGGCCCGGACGGCAGGATCGTCGCCTCTTCCGGCAGGTTCAGCTCCAGTCGTCCCGTGCTGGCAGGGGTGAAGTCGATTGCCACCGACCGCTGCTCGTTGTTGAGCATGTGGGTGGCGGCACCCGGCCGGATCAGCCGCACCCGGTCGATCCGGTCGGCGTGCGGGCTGATCACTGTGACGCTGCCGCCACGTTCGATCCGCTCCGGCACGCTGCCGAGGACCGGACGCACACCGCCGAACAGGTACGGCGGGGAGTACAGCTCCAGCCGCTGCTCGAACTCACCGCTGATGCTGTTCTTGGCGTCGCGGAACAGCGGGTCGGAGCCGACGGTGAGCACCCGGCCGTCGGGCAGCAGCAACGCCGCCGAGTGGTAGTTACGACCGACATGGGGGTCGGCGGCAACCGTCAGAGTGTTGCTGTCCGGGTGGAAGATCCGGGCGGTGTGGTTGTCGCTGAGGCCGCGACCCCGGTAGTCGCTGGCGCCGTTGGTGATCAGCACGGTGTCGTCGGGCAGCTGCACCAGGTTGGGGTAGCGGGTCCCGTCCGGCAGGTCCGGACCGGGGGTGAACCGGGGGTTGTCCGAGGTCAGGTCGATGAGGTCGATTCGGTCGCTGGACAGGGCCGACTCGCCGACCCCGCCGCCGCCGACGACCATGATCCGCTGCTCCTGCACCGGGCCGGCCCAGGCGCTCATGCTGGTTTCCAGTTGGTCGGTGTCGCGTAGCCCGTCGACCTCGGTGAACGTGTTGTCGCTCAGGTCCCACAGGCCGGGTTCGCGGCCCTGGTCGTCGGGTCCGTAGCCGGCGTTCGATCCGGTGTAGAACAGCAGGTCGGGCGTTGCGGTCTGGAACAGACTGGGGTACGTCGGGAAGTACCGTTCCAGGTCGGGTCGCAGGGTCCAGCTCCTGGTCTGCGGGTCGTAGGTTTCGTGCTGCGTGCCGTCGAGGACCTGGCCGCTGCCGTCGAGCCCGGCCACGGTGAGCACCTGCCCGTCGGGCAGCGTGGTCAGCGTCGGGTACCAGCGTTTGACGTGCATGTCGTCGACCCGCTCGTACCGTTCGGTCCACGGGTTGAACTCGAACGCGGCGTCGAGTCCCTGGTAGTCCTGCTTGTCCATGGTGATCGCGTCGGCCAGGCCGTAGATGTCCTGCACCTCGTCGCCGACCAGGCCGTTGACCCGGTACTGGGTCTGCCGTTCGACGACGTACTCGTCGCCGAACCCGGCAGCATCGACCCACACCTCCGTCTCGCTTGCGGTGACGACGACCCGGCCCGCCGGTCCGTCGGTCTTGGTGGCCGGCGGTACGACGAAGTCGTGCCCGGCGGAGTAGCGCCGCCCGTCCGGGGCGACGAACTCGGTGCCCTTGACGAAACTGCGCGGACCGCCGTCCGGGGACTCGTTCTTGACCAGCATGGTGCCGCCGGCCCGGTCGATGTCGGGTTCGAGGACCTCGTACCGCTGGGTGCCGCCGGCGACGAGCAGGTTGCCGTCGGCCAGGAACGAGTGCCCGGAGCAGAACAGGTCCTCCGGGGTCGGCACGAGTTCGGTCCGCTCGGTCGCCGGGTCGAACAGCAGGGTCTTGAACGTGCCGGCGTCGAACTGCTCCCGGTCGTTGCCTGAGCCGGCGATCAGCAGCACCTTGCCGGTGGGCAGCAGCGCGGCGTGGATCGCGTTGACCCGCTGGTCCTCGGGGAGTTCGAGGACCTGCCAGTAGCCGTGCTCCCGCTGGTACTCGGCGCTGTTGAGCTTGCGCTCGTGCAGCCAGTCACTGGCAAAACCGTACAGTGGTGGCACGTTCGCGCTGAGTAGTATCGCTACGCCGAGTACGGGTAGCAGGACGCGGTGGCGCAGGGTTGCGGGGGTAGGCCACTTCACCCGCTGCACGCTAGCCGCCGCAATCGCCACTGTGGAGCGGCCGACCGGGCCGGCGAGCCCGACCGCCCGCCGCAGCGGCGGTGGGTCATCGGCCCAGTCGTGGTCGGCCGTTGGGACTACACCCGGTCGAACTACTCGCTCTGCTCCCGGATCGTCTCCGCCGCGTCGAGCAGCTCGCCGATGGTGCGCGGTTTGCTGCCGGCAGGGTCTGCCGCCGCCGTGCCGGTGTCGGCCCGGAACCGCTGCCGTAGTTCGGCGGTGACGGCCAGCCCGTCGCCCTGCAGCAGGCCGAGCAGCGCGGTGTCCTTGTCGGCGGAGGGCAGCTGAGCGATCCAGTCGGCCAGCCGGGCCGGGTCAGCGGCGGCGCCCGCGGCCTCCGGGGCACTGCCCTGCGCCGCGGCGGCGATCAGGTCGGGGTCGATCCGCAGGAACTCGGCGAACTCGTGCAGCGCGCCGGTCAGGTCACCGAGCCCGGCCGGCACCGCCGGTTCGGTCGCCTCGTCGCCGAACTCCCCGTCCTGGATGAGGAACAGCCAGGCCAGGTAGAGGGCACGGTAGTCGCCGGCCGCGAGCTGGTCGCGGACGCCGACGATGCTGGCGAGCCAGCCCTCACCGTCGCGGTCGAAGTCCTCGACGCCGTCGGGGTCCTCGCTGAAGAAGTTCAGGATGAGGTTGTCGCCCGACTGGTACGCCTCGGCCGGCTCGGCCCAGCAGTACTGCTGGGCGGTCTCCAGGTCGAGCAGCCGCAGCGGCAGCCGCAGCACCAGCTGCCGGGTGCCCCAGTTGGTGATGTAGAGGTGCGCGTCGAAGTACTCCTCGACCATGGCGAGCGGATCGCCGCCGAAGCTGCCGAAGTGGTACACGTTGGTGAAGCTGGTACGGGTGATCTCCGCCCGGGTGGACAGCGTACGGAGCTCAGCCATCTGCTGCTCGTCGAGTGGCCGGTCGATGGCACGGAAGTCGTAGTACTGGTACTCGCTCACCCGGCCATCATTCACCGGGTCGCTGCCGGCTGCTGCCCGGGGTCAGTCCCGCAACCACCTTGACGGACCGGCGGAGCCTGCCCGATCGGTATCGAACAGATACTTTCCGGCCGATGCCGTGTCGGCCCGAGCATGGATAGGCTCTGGCGTTCTACATCGGTCGTACCCCTGTGGAGAGTTGTGGATCATCAACGAATCCGGCGTCTCGCCAACCAGTCCGCCAACTTCGGGTTCCTTGTGGATCATGGATTGCTGGTCTGGTACGGCGTCGGCGCCGAGTCGTTGATCTACGTGGACGCCCAGTCGTCGATGTTCAAGGCGCGGGCGTTCGGCGACACTCTCGCCCGTGAGCTGGTGAATCGCACCGGCACCAAGGCCAGCAGTGACAGGTTCGTCGACCAGGTGCAGGCACTCAACGCCAACGGCGTACTCACGCCGAAGATCAACGAGGCGTTCACCCGGCTGCGCAAGGTCGGCAACCAGGCCGTGCACGACCACCTCGACCAGGTACGGACCGCGCTGGAGCTGCTGCGCGACTGCTTCGAGCTGGGGGTGTGGTTCCACCGGGCGTTGACCGACGACCGCCGCCCGATCGGTTTCGTGCCGCCCAGCCCGCCACCGCAGCAGGTGCCACAGCACATCGTCGTCGGCCTGCAGGCCGAGCTGGACCGCTACCGCCAGGAGCTGGCCGAGGCGAAACTTCTGCTCGACGGACAGCCGTCGGTGGCGGCGGCGCAGGCTGCGGCGGAAGCCGCTGCCGACCGGGCAGTCACCGAGTCGGCGGCCCGCCGTACGGTCGCCGCCGAGCTGGTCGCGGACCTGGAGCCGCAGATGACGGTGGCCAGTGCGGAGTTCGCCGCCCGTGCGCCGGCGAAGGTGTCGGCGGCGAAACGCGAGGCGTTCATCAGCCGCGCCCGGCGCGCGTCGGCCGAGCCGCTCAACGAGGTGCAGACCCGGGTCGAGATCGACCGGCAGCTCATCGCCGCCGGCTGGCAGGTCCAGGACGAAACCCAGATCAATCTGTACGCGGGGACCGGGGTCGCCGGTGTCGCCGTACGGGAGGTCACCCTGGCCACCGGCCGGGCCGACTACCTGCTCTACGTACAGCAGAAACTGGTCGGGGTGATCGAAGCCAAGCGGGAAGGCACCGCGCCGCGTGGGGTGGAGGCGCAGCTGGACCGCTACCTGCGCGGGCTGACCCGCGAGCAGCGAATCTCCGCCTGGCGGCGGGACGCGCCGCTGCCGTTCGGCTACGTCGCCACCGGCACCGAGACGGCGTTCGTCAACGGGCTGGACCCGCAGCCGCGTACCCGGGAGGTTTTCGCCTTTCACCAGCCGGAGACGCTCGCGCGCTGGATGCGCGAGGCCGACGACGACCCGGCGGCCCCGACGCTGCGGGCCCGGCTGCGGCAACTTCCGCCGCTTGCGGAGGAGGGGCTGCGCCAAGCCCAGATCGACGCGGTACGCGGCCTCGAAGGCGCGCTGGCCGCAGACAAGCCTAGGTCGCTGATCCAGATGGCGACCGGTGCGGGGAAGACGTTCATGGCGGTGACCAGCAGCTACCGGCTGCTGCACCACGCCAAGGCAGTCCGCATTCTGTTCCTGGTCGACCGCAACAACCTGGGCCGGCAGACGCTGCGCGAGTACGCCGGCTACGCCACGCCGGGGGACGGGCGCAAGTTCACCGAGTTGTTCAACGTGGACCGGCTGGCCGGGGCCGGCATGCTCGGCTCGTCGGCGGTGGTGATCTCCACGATCCAGCGGCTCTACGGCGCGTTGGCCGGGCGGGAGCTGCCGGACGTCGACGTCGACGACCAGGCGTACGACAGCTATGACCTGGATGAACCGGCGCAGGTCGCCTACAACCCGGCTATCCCACCGGAAGCGTTTGATCTCATCATTGTGGACGAATGCCACCGGTCGATCTACGGCAAGTGGCGGGCGGTGCTCGAGTACTTCGACGCCTTCATGGTCGGGCTGACCGCCACGCCGGTGAAGCAGACCCTCGGCTTCTTCCGACAAAATCTGGTCTCGGAGTACACCTACGAGCAGGCGGTCGCCGACGGGGTCAACGTCGGCTTCGACGTCTACCGGATCCGCACCGAGATCACCGACGCCGGCTCGACCATCGAGGCGAAGACGGTGGTGCCGCTGCGCGACCGGCGCACCCGCGCCGAGCGCTACCAGGAGCTGGAGGAGGACTTCAGCTACGTCGGTAAGGACGTCGGCCGCACGGTGATCTCCCGTGGCCAGCTGAAACTGGTGCTGGAGACCTTCCGGGACCGACTCTTCACCGAGATCTTCCCCGGCCGCACGACCGTACCCAAGACGTTGATCTTCGCTCGGGACGACAACCACGCCGAAGAGATCGTCACCATGGTCCGCGACGTCTTCGGCCGCGGCAACGACTTCGCCACCAAGATCACGTACGCGTCGCGGCGCACCGGCGACAACCCCGACGAGCTGATCCAGGCGCTGCGCAACAGCCCGGAGCTGCGGATCGCCGTCACCGTCGACATGATCGCCACCGGCACCGACGTCCGGCCGCTCGAATGCGTCTTCTTCCTGCGCCCCGTGCGCACCGCCACCTACTTCGAGCAGATGAAAGGCCGGGGCGCCCGCACCATCGACCCCGCCGACTTCCAATCCGTCACCCCGGACGCCCAGGTCAAGGACCGGTTCGTCATTGTCGACGCGGTTGGCGTCACCGAGCAGGAGTTGGACGAGGCGGTGCCGCTGCACCGGCGCACCGAAGCACAGATCTCCCTGAAGGAACTGCTCGGCAAAGCCGGCACTCTCACCGCCGACGCCGACGAGGTGGCGACCCTGGCCGCCCGGCTGGCCCGGCTCGAACGCCAACTCACCGACGACGAACGCGCCGAGTTGACCGACCTCGCCGACGGCCAACCGTTGGCTGCCATCGCCCGCCGGCTCACCGACGCCGTCGCCCCCGAATCGCTCATCCCCGCCCACGCCGCCGGCCCCGACGCGGTCCGCGACCTGCTCGCCGAAGCGCTCCGCCCGCTCGCCGCCGCACCGGAGCTGCGGCACCGCATCCTGGAGATCCGCCGAGCCCACGACATCACCATCGACGAGGTTAACGCCGACCGACTGGTCTCAGCCGCCGGGGTGCCGGCAGCCGAACGTGCTCAAAAGGTCGTCCACAGCTGGCACGCGTACCTCGAAGAACACCGCGACGAGATCACCGCGTTGCAGGTCTTCTTCGACGGCAAAGGCCGGGTCGACTTCGACCAGCTCAAAGAGCTGGCGGCGCGGATCTCCCGACCTCCGCAGGCGTGGACCCCGGCCCGGCTGTGGGAAGCGTACGAGATGCTCGGCCGCACCGCCGAAGCACCCGGCGACCGAGGCGTCACCGACCTGATCACCCTGGTCCGCTACGAGCTGGGCCTCGACCAGGAGCTGCGCCCGTACCGGTCGGTCGTCGAAGAACGCTTCCAAGGTTGGCTGCTGCGCCAGGAGCAGGCCGGCACCGCCTTCACCCCCGAGCAAGTCTGGTGGCTGGAAAGGATCAAGAACGTGATAGCGGCAAGCGTTGCCGTCACCCCCGACGACCTGGATGGCGCCCCGTTCACCGAACGCGGCGGCATCGACGGCTACATCCAAGCCTTCGGCGCCCAGGCCGAACCCCTCATCACCGAACTCAACCAGGAACTGACCGCATGAGCGACCTACCCCCAGGCTGGGAGTTGGCACCCCTTTCGGAAATCGTTGCCATTAACCAACGGCGCTTCGATGCCGAGCCAGACGACGATGAGCACATCTCATTCGTTCCGATGGCGTCGGTCGAAGCTGAGTCTGGGCAGTTGGATGCTTCGCAGACGGCACCCTACGGAGAGTTGAAGCAGCGATCCCTGACGCGATTTCAGGAAGGCGATGTCTTATTCGCCAAAGTGACACCATGCATGGAGAACGGCAAGATCGCGGTCGCACGTGGTCTGTCGTCCGGTCGGGGTATGGGGAGCACCGAGCTGTTCTCGCTGCGATCCCACGGGGCAATCGACCCTGACTATCTTGCCTACTACCTGCTACAGGACTCGGTCCGGCGGGACGCTGCGCGCGCGATGACCGGGGCCGTAGGGCTCAGACGAGTCCCGCGCGGCTACCTGGAAAATCTTGCCATCCCGGTCCCACCGCTCGCCGAGCAACGTCGAATGATCGGTTCGCTCGAAACGCTGCTTTCTCATTGCGACGTGGCAGTCGCAAACGTCACCTCAAGTGGCGCTCGGCTGAAAATGCTTACGAAGCGCGTGTTGGTTGAGTCGGTGCCGATTACTGGCAGGCCTGGATGGCGAGTGGTGACGGTCGGCCAGGCTGGCAAGGTAGACCTTGGTCGTCAGCGGCATCCCGACTGGCACACCGGGCCGCACATGCGGCCGTACCTCCGGGTGGCCAACGTTTTTGAGGATCGGCTCGACCTGCGCGACGTCATGCAGATGGACTTCCCACCCGAGGTGTTCGAGCGTTTCCGGCTGACGCCTGGTGACATCCTGCTGAACGAGGGGCAGAGCCCGGAGTATCTCGGGCGACCCGCCATGTACCGGGGTGAGCCAGCGGAAATGGCCTTCACCAATAGCCTACTGCGGTTCAGGGCACACGATGGTATCGATCCTGAGTGGGCGTTGCTGGTGTTCCGCAGGCACATGCACGCGCGGCGTTTCATCAAAGAAGTGCGAATCACCACCAACATCGCGCACCTGTCGGCGAGCCGTTTCAAGGAAGTCGAATTCCCCGTGCCACCGATTGAGGAGCAGCGGGCGATTGTCGCGCAGACCAAGGATCGGCTGGACGCACTGGCTCGGCTGGCGGACTCGGTTCAGCTCGCGAAGGTGAGGGCTGGGCGGCTGCGTGAGGCGCTGCTGGCGGAGGCGTTTGCGGGGCGGTTGGTGGAGCAGGATCCGGCAGATGAGCCGGCATCCGAGTTGCTGGCGCGCATCCGGGCGCAACGGGTGGTGGTGCCGAAGCAGCGGGGTCGGCGTACGGCCAAGGAGCTGGCAGCGCCCGCGACCAGGGCGATCGGGACCGATTTTCAGCAGGGAGAGTTGCCGCTGTGAGCAACGTGGATTCGCGCCGGCTGGTGCAGAAGCTGTGGAACTACTGCGACGTACTGCGCGACGACGGGGTCTCCACGATCGACTACGTGGAGCAGCTGACGTACCTGCTGTTCTTGAAGATGGCCGACGAGCGGGCCAACCGGCCGCTCAAGCCGGAGCAGATCGTGCCGGTGGACCTGAGCTGGCAGACGCTGCTCGACAGCGACGGTGTCCGGCTGGAAGTGCAGTACCGCAACATCCTGCGCGGGCTCGGGCAGGAGTCCGGCACGCTCGGAACGATCTTCCGCAAGGCGCAGAACAAGATCCAGGACCCTGCGAAGCTCAAGAAGCTGATCGTCGACCTGATCGACAAGGAGCAGTGGTCGCAGGCCGGCGTCGACGTCAAGGGCGACGCGTACGAGGAACTGCTGGCCAAGGGCGCGGAGGATGCCAAGTCGGGTGCCGGGCAGTACTTCACGCCGCGTGCGCTGATCGAGGCGATCGTCGACTGCGTGCAGCCGACCCCGGGCGACACGATCACCGACCCGGCGTGCGGCACGGGTGGGTTCCTGCTGTCGGCGTACGACCATATCCAGCGGCACCACGGCGACAGCCTGACCCGCGACCAGGCCCGGCACCTGGCCAACGGTGGGATCACCGGCACCGAGCTGGTCGACGGCACCGCGCGGCTCGCCGCCATGAACATGCTGCTGCACGGCATTGGTACGGCGAGCGGCCCGTCGCTGATCGACGTCCGCGACTCGCTCGGGCGGGAGCCTGACGGCAAGGTCAGCCTGGTGCTGGCCAACCCGCCGTTCGGGCGTAGCTCGTCGATCCGCATGATCGGTGAGGACGGGCGGGCCAGCCGCGAGGAGCGGGAGATCGAGCGCGCCGACTTCTGGGCGACGACGTCGAACAAGCAGCTCAACTTCGTGCAGCACATCGCTTCGATGCTGGAGATCGACGGGCGGGCCGCGGTGGTGCTGCCCGACAACGTGCTCTTCGAGGGCGGGGCGGGGGAGACGATCCGGCGGCGGCTGCTCAAGCAGTACGACCTGCACACCATGCTGCGGCTGCCGACCGGCATCTTCTACGCCGGTGGGGTCAAGGCCAATGTGCTGTTCTTCGAGCGCAAGCGCGCCCGCGAGGAGCCGTGGACCAGCAAGCTCTGGGTATACGACTTCCGGACCAACCAGCACTTCACGCTCAAGCAGAACCCACTGCGCCGGGAGCACCTGCAGGAGTTCGTCGACTGCTACCTGCCGGGCAAGGACCGGGCCGAGCGGGTGGAGAGTGAGCGGTTCCGGGCGTACGACTACGACGAGCTGCTGAGCCGGGACAAGGTCAACCTGGACATCACGTGGCTGAAGGACGCCTCACTGGAGGACGCCGACGCGCTGCTGCCACCCGAGGTCATCGCCCAGGAGATCGTCGAAGACCTACAAGCCGCCCTACGCGAGTTCACCGCCATTGCCGAAGCGTTCACAAATCGCTCCGACGCCAACGCCGGCCTACCGTTGTCGGAGGCGTCCTGAGGCTGCTAAACGAGGTGGTCTAGATGCAACATGAAGTGGATGCGACGCATTGTGTATCGGTAAGTCTATGTGTTTGAAAAATGACATTAGTGAGGTGGCAAATGGGTGGGTTGTTCGACGGGTTTGAAGGCTATCGTGTTGTCACTGACGTCGAGAATAGGGGTGCGCTGACAAGTGCGTTAGTTGCAGTTGATGCCAATGTTCTTTTGAACCTTTACCGCTACAACTCGCGCACCACTAGCGACTTGTTGGCGATCTTCGAGAAGCTCGGCGATAGACTCGTTGTGCCATTTCAAGCAGCTCACGAGTTTCACCGCAATCGCCTCAAGACGATCGGAAACCCGGAACAGGCCACTAATGATGTTCGTGTCGCGCTAGATAAGAGCCATCAAGGTGCGGTTCGAGCCCTTGACGGCTGGTCCAAAAAGGTGGCGCTAGCTGATCCTGAGTTGAAGAAGATGTATGAATCATTAGAGCAGGTTTATGTTGAACTTCGGCAGATTATTGATCGAGCCGCACCGGATCTTATTCACCCAACTACGCCAACAGATAAGGACCCAGTGCTAAGACGGCTGGCCGATTTGCTGGATGGCAAGGTTCTTCCTCGACCGGATGACGAACGCTGGGCCACTATGATCGCCGAGGGGAACCGGAGAGTTGGCGAGCTTGTTCCTCCTGGATACCTGGATGCAGATAAGGGTGATCTGCATGTGGAGAGGGCTGCGGGTGACTACCTTATTTACATCCAGGCATGTGAAGAGGCTAGAAGTCGTCAACTGAGCCTCCTTATCGTCACGAATGACGAGAAAGAGGATTGGTGGTGGCGGCGGGGGGCGGACTTGATTGGACCGCGTCAGGAGATGGCTAAAGAGTTTTTTGACCTCACGGGCGAGCGCTTGTTCTTGATGCGTCCTAGTGATTTGCTAAACTACTCCGATGCCTTGGATGTCCAGGTAAGTCAGGGGTCTAAAGATGATGCGAAAACGAGTCGCACGGACATTGATGCAGACGTTGATGCGGACATTGACGAGGGGGGGGAGTGGACGACGGAAGGCGTAGATAGATTACTAGAAAGGCTACGTGCGGAAGGCCGGCGAGACCTCGCTGACGTGATCCTGGAAGCGGCGCGCCAGGGCGGAACAATTGACCGCGATGCCGTATATGTTCTGGGTGACTACAGCGACGACAGAATGTTACGCGGGTTTACCCGTCCGACCGCTCGTATTACGGCTGATCTGCAAGCCGAAAAGCTAATACCTGCTTCGGTGGCGCCAATGCTCACTCCGCTATATCGCGGGCCGGGTCGGCTATACGCGGTGCGGATTCCAGCGGAGGTTACTGTGATTCTGGGCTCGCGGGTATCCCGTGCCTTTAGTGATGTTTCATCCCGCGACGCCGATCCTCAAAGTGATGCAGAAATAGAGGCCGCTGGCAAGTATGGGCCGTTGAGTGACTATCTGGCTGCGCTCGATAATGATTCCGTGAGGATGAGTTTTGGGGAAATCGAAGATATTATTGGCGACGCGCTGGCGCCTTCGGCGAGGAAGCATCTGCCATACTGGTACTCGACACAAAATTCGCTAGGAAAAGCCATAAATGCGGCCGGGTTCAGGCCGCGCGGCGTGCGGATTGGCATTGAAACAGTCGAATTCTACCGCCCGACGTAGCCCGTAATCTATTATCGACGAATCGAATCACTCTCCGGATTTGGTCGCGGAAAGCCGCAGTCGGGGCGAGCTACCAGGGAATCCGTTGGCGGTTGTAGAAGAGTTGGCCGGTGGGTCCGTCGTCGGGGAGCGTGGCCAGCCAGGTAAATGTATCGGCTGCTTCGTCGGGGGTGTGGTTGGCTTTGCCGTAGGCGAGGCGGGTGTCGACCTTTCCGGGCGATGCTGCGTTGACGAGGATGTTGTGCTTGCGTAGTTCTGCCGCGAGGATCTGGGTGAGTGCGTTGAAACGCCTGCTTTGGAGACGCGGTAGGAGACGCTGCCGGTGTCCATCTCGGAGGACGTGCTCATGTGGCTGGTGACGTTGATGATCCGGCTGTACCCGTTTCGCTTCATCTCCGGGATGGCGGCGGTGCAGCAGCGCCAGGTGCCCATGAGGTTCGCGTCGAGGGTTGCGGCGACTTCTCCATGTCGGCCGCGCTGGCTGCCTGGCCCCGGTCGATAGCGATGGCGGCGTGTTGACCAGGACGTCGAGCCGGCCGTACTGGTAGCCGACGTCGGCCATGGCGCGGGCGACGCTGGCGGGGTCGGTGATGTCGAGCTGGTGACCTGAGACCGACAGGCCGAGCCCGGTCCGCTCTGCGGCGGTCCGCTCTGCGGCTTCCTCACTCCTGGCCGTCACCACGACCAGCAGCCCGGCCTGCGCGAGCTGCTGGGCGATTGCTCGGCCGAGCCCTCGGTTGGCTCCGGTGACCACCGCTACCCGCTGGCGTGCCGAGGCTGTGCCGACATCTGCTGCTGCCTGCGTGGCCTGAGGACTGCTACCGGTGGGTTGGTCAGTCACGGTAGGCGCCGGGCGGCCAGATGATGGTCACGGGGACGCCGCGAGACCCGGCGTAGGCGACGACGTCAGCGGTGCCGCCGTAGCTTCGTGCGGGCATGCCGTCCCAAACGGCGAAGAGCCGATCCGACTTGTCGACCGTCGACTCGCTTGCGGCCATGTGGGCATCTGAGTCGGAGGCTCGGTAGCCGCATCGGTGGACAGCCACGGCCTGATTGATCAACTGGTCGTATGCGGCGTGGGCATGCTCGGGCAGGCCGCCGCGGTACTCCTGGGTAGGGACGACGGCTTCAAGCTGACCACCGTGCCGGAGCACCGCCTCGGCGAAGAGCTGATCTGCCTCGTCAGCGAGGCAGGTGACGCCAACGAGGTAGTCGCTCAAGCACGCGAGTTGCATATCGAGGGCCCGCGCGACGAGGCTGCTGACCCCGTCGCTGAGCCCTCGATGTCCGGTGATGGCTGTCCGCACTGGACGCCAGGTCAATGCTTGGAGCTGACCTCGGCAATGAACGACTGCCAGGCAGCCGGTGCGAAGGTTAGGGTGCCGTTGTCGCGGTCCTTGGTGTCGCGGACGAGCACGCGGCCGGGTACGTTGCCGGCGACCTCTACACACTCGCCACCGTTGCTGCTGCTGCGGGAAGACTTGCGCCAGATCGGGTCAACTGTGTTCATCGATCATCCTTTGGATCAGGTCTCGTGACTGCCGGCCGGACAGGGCCACATCGCTCACATTCTCCCACAACTTCTCCAGCCTACCCACCTCGCGAGCTGTGGAGATGATCCGTCCGGTGAGTTGATCGTCGATGTAGCCGACGCGGTCGTCATTGACCAGGGTCGCCACGATGAACGCGCCAGCCTGGCCGGCATGCAGGCCGACGGTAAACGGGATCACCCGCACGAGGACGTTCGGCCGGTGGCCGATGTCGACCAGGTGGGCAAGCTGGTCCTTCATGATCGATGGGTCGCCGTACCGCAGCGCAGGCTCGCCGATGATCGCGGTCAACGTCACCGGATCAGCTCGATCGAGCGTGGCGGCCTTCCGATCCATCCGCTCGCGGGTCATCTCCTCGACCTGCAACTCCGTGTGGGCACCTGCGGCGATGATCGCTCGGGCGTACTCCTCAGTCTGGAGCAGGCCGGGGATGACCAAGGGCTGATGCATCCGCAGGAGAGTGGCTCGTTCCTCGTTCTCAGTCCATGGGCGCAGGCCAGGAGCTACGGCCTCACCGCGCGCTTCCTCAGCGAGCTCCTGCATCTCCGTCCCGGTGTCGAGGACCTTGTCAAGGCCGTTGGCGATGTCGCGCGGTGGGATCGACTTACCGGACTCGTAGTTCCCGATCTGGGACCCACTGATATGGATCTTGGCGCCAAGGGCGTCTTGTGACATTCCTCGGGCCATGCGTTCACGCCGAAGCGCATGTCGGAACTCGTTCGTGTCAGGCAACTTGACGCTCCCAGGGTTAGTGGTTGGTGATTGCCCACCCGATATCTTGCTTCGAATCGCTGCTCCTGTCCAGGGTGGAACAAAGTTCTCGACCCGAATTGTGGAGCGGCGAATGTTGACCTTGGTAGGAGTCGTGTTGGCGGCGCTCGGCGGATTGTGCGTCGGCTTCTTCACGTTCCAGCTGAAGCGGCGGTGGTGTCCGGTGTGTGGGGCGACGTTGCGGTGTCCGGAGTGTGCGCCTCGGCATTCGATGCGGTTCAGCCCGACCGGGCCGGCCGGCGTGCCCGGCCCGTCTGGTTCTGGTCGGGCTGGTGCTGTGGGTCGGGCTGCGGTGGATGCGGCTCGGGTGAACCGGGGCCGGTGGTCGCGGTGAGGGGGCGGTTGCGGGAGCTGGCCGCTGCCGGTGGCGGGGTGCTGGTCGTCCGCCACGACGGGCAACCTGGGGTCGGCCGGGTCGGCTGCTCGGCGTACCGCGATGTTGCCGGCGCGGACCCGGCGGCCGACAGCGGCGGCGGTGGTGGTCATGTGGCGGTGCGGCCGTCGTGGTCGTGTGCCGGCTGCGGCGGGGCGTGGCCGTGCCTGGTGGCGCGGGTCGAGTTGGCGGGGACGCTCGGGCCGGTCGCGTTGGCGACGTACATGGTTGAACGGATGACCGAAGCGGCGTTCGACCTGCCCGACGTGACGGCGGCCGAGCTGTTCGACCGGTTCCTGGTGTGGACGTGGCGGCCATGCTGACCGTACGGGCCGCGACGGCCGCCGACGTGGAGCCGCTGGCGGAGTTGTTGGCGCAGTCGTGTGTGGTGGACCCGGTGGTGGCGCGGCTGATCGGCGATCACGCGTTGCGCTATCTGACGATGCACCGGTTCTTCACCGCCGAGGTGGAGTTCGGTGTGCGGCACGGGATCGTCGACGTGGTGGGGCACTGTGACGGGGTGGCGATCTGGTACCCGCATCCGTTCGACCGGCTGCTCGGTGCAGAGCATCAGCGTCGGCGGTTGCGGGCGTGCGGTGACCGGCACGGCCCGTACGCGCACTACACCTTTACCGCCGGTCGCCTGGAGCCGACCGGCCGACACCACCACCTGGCGTTCCTCGCGGCGGCACCCTGGCTACGCCGCCAGGGCATCGGGCCGGCGCTGCTCGCCGCACACCACGCCCGGCTCGACCGGATCAGCATGCCGGCCGTAGTCGAGGCGAGCAGCCCACGGTCCCAGGCGTTCTACCTGCGCCACGGCTACCGGCTCGTCCGGGTGGCCCACCTGCCGGCCGGCGGCCCGCCGTTGTGGGCGATGCGTCGGGGCGGCGCACCACCCGACCAACCACCGATGGCCGCCGCACTTCGGGTCGGCTGAGTCGGACGCTGGCCTGCGGCCACGTTGTCGCAGGCCAGCGGGTCACGAAGCGAGAGGGAACTCCGCACGAGTGCTCGGCCTGGCTCAGGCCGAGCGCGACCCGGCGGTCGTAGACGGCCTGACCGAGGGCGATGCGCCGATGCGGCAACCTGGTCGACCGACCACCGATGGCCGCCGCCCTGCGCGTTGGCCGAACCGGTGTCGACGGCGCCAGAGTATGTTCCGTGACACGGAGCGGGAGCTGATGCGACGGGTGGACTTCACGTGCAATGCTGACGACCGATCGGGACGTTGAGGGGGTGGAATGAGCGACATCCGGTTCAGCGAGGGAATCCTGAACTTCACCCAGGCCGCACGGCACCTGCGGGTGCCGCAGCAGACATTCCACCGCTGGGCGAAGGGCTACCCCCGGGGTGGGCCGCTGCTGCACATCGCGGACCCTCAGTCGAGTCCGCTGCCGGTCACCTTCATCGCCCTGGCCGAGGCGCACGTGCTGGAGGCGCTGCGTACCGCCGGCGTGCGTCCGCAACGGATCCGTCCCGCGCTCGAAGCCCTGCAGCAGGAGTTCGGCCGCGAGTACGTTCTCGTCGCGCCTGAGCTGGCCACCGACGGAGTCGACGTCCTGTGGGACTTCAACAAGAGCCTGGCCGATCACGGGCTCATCGTGGGCGGCACCAACCAGCACGTGATCCGGGAAATCGTCGCCGATCACATGCAGTACATCGCCTTCGGTGGCGATGGCTTCCCGGAGCGGCTGCAACTGTCCGCCTGGCTCCCGTCGAAGGTTGAGGTCGACGTGCGCCGGGCCTTCGGACAGCCCATCTTCGCCGGCACCGGGACGAGAGTGGCGGACGTCGCAGGCATGATCAAGGCAGGTGAGAGCGCTGAAACGGTCGCGGACGAGTTCGGCCTCTCCATCAGCGACGTCCGTACCTCCGCCCGCATCCTCCTGGGCGTCGCCGCCTGAGTTCTACATCGACGAGAACATGCACGGGCGCTCGTTGCGCCGGTTCATCTTTGGCCTGGGCTACGTCGTGCACAGCCCTGCGTCGGTGTTCGGCAGGGAGCGGCTCGAAGCAGGGCTCCGCGACGAGGAGTGGCTGCCGGTGGTCGGGTCAAAGGGCTGGGTGGTGTTCGGGCGTGACCAGAACATCCTCAAGCGGGAGGTGGAAATCCGCGCACTCCTCGACGCGAAGGTCCACATGTTCCTCTTTCCCGGCGAGATCAGCCGCGCGGAAATCTTGGAGGTCGTCGGAGCCAACCTTGCTGAGATCTGCACAGTGGCCTCCGCGCGGCGGCCGAACGTGTACTGGCTCAGGAAAGACAGCGTCGTCAGCTACGAGCAACGCCTGAACGAGCGGCTCCGCCGCCGCAACTGATTCTGATGTCCAACTCACCTTGCAGCGCTCCGGGCGGTCGGAGGCGGCGCAGCGCCTCACCTCGATGACGGACGAGGAGTGAACACCGGCTCCCGAGTGGACCACCGCTGGCGCGCCGCGTTGTCGATCCAGTAACGCTTGTGCGACGCTGCGCAGTCAGTGCGGTGACGGCAGCTGGAGGCGTGGTGCGTGAGGTCGAGGTCAAGTACCGCGTCCAGGACCGGGAAGCGCTGCTCGTCGCGCTCACCGCGCGCGGCGTCGAGCTCGGTCCGCCCGTCGTGCAGGACGACCAGGCGTACGCTCCGACCACCTGGTCGTACGGCGACAACAGGCTCGGCGTCCCCTTCGTGCGGTTGCGGACCGTCGACGGCCGGCACACCTTCACCCTGAAACGCCCCGCCGACAACACGCTCTCCTGCGACGAGTACGAGACAGCGGTGGCCGACCGCGAGCAGATGCACGCCGCGATCCTGGCGATGGGTTTCCGCGTCACCGTGCGAATCGCGAAAGTACGCCGTACCGCCGAAGTGCCCGACGGTGAGCTGTGCGTCGATGACGTCGCCGGCCTCGGCACGTTCCTTGAGCTGGAACGCATCGTCGGTGACGGCGTGCCCGGCGCGGCGGTGCAGGCCGAGTTGGCGGCGTTCGTCGCGTCACTCGGCGTCGCGGCGATCCGCACCGACGAGACGTACGACTCGCTGGTCCGCGCGGCCCTCGCCTCAGCCTGATCGCTGTGCTGACGACCAGGTCAGGCAGGTCGGTCGTTGGCCGGTCGACACGTACTCGACAGCGGCCTGTCGGGCGGTGTCGACGCTGATCCGGGCCAGCCAGGCGGGCACGTCAACGGTCCCGCTGTCCGGCGACTCCAGCACGGCGATCGGCACGGTCGGATCGAGCTGTACGCCGTACGAGCCGTCCGACCAGCGTAAGGCAGCTCGTCCGACGTCAATGTCCACATCGATGCGTAACTGCGGCGGTGCGTCCGCCGGTCCGAACCAGATTGTCTGGCCGCACCCGCCATGCGGCATGATCGATGACGCCTGCTCGTCGAACCACTCACCGGCGTCATCCGGGCCGGCCAGCGGCTCCCGATGTCCGTGGTAGTCGGTCATGACGAACTTCATCGGATTATCCTCTCGCCCGTGCCCACGTAGGTCCGTTTCCACCAGGTTTTTCCCTGGTCCCGTGTCGCGTAGACCGTGAGCTCGGAGCCTGGGGGAATGATGGATGGCAGGATCTTGTCGCAGGACCATTCATGATCCTGGTCGCGTTGATTGCTTCCACACACGGTGTTGTCGAGCACGAGATCCGCCTTGGCGGTGCCGTCGCGCCGCATCATCGCGGCTACCTTGGACTCGACGTGTTGATAGAAGGTGACGGGCGGGCCCCGCAGCGGATCGGAGATAAGGTCCGCTGCAACGCTTTTGTCTCGTCCGCCGGACTCGACCCGGTTACCCGCGTAGCTGCCAGAGGTGGGACGGTTCACGCCTTCCGGGCGCGGCAGGAACGTCGATCCTGCCTCCGCGACATGTCGAGGGAGGGTTTCCGGAGCTGACCACCAGGCGCCCGCCGGAGATGGTGTCGAAGAGCCTCCGGATCCGATCGAGGATCCGTTGATCCTGGCCGCGTAGTTGCCGATGTGCTCGCGGGACCTGGACAGATGCTCCAGCGCGGCGGCGAGATGCTGCTGTGCACGATTGACCGCTGCGATTGCAGCGAGGATGTGTGGATGGCTGCTGCCGCGGGCTGACCTGCGCAACGCGTCGGTCAGGCGGGCGGTTCTCGCCGCCAGGTCGGCAACTGAGCGCGTTGGCAGTCGCCGCACGGCTCGTTCAAGGGCGGAGATGACCTTGTCGAGCGCCAACTACGCCCCCATGACCCGAAGGTAGTTTCTGCACTCGCCGGCCGCCGTGTTCAGCTCAACTCGTACGGACTCGAGTTCGTCGATCGCGGCCCGAAGCTCCGCCAAGGCTGCCAAGGCGTCTGGTGCCTGCGCTCCTTGTAGCGTCAGGGTCAGCGCAGTCATGACACCTCGTACCTCGTCGCCGATGCAGCTGGCGGTCGATCGGGTCAGTTCCTCGGCTGCTTGTCTAATGATCTTCGCAACATCCTCTACCGACATAACATGTCCCTGGCTCGGCTTTGGTTGCTGGTGTTCATTACCTGTGGGTAGGACAGAGTTCCACTGTAGCTTCTGTTGAAGCTTGTAAATGATCTTCGTCGCCCAAAGACAGAATTCTGACTACGATTCCCTGGTAACCGTGGAAGTTGCGAGATCATTTCTTGATCCGTGGCCTGAGTCGATCAAGAGTCGAGTCGATGATCTTTGCGGATACAACGCATGCTCTCGACGGCCGTCGCTGTCGGCGATGCGCCGGGGCGGCGCATCACCCGGCCCACCACCCATGCGATCCTCGGTCCGTGATGGAGGCGGCGCGGCGTGATCTGGATCTGATGCGGGAGTCTGCGGCGGCCTGGCCGCAGCTGCGGTACGAGCCGGCCACCGGTGCCGACGGCTATGTCTACGACCGCCACGCGGCCCGGCGGGCGGCCCTGCTGTGGGCGATGCAGTACGACCGGCGGGCCGACGATCTGCCGCTGCTGCGCATGCTGGCCGAGCAGGAGGCGGTATGCCGACGCAGCGCGCCGTTCCAAGGGCTCACCGAGGAGACCGAGCTGGCCGGTTTCCTGCTCGCCGAGCATGCCCGGGTCGAGGACGTCTGGCTGCACTGGCAGATCAAGCGGGCCAACTTCGACACCTGGTGCGGCTACGACGTGGAGCACCTGGCCGCCGCCGGTGTGCAGGCCACTGTCGACTTCGTCCGCGCCAGTGTGCACCCGGACCGGGCGGATGTGCTGGAACGCCTGCTCGACGAGGACGGCCAGCCGTGCGTCTCCGAGGACGACCTCGTGCGGTGGGCGGAGAACGCGCGGTCGCGTTTCCCGGCCGATCCGGCCGACGAGGACCCGCTTCAGTGGATCGAGCGGGCCAAGCTGATCGGGGACACCGGGCTCGCCCGCCGGTGGCTCGACGACTGGGCGGCCGGCCGTGAGCGGGACGCGTCGACCCTCGGCGTACTGCGGTATCAGCTGGCGGACCTGGGAACGTACGCGCTGGCGGCGCAGGCCCAGCGGGAGAGCTTGCGGTACGCCGACACCGACTGGGAGCGGGCATCAGCGTGGCAGTCCCTGGCCGAGTTGGAGCGCCTGGCCGGCGACCACCGGGCCGCCTGGCAGGCGCTGGGTGAGTGCCGCCGGGCATTGGCGGATGTGTCCGGCTGGACGGAGGTCGGCCTCGGCCGGATGTACGTCGAGCAGCTGTTCCTGCTGGCCTGCTCCGCTGACGACGAGTTGGCCGGGGTGGTGTTCGCCGAAGCCGACCGGCAGGCCGGCGACGTCCCCAGGTTGCCCCTGGTGGTGCTGCGGGCCGCCAGCGACGCCGCCGACAAGGCCGGTGACCAGGCCAGGGCGGAACACTACCGGCGACTGCGCGACGCTGAACAACAGCGCATCGACGGCGAACTCGGCCGGTCGACCCCTTGACCGTCCTGGTCACGAGTCTGGGTGGCTGGGCGGCGTCGGTCGTGCTCGTATCGCTATCCCGGCAGCGACGAAGCACACGCCGGCCCCAACGATCAGCGGGATCCGGCTACCGAGGTGCACCGCTGCGGAGCCAAGGGGAAGGGCCAGCACGATCGGGCCGAACATCACGGTGTTCGCGGTGGCTGCGACGCGGCCGAGGACGGCCGGCGAGGTGGTGGTCTGGATGGCGGTGATGGCTGCGGTCAGCGTCCACGGCAGACCTACCCCCACCACGACGCCGGATGCGAGCGTCCCCGGCCACCAGGGCAGGCAACGGGCGAGCAGTCCGACCGCGAAGAGCGCCGCGCCGGCAGCACCGATCGAGATCGTGCCATGCCGGCAGATGAGTCGGCCGGCCACCAGACCAGCAGCGATCGACCCGGCCCCCTGGGCTGCGCTGAGCGCGCCGAGCGCGGTCGCCGGTAGGTCGAGCACGTCCGTGACCACGGTGTAGGTGGCCGCCGTCTGGAATCCGGAGGTGGCGATGGCGACGGCTGCCAGCCCGACGGGGACGATGAGCAGCCGGCTCCTGTGCAACGCGGTGCCGCTGATCCGGACCTGGCCGGTGGGTGGCGACGGCCGGTGGTCGGCGAGCCGCAGGGCCGCGTACAGGACTGCGGCCGCGACCAGGGCCCCGGCGCTGATGGTGGCGACGACCGCCCCGCCTCGCCAGGCGTAGAGCCCGGCCCCGGCGAGCGGCGCGACGAGCTTCATGCCCTCCATCGCGCTGGAGCGCCAACCGTTGACATCGGCGATCCGGCCGGCATCGACCGCCGCCGGCAGCAACGCCGTTTCGCCCGCGTCGCGCAGGACCATGCCGACGCCGTACGCGAGGGAGACCGCGAAGATCAGCCAGGTCTCGCCTGGACCCCGCACCAGATGCAGGCTGAGCAGGGCGGCGGCCGTGGTCAGGTTCACCGCGATCACGGCAGGTCGACGCGGCAGCATGTCGAGCACCCGGCCCAGCCACGGCCCGGCCAGAGTCGGGGCGTAGACGCCGAGGCCGGCCAGCGCGGCGAGGCTGCTGGACCCGGTCAGATCCAGCAGCCAGATGGCGGTGACGAGCGCCATCGCGTTGCTGCCAAATCCGGACAGGACGGAGGTCGCTACGAAGAGCGCGGCGTTACGGCTGGGCACAACGATGATGGTTCGACCTGAGCCTGGTCGAATCAATGCCTTAGGTGCTTGTCAATGATCTGTTGACAAGTGCTGGCGGCGTGCCCTGCCGGTGGGGGTAGCTCGGCGTCGGCTGTCGCCAGGTCCTCTGCGACGTGCACTGCCAGGGCGAACAAACCCGCAGGCGGCGCGTCGAGCGCGGCGGCAACAGTCGACCGGACCAGCGCGGCGCGCGGGAACCGGCCGTCCCACGAACGGTCTACCGCGATCCACCGCTCCAACTCGGCGAGGGCGGTGCGCAGCCGGATCAGCTCGGTGGCGTAGTCATGATCCGCACGACGCCGCTGTGACCGCATCGCCGACACGAGCCGCTGATGGCGCTGTTGTGCTGCCTGACGGCTCGTCAAGCCAAGTGCCTGGGCGATCGCTGTCCAAGTGGCCCCGGTGAGGCGGGCCCGCTCGATCAGCCCCAGCTCGCGCTCGTCGAGCTGCTCGCGCGCCGCCTGTACGGCTGCGAGTTGTTCCAGGGACTCGTCCACCTCGTCAACAATATGTTGACGAGCGGGCGGTCAGCTCAGGTAGCGGTCGAACCAACCGAGGATGCGTTGCGGGTTCTTGGCGAAGTAGCGGTAGCCGTCCCAGCGGCGGGTGCGGCCCTCGATCCAGAACAGGTCCTTGTCCACCGGGATGTTGTCGTAGACCGCCTGGACGTCGTCCGGCCGGGTGAGTATGTCGTCGCGTACCTGGTAGAGCAGCGTCGGGACGTTGACGCTACGAGCGGCCTGCACTGGTGACATCTCGTCGAGCCGGAACCCGGTGTGGACCCGGACCCGCTGTTCCAACTCGTCGATGTACCGAGCCGGAATGCCGGCTGCGGCAAGCGACTGCTCCATGGTGACCCGTGGCGACAGCGGCTGCGGCGCGACCATGGCCCGGACGCCCTCGAACGCTGCCGGTTCGGCCCGCATCGCGAACATCGTGGCGTTCGCGCCCATGCACCGGCTGAACAGCCCGATGGTCATGTGCGTCAGGTCCGCTCGGTTGCGGACGTACGCCAGCGAGCCCAGCACGTCGCGGGCCTCGTAGACACCGGCGGAGATGACGCCGCCGTTGGCCGCACCGGTCTGTCCGAGGTTGCGCAGGTCGTACGCGAGCACGTTGTACCCGGCGTCATGCAGGATCTTGTAGTCCGGGATGAAGTCGACCTCGTTGTCGTTTCCGGTCGCCGCCCACATCGATTTCCACGGCTCAAGGTGCGCGGGCAGGCCGGAACGGCTGAACCACAGGGGGTGGTTGGCGATGATCAGCTTGTCCGAGCCTGCAGCGGGGATGTACCAGCCCTCCAGCGGCACGCCGTCCTTCGACGGGAACGTGACCTCCTGAAAGTCCAGTCCAGCCTCCGTCGGGCTGTGCCAGACCGGCGACCGCAGGGTGGTGCCGAAGGCAGCGGCGTAGCCGCCGATGAACTGCTCGATCTGCTCCGCCCTGGGGGCGGTCGGAGCGGTCGGTGTGGTCGGTGCGTCGGTGTCCGTCATGACGACGACTCTCCGCGCTGCTGGCAGGTGCGGGAAGGCCGACCGATTCATGGTCACCCCGACCGTAGGAGTTCCACACCTACCCTCTCCTGCGGTCACCGCACCTACGCTGGGGAAATGCGCAACGACAACCCGCTCGGCGACTTTCTGCGGGCCCGTCGGGAGCACACCGCGCCCGGCGGCCTCGGTCTGCCGGCTGGCGGCCGTCGTCGGGTGCCGGGCCTGCGGCGCGACGAGGTGGCGGTTCTTGCCGGCATGAGCACCGACTACTACGTACGCCTGGAGCAGGGCCGCGAACGGCACCCGTCGGCCGAGGTGATCAACGCCCTGGGGCGGGTCTTCGGCCTGGACGCTGACGCCCTCGCGCATCTGCACCAACTCGCCCGACCGCAGCACCGGGCCTCGGAATCCGACCACGTCGGTCCCGGCCTCATCGCGCTGCTGCAACGCTGGCACGACACACCGGCGATCGTGCAGAACCGGTACGGCGATGTGCTCGCCTGCACCGGCCTGGCGCTGGCGATCCATCCGAGCCTGACACGCGACCGGAATCTCGTGAGACTACTTTTCTCGACCCCGCCGAACGGGCGCTCTTCCCCGACTGGGAGGAGCAGGCACGTCAAGGCGTGGCGTGGCTGCGGGCCGACGCCGACCCCGGTAGCCCGCGCCTCGCGGCCCTGGTGGGCGAGCTGACGCTCAAGAGCCCGGACTTCGTCCGGCTCTGGGCCCGGCACGACGTCCGCGTCAAGTCCGCCGGCCGCAAGAGGTTCGCGCATCCGGTCGTGGGGGAGTTCGCCGTGAACTTCGAGACGTTCCAGGTCAACGGGAAGGCTGGACAGACGCTCACCGTCTACCACACGGCACCTGGAACGAGCGACGCCGATGCGCTCACCCTGCTCGCCAGCCACGCGGCCACCGCGTCCACCGACCGCGTCGACGCGCCGCGCGATGTCGTTGTCGTCGACCGCCCGAGGTAACGAATCTGGCGCGGACCGGCCGGTCCTGAGCGGGTGCCCGCTACAGCCGCTCGATCCTGACCGGTGCCCGCTACGGTTGGCCGCCGGTGCCGGTCTGCCAGAAGACCTGCCGGGTGGACCCGGACCGCAGCACCAGGTTCCCGTCGTCGCGCAGCACCAACTCCGGGCTGGGGCCAGCCCCGACGGAATCCGACGCCCACACCGCCGCCGCATCAGCGGCTGAGTTGTCGTAGACGACGAGGTTGCCGTCGGGCTGCATCCTGGTCTCCCGCACGCTCATGCCGCCGACGACGATCTGGTGTGTGCCGGACGACCAGAGCACGCTGGTGCCGGGCCCGTACAGGACCAGGTTGCCGTCCTGCTGTTGCATCAGGTGGTAGACCTCGTTCGGCGAGGACAGGTACCGCAGGGTGGTGAGCCGGTAGCCGGCCGGCATCGTGCCAGCGTACGACAGGGAGCTTTTCTGTTCGGACAGGCCCGTCAGCGTCATCACCGTCGAGCCGTCCCTGCGGGCCAGATGGAAGTGTCCCTGGTTGGTGACCATCACCCTGGTCGCGTCGGAATCCTTGGTGTTGGATGCCCAGGCGACGCTGCCGTCGGGGCGGTAGATGACGAGGTTGCCGTCGCTCTGCATGACGACCCGGCTTCCGGGCTGGCCGTTGGTGTTGCTGGCCCACCAGTCGTAGGGGCCTTGGCAGATGTTGGGTCGGGGCGCCCCGCAGGGCGACGGACCGTAGGCGACGAGGTTGCCGTCGGTCTGCATCAGCAGGCCGAACCGGCCGTCGGGGGAGAGGATGTACTCGCCTGCGTACATGGTCGTGTCCGCGTTGAGCTGGCTGCCGATCCTGGTCGCGCCGACGAACGCACCGGTCCGGATCGCGCCGGTGGCGGGTTGCGCCGGGGCGGCGGGCGACATCGACCCCGGCGACGCCGCCGCGGCGACGGCCTGCCGGTCCGGGCCTGCCTGCGACGCCGTCGGGCTCGGCGTGGCACCGGGCGACGGTGCTGCCGGATCGGGCGTTGCCGGATCCGCCGGCCCAGCGGACGACTCCGCCGTCGGCTCGCCGGTCAGCGCCACCGCCCCCGGCGTCTCGATCTCGTCGGACCGGTTCGCGAAGGCCACGGCCGTTGCGATCGTCAGCACCACGGCGACCATGCCGAGCGCGCCGAGCAGCAGCGCCGGCCGCCGAGGTCGGGTCGGCGGCGCGTTGTCGCCCGGGCCAGGATGCGACACCCCGACGATTTCCGTGGCGGCACTGTCGATGCCGACATCGCCGCTGCGCTCACCCGTCGGGGTGCCGGTGACGACAACTGCCGGATCGACATCCGCCCACGGGTCGACCGGATCATGCTGCGACATTGACATCTCCTGACGGACCAGCGACAAGGTACGGGTCGTCCGGAATCCGGACGCGGCGCACCGGGGCCAGGCCACGGTGCCTGGCGCGAACAAGGCACCAGCGGGAAATCCTGCCAATCCCTGGAGGCCGTTGACCAGTCGCGACCGGCGAATCTAGGCAGTCGCCACGTCTGACCGTGGACCTTGACCCGCGCGTCGCGCTCGTCGCGTACGGGCAGACGTTGGCGTCGCTGCGTTGGGCGATCCGCACCGTCTGCGGCCTGTTGATCGGCGCGATGGCGCTGCCGGTCGGCTTGCAGACGACCCCGGTGCTGAGCTTGATGGTGCCGTAGCGGCGCGGTCCCGGACGCCGGGCCAAGGGCGCGATCACCCCTGGCCGATGCCGGCGTCGGGGGGCAGTCGGAGCACCGGCCGGCCGAGCATCGGCAGCAGGCTGGCCAGCATCCCGACGGCGCACACCCACAGTGCGGTCCGTTCCCCGATCGCCTGGACCAGGAAGCCGCCGAACAACCCGCCGACCGGCATCATGCCCCACATCAGGAACCGCATGGCGGAGTTCATCCGCCCGTGCAGTTCCGGCGGGCAGATGGCCTGACGGTAGGTGATCTGGGCGACGTTCTGGATGGCGCTGCCGCCGATGTAGGCGGCGTAGCCGATCGGGTAGAGCACCACCAGCCAGCCCTGACCCACCAGCGGCATGAGCAGCAGCAGCGGAAACGTCACGGCGAACGGCAACCACAGCGTACGGGCGATGCCGAACGTCGCGACGAAGCGGTTGGCGAACACGCTGCCGACCACCCCGCCGACCGCGACGGCCCCGGTCACCAGGCCGTACGCCGCCGGCGACAGGCCGAGTGTGTTCACCAGCAGCAACGGCTGGACGGTGAGCAGCGCGTACTCGAACAGCAGGGCGATCATGCCGTGCAGTACGACCAGCCGGAGAATCGGCTGACCGGCGACGTACCGCACCCCGGTGGTGAGTTCCCGGCCCAGCCGTGGCCGCCCACCGGGCCGGTCGACCTGCGGTTCCGGTGGCCGGATCCGGCCGAGCAGCCAGGCGGAGGCCAGGTGGCACACCGCGTTGAAGGCCAGCGCGCCCGAGGCGGTGACGATCTGCACCAGCGCCCCGCCCAGGGGCGGTCCGACCAGCTGACTTCCGTTGCCAGCCACCTCCAGTTTGCTGAAGCCGGCCAGTAGGCGGTCCTTGCCCACCAGGTACGTGACGTAGCCCTGCTGCGCCACGTCGAAGAAGACGTTGCCGACCCCGATGACCAGGGCGACCACGTACAGCTGCCCCAGGCTCAGCGCCCCGAACGCCGCTGTCACCGGCACCGACAACAGCACCAGCGCGCGGACCAGGTCGGCGGCCACCAGCACGGACCGCTGCCGTAGCCGGTCCACCCAGACCCCGGCCGGCAGCGCGACGACGAGGAAGGCGAGCGTGCTCGCCGCCACCAGGAGTCCCACCTGCTGGGCGGAGGCGTCCAGCACGAGCACCGCGAGCAGCGGCAGGGCGACGAGTGCGACGTGGCCGCCGGTGCGGCTGACCACATCGGAGGCGAGCAGCAGACGGAAACCGCGATGGGAGCGCAGCAGGTCGTCGGCTGGCCGTACCCGCTCGGGCACGTCCACTGTCGTCAAGGAACCAACCTCCGGGGTGTCATCGACCGGACCGGACCCGCTGTTGCCGTGGCGGCGTGCGCCAACCGTCGCACGATCTCGGTGAGGATAGCGGGGGTGGTGGCGAAGTTGAGTCTGAGGAAACCCGTGCCCGGCGGGCCGAACTCGGCACCGTCCATCACGCTCACCCGCGCCCGTTCGGCGAGGTCTGCGGCCGGCGGGTAGTCGCGCAGGTCGAGCCAGCCCAGGTAGGTGCCTTCGGGCGGGGTGTAGCGGGCCATCGGCAGGTGCACGCCGAGCAGCTCGGCCAGCAGATGCCGGTTGCGGTCGAGCCGGCCGAGCACCGTGTCGAGCCACGGCCCACCGGCCAGGTACGCGGCCGTGGCGGCCAGCACGCCCAGGGTGGCGGTGCCGTCGGTGTGCAGCCGTCCGAGCTCACCCCACCGCTTACGGTCGGCGTCGTTGCTGGTCAGCAGCTGAGCGCACTTCAGACCCGCCACGTTCCACGCCTTCGACGTCGACGTGGCTGTCACCGTGTGTCCGGCCGCCGCTTCACAGCAGGTGGCGTACGGGACATGCCGGTGCCCGGGATAGACGAGCGGTGCGTGGACCTCGTCGCTGAACACCCGGCCACGGTGCCGTTCGACGACCTCCGCGACGGCCAACAGTTCACCGGGCTCCATGACCGCGCCGAGGGGGTTGTTGGGGTTGCAGAGGACGAGCGTGTTCCCGCCCGCCGCGAAGGCGCGGTCGAGAGCGTCCAGGTCGTAGCCGTAGCGCCCTGCGGACGCCACCATCTCGACCTGGATGACGCGTCGACCGAGCAGCCGGGGTACGGCCAGGAACGGCGGGTACGCGGGCACCGGCACGATGACGGCCGAGCCGGGCCGGGAGAAGCAGTCGATGGCGACGTGCAGGGCACGGATGACGTCCGGCAACGGCCGCACATCCGCCGGCGAGAGGTCCCATCCGTACCTGTCGTGTTGCCAGGCGGCGCACGCCTCAGCCAGCTGTGCCGTCAGCTGCGGCGTGAGGTAGCCGACCTGACCGCGGTCCACCGCGTCGTGCAACGCGTCCGCAACGTCGGGTGCCGTACCGAAGTCCATCTCGGCCACACACGCCGCCAGTCTTCCCGGGCCGGCGGTGGCCCACTTCAGCCCACCGCGCTCGCGCAACGAGTCGACGGTGACGACGTCGGAACCTGTCCACACCTGCGTTGTCACCTACTCCGTCAACACGTGTTTGCCGGCGGCGATGCTCGCCTCCCAGTTCTGCCCGTCGAATTCCACAAACTCGATGTTCTCGGCGGGGGAGAGGTCGAGGCACCGCGCGTTGACGCTGAAATAGCCGGTGGGATGCGATCGGGGGCGGTAGAACGGCAGCACGCCGCAGACCGCGCAGAAGGTGTGGTCCGCGATGCGGTTGCCGAACCGGTACGGCTTGAGGAACTCCTGTCCCTGGTGCAGCTTGAACCGCGCCTCCGGGGTCATCAGTTCCTGGTGGCCGTGCCGGTGGCAGATTCCGCAATTGCACAGGGTGATGGTCAGGTTGCGACTGGCCGCTGCGGAAAATACCACCCCGCCGCAGTGGCAGCTGCCGTCGTACCACACGCGTTCGATGGTCTCGGTCGTTCCCGTCACCTCTTCGGTCATAGCGTCACTCCGATCAGTTGGCGGTTGCGAGCGCGGGCAGGTCGGCGGGCAGGCCGAACGACATGGGCAGCATGCGGTGCGGGGCGACCGAGTCGTACCGGAACGAGACGTGCCCCTTCTCGGTGGGCTTCCTGGTGAAGAAGATGAGCATGTCCCGGATGGCTGGCTCCGTGTCGTCGATCGGGTAGACCGGCGAGACGCTGTGCTTGTATTCGTGATCGACGACCATCAAGGTGTCCAGGAATTCGCCGTGCCGCGCCCTGCCCTTGACCAACGCGGGGTCCGTCTCGTGCCAGCGGCGGCCGTTGACCTCTCTCATGTCGTGCAGGAAGGTCTCCGCGCTGTCGGTGGTCATGTTGCGCGCGGAGAGGAACGTGGTCATGGTGTGGTCCACCCCGTCGGAGTGCACGCCCTCCAGCGCGGGTTCGCCCAGCAGGCCGGTGGTCGTGACGGTCCGCAGGTTGAACAGGGTGCAGATCCACTCGGCGCGGCCGTAGTCCAGCCGGGGCCGCTGTGCCACGTCGATCCCGTGGGCGACCAGGAACTTGAAGACCAGCATCGCCTGCAGGGCGGTGTTCAGTTGCAGGTCGTCCTGCACCTCGTCGAACGTGCGCAGCGTCTCCGAGTCGTGCCGCACGAAGTCCTCCTCGCGGGAGAGAACGAAGGGCTGCGCCTCCAGCCGGTACCCGCGCCGGGTCTGCGGGTCGAGGCAGATCCGTCCGTTCCTGCTCTTGCGAAATGGCAGGGTCGGGTCCGACTCCAGTTGGTCGCTGATCACCTTCAGGCGCTCGAAGTCCTCGTCTGTCGCGCCGAGCGATTGCAGCATCGAGACCATTCTTGCCCCGTCGACGAAAGCCCATCGGGCGCGGATGTACTCGGATCTGACATCCATGACGTCGGACACGGCGGAGTCGTATTTCACAGCCTTCTCCACTCCCTGAAATGACTTTGACAGCAAGCGCTCTGAGATCCACATCATGGTGCGGGCGGTAGGCCTCCGCTTCTTCTGAATTGCCCTCACGGAGGGTGATGGGTTACCGGTGGTAGTCGGGGATTGAGAGCAACGTGGGAGAAGACAACTGCCCCGGGGCGGGGAACCGTGTACACGGTCGAGCGTGCTCGTCAGCCGCGCCTCTTACCGTTTCGAGATTTGACACCAACGTGGTAAGTGCCCTGCTCGGGGACACCACGACAAACCGGGAGGACGACCGTTGCCAAAGTTGATGTTCGCCAATTCGACCAGCCGTGTGATGGCAGCTCGGCCGGATGACGTCCCGGACGACGCGAAGGACTCCTACCGTTTTCTCGCCAACCGGATGCTGTGGTCGATGGACGAGGGCGACGTAGCTGTTCTTCCTGGCAAGGTCAGTGACGCGTGGCTGGCGTACGTCGCCGATCTGCTCGGCCTCGCGTCACCTCCCACGGTGCTCTCCCTGGCTGACTACCCCGGCGCCGGGTGGTATCCCGGCGACCGACCGCAGCTCGCCGATGCCCTGCGCGGTCTGATGGTGGCCGGTGGCGGCGCCACGGACCCGTGGCGTCTGGAGTGCTACATCCACGACCGGGACATCGCCTCCTGGGAGCGACTGCTCGGCATCGGCGCGGAGGAGTCCGTGCGCTTCGCGCAAGGGACCGCCGAGCTGGTCAACTCCAAGTCGGTCTTCCGGTCCATGGCAACGGCCTGCGGGATCCCGGTCGCCGAGGGGCGCGTCGTGGACCGTGGACCTGAGCTGGTCGACGGCGCGTCCGAACTGCTCGCCCGGACCGGCGCCGTCATCATCAAGCAGGACGTCAACGCCGGCGGAGACGGCAACATCCTGCTGACCACGGTCGAGGGAGGCAAGGAGGCCGGCGCGCACTACGTGGTTCACCTGGCGGCGACCGATCCCGCGACGGTCGCGTTGACGCTCGAACCGTTCGGCCTGACGGCCCTGCCCGACCTGCCGGCCGGCGCCAGCCCGGCGCACAACATCATCGAGGTCTACCACGAGTCGGTCCGCGAACTGTCCGCTGACATGACCGTGCCACGCGTCGGCGCGCCGACCCTGATGAGCTACAGCGACCTCCGCATGGCCGAGACCTGGAAGGGCAGCATCTACCCGCCGCAGAACCTCACCCCCAGACTGCACGCGCATCTGGGCGCATACATGCAGCAGGTCGCGATCGTCGCCCAGCAGCTCGGCTACTACGGGCCGATGAACATCGACGCGATCGTCACCAGAACCGGCGAGCTGCTGTTCAACGAGTTCAACGGACGGGTCGGCGGCACCACCGGCATCGACATGATCGGACGGCGGCTGCTCGGCCAGGACTACCTCGACCATCACGTCCTCGCCTCGCGTATCGACGTGCCCGCGCCCGGCTGCGACATCCTCGTGAAGGCCCTGACTGAGCAGGGACTGCTGTTCACCCGGGGATCAGACCACGGCGTGGTCGTCTACAACGACACCACCGAGCAGACGGGCACGGTCGAGTACGTGGTGATCGGCCGTAGCTGGGCGGAGACGTCCCGTGCCGAGGAGCAGCTGACCAGCGTCCTGAACAAGCTCTGAGCGACTCCGAGCGACTCCGAGCAGCTTCGAGCAGGTCCGGCAGGTGGTCCGGCTGCGGGTTCGTTCAGCGCCGTGGCGACGCCGTCGACACTATGTGGACGACTCTGGGCGCGGCCGGGGCGTGAGTCCGTCGTGCAGGACGGTGAGGATCCGTTGCTGGCCTTTCTGGTCGGGGCCGACCTGCTCCAGCGCCCGCGAGGTGCCGATCATCAGCCCGATCAACTCGGCTGTGGCGATGTCCGGGCGCACGGCTCCGGACTGCTGCGCCCTGGTCAGCAGGTCCCCCATCGCGTCGCGCAGGTCCGCGCCGGCTGAGGCGATCGCCGTCCGTACCGCGGCCATCACCTCGTCATCGGAGTCGACGGCGTCGGTGAAGGCATGCTTGACCGTCGACTGTTTGACGGCCTCGGTGAAGAACGCGAAGAAGCCGGCGCCGACGTCGCCGGCGGTGGCCATCTCCCGCGCGTACGCGGTGATCTCCCGTAGCCGGGACATGAACACCGCCTCGATGAGAGCGGCCTTCGTGGGGAAGTGACGGAAGACGGTGCCGATCGCCACGCCGGCGAGCTCGGCGAGCTCCTCGGTCGAGGCGGACGGACCGGCCGCCGCGAAGACCTGTTCGGCGGCGGCGAGGATCCGGGCGGCCGTTACTGCCTGGATCTGTCCGATCAGGGCGGTCCGGCCGGGCCGGACTCGTACGCGCAGCCGCTGGCCGGGTGTGCGGCCCGCGCGATCACCTCGTCCAGGCGGGAGCGGGCTGCCGTCAACTCGGCGATCCGCGCGTCGATCCGGTCGCGCTCGGCAGCCAGCCGGGCGCGTGACTCGGGCGTGTTGACCTTGGCGTCCACACAGGGCATCAGGTCGGCGATGGTCCGGCTGGACAGGTTGGCCGCGTACAGCCGCTGGATCAGCCGGACCCGTTCGACGGCCGACTCCGGGTAGCGGCGCTGACCGGCCGGGCTGCGCTGCGCGACCAGCAGACCCTGCTCCTCGTAGTAGCGCAGCGCCCGGGTGCTCACCCCGGCGCGGGCGGCCAGCTCACCGATCCGCACAGTGACCCCCATCACAAGTCTTTGCCTTTGACGTCAATGTCAGGTTCTAGCGTAGCCAGCATGCAGATTTTCGGAGCAACCGCCCTGGTCACCGGGGCCAATCGTGGTATCGGCCGGCACTTCGCCGCCCAGCTGGTCGAGCGCGGTGCCGCCACGGTCTACGCCACCGCCCGCCGCCCCGAGTCCGTCGACCTGCCCGGCGTACGGGTCCTGCCGCTGGACGTCACCGACCCGGACTCGGTCGCCGCCGCCGCGGCGGCCACCGGTGACGTCACCCTGCTGGTCAACAACGCCGGGGTCACGACCGGAGCGGACCTGGTCGGCGGTGACCTCGGCCTGATCCGCCAGGAGATGGACACCCACTTCTGGGGGACGCTGCACATGATCCGGGCCTTCGCGCCGCAGCTGGCCAACGGCGCGATCCTCAACGTGCTGTCGGCGCTGTCCTGGAGCGCCTACCCGGGTGCCGGCGGCTACGCGGCGGCGAAGGCCGCCGAGTGGAACCTCACCAACGCCGTACGGCTGGAGCTCGCCGCGCAGCACACCCAGGTCACAGGTCTGCTGATGGGTGCCGTCGACACCGACATGATGGCCTCCTACGACGGACCGAAAAGCGACCCGGCGGTGATCGTCAAGGCCGCCCTGGACGGTCTCGAGGCGGGCGAGTGGGAGGTGCTCGCCGACGAGACGGCCCGTGCGGTCAAGGCATCCCTCGCCGCGGACCCCTCCGGCGGTCAGAAGACCTGACCAGAGCGTACGGCAATGAACAGCAGCGGCGTGCCGACGCCGAGCCGGGCCACGGCGTCGGCGGCCGCCTCGGCCAGCCACCCGATCGCGTCGCAGGACCACTCGACCAGCTCACCGCGAAGCACCACACCGTGCAGTGGTGGGCCGTTCCAGAGGCTGTCGTCGAACAGTGGAGCCGGGGTGGTGTCGGCGGCCGTGAGGTCGTGCGACCGGTATCCGAACACATCCGGACCCAGGTCGGCGAGCAGCTCGGTGAGCTGGACCGCCACGTCGGGTAGCGACGGCTCCCGGCCGCTGTTGACGGTGATCTCGACCGGCGTCCGGTCCGCCGGACCGTGGCCGGTGAACCACGGGCTCGTCCGAGTCGCCGACACCGGCGCGTACGGCGGGCGGGACGCCGGGTCGAGCCCGTGCACCGGTAGCAGCAGTTGTACCGCAGACAGGTCGAGCGGACCCCGCCGTGCCGTCACCTCTGCGGCGCAGTGCAGGAACGGCTGCACCGGCAGTGGCCGGTCGCCCGCCACCGCGCTGGCGTCGACCTGGAACCAGGACAGCAGGGCGGCGTCGGGCGCGGCGGCTGGATGCTGCCACCCGGCGTCGTTCGTCGCCCACAGGCCACCCGACCGGAGCATGCCGTTGTCGCGATCGCCGCCAGCCGAGGAATCGTCGAGCCAGCCCATGGCGAGTGACCGGTGGTAGAAGAGCGAATAGGCGTCCAGCTCCCCGTCGGCCCAATGCTGTTAACTTAGTGTGGGTGGGGTTATGATCGCTGGTCGTGGCGAGGGTTGAGGAGCGGGTCGCGGAGGAGTCGCGGGTTCGGTTGCCGGATCTGGTGGGTGTGGGGGTGTTGACCGCGGCGTTTCCGCCGGAGGTGGTCGATCTGGTGGTGGAGCGGTGGGACGCGCGGGAGCAGCGGTCCCGGTTGTTGCCGGCTCGGTTGGTCGTCTACTACGTGATCGCGTGTGTGTTGTTCATGGACAGCGCGTATGTGGAGGTGTGGAACAGGCTGTTGTCGGGGTTGTCGTGGGCCGGGCGGTACCGGACGCGTCGTGAGGTGGGGATGCAGCCGACGGCGGCGGCGTTGACGAAGGCTCGGGGGCGGTTGGGTCCGGAGGTGCTGGAAGGGGTGTTGGAGACCTCGTTCGGCGGGTCGGTGGTGGGGCCGGAACAGGCGCCGTGGGGGTACTTCCACGGGTTGCGGAAGGTGGCTGTCGACGGGTTCTGCCTGAACGTGGCGAGGACGCCGGAGAACGTGGCCGCGTTCGGGTCGCCGTCCAACGGGCAGGGCCCGGTGGGGTATCCGCAGGTACGGGTGGTGGCGTTGGCCGAGACGGGTACCCGTTGCCTGCGGGGGGTGGCGCTCGGTGGTCTGGGTGAGGGCGAGCAGCCGCTGGCCCGGACGCTGTGGCCGCTGCTCGGGTCCACCGATGTGGTGGTCGGTGACCGTAACTTCCTGTCGTACGAGGACCTGGGGGCGATCGCCGCGACCGGCGCGCACGCGGTGTTTCGGGTCAAGGCGGGGGTGGACCTGCCGGTGTTGCGCCGGCTGGCGGACGGCTCCTGGATCTCGCGGATCGCCGATCCGGTCGCGGCGCGCCGGCTACGGCGGCGGAAGGTCCCGCCGGCCGAGATTCCCGGTATCGAGGTACGGGTGATCGAGTACACCGTCGAGACCGAACCCGACCAGCACGGCGAGTACGAGGTCAGCGAACTGTTCTGCCTGGTCACGACCCTGCTCGATGAGCGGGCCTATCCGCTGGGGGACTTTCCCGACCTCTACCGCGACCGGTGGCGGATCGAGACCGCCATCGGAGAGGTCGAGACCCGGCTACGCGGCGGAGCCGACGTCGTGCTCCGTTCCCGTAAACCCGACCTCGTCCGCCAGGAGGTGTACGGGCTGCTCTGTCTCTACCAGGCCATCCGGCATCTGATCGTGGCCGGCGCGGAACAGGCCGGCCTGGACCCGGACCGGATATCGTTCACCCGCGCCCGCGATGCCGTCGCCCGTCACGTCAGTGACGACGCGGCGTTTTCCCCCCGAACGACTGGCTGAGCTCGTCCACGACGTCATCTACGAGATCACCGACCCGCGTAACCTGCTTCCCGCCGAACGCCGGCCACGCAGCTTCGCCCGCGAGCAGCGCCAACCCGGCCGCCGCTACCCACGCCAGAAAGACGAGTACAAGAAGCCGCTACCACCCCGCACGAAGATCAGGCTCTGGGTCACCACCAGCCAGGACCCATAAAGTTAACAGCATTGCCCCGTCGGCCCCGTGTGGCACATCGTCTGCGGGTCCGGTGAGGAAGCTGCCGTAGAGAGCGGCGAACATGGTGCCGGCGACCCGAAGGGTCGCCGGCACCACGCCGGGCCGCGTATTGATGCTGCGTTCCGGCATCTGTTTCCTGTGCCTTTCCAGCTGCCGCGCAGCTGCGAGTCTCCTGTTTGCGAAAGGGTCAGTATACGCGACAGGCGACGTCGTTCTGGCGATGCGGCCACTCGCCGGTGTCGATTTCTCCGATCACGTCGACGTCGACGTGATTGCGCCACGACGTCATCTGGGTGTCGTCGCAGTCGTGACGCGCGACGGTGCGGTCGCCGCTTCCGGTGTAGGGCCGTAGTTCCCTGGTCGACGAGCAGGCCTTCTGCCGCCAGGTGTTGTCCCGGCCGCTCTCTGGTGTGCAGCCGATCAGAGCCGTGTCTGCGGCCGTGCCGGTGGTCGTGGCCATCGGGATCATCCGGCCGGCGCGGTCCAGATATGTTGCGGTGCCTGCGGAACCCGATGGCGCGATTCCCGGCACCGCGACCGCAGTGTCCGTTGGCTCAGCCATCGCCTGTGCGGGCGTGGCAACGCCGACGAGGGCGAGGGTGGTTGCGGCCAGGGCGCTGAGCACCCGTGTTGCTTGTTTCATTGATCCTCCCCGTGCTGGAACAATTGAGGACACGCGACTGAGATAGCATTTCCTGCAGTCAGGGGTGAATTGTCGGCCGGCGAGTGGGGGTTGATCAATTCGCCCCGTACGACGACCAACGACCACGACGCTAATCGATTGACTTTCGAGGTGCAACCCGGGGTCGACGTGAAGCAGACCGATCATGAAAGCAGACCGATCATGAAACATGGGTGCGCCGGTGCGGCTCAGCTTGCGGACGCGGTTTCACCAAATGGTCGCCGACGCTTTGGATGCTCTGCGGACCGGCCTGATGGTGCAGGCGCATGTCGATGCATCTGCGCCATCAGGATGGCGGAGTCGCTTGCCCTGTCAGAGGGGCACGGTCGGGGTGACGGTCGACGGGGTGAAGGTGTGCGGGCGGCCGCAGTAGTCCGGGATCGGGGTGATGTCGAGCAGTGACACCCGGCAGACCTGGATGGCGACGCGGTCGATTCCTCGGACGGCGGCGTTCGCGCCGAGGACGAACTCGATCTCGACGACGCCGTTGTTCACCCGGCGGGCGGTCTCGTCGACGACCCGCTCGCCGGCGTACGCGGTATAGCTGGCGATGGTGTAACGGCTGTCGTCGCGGCAGACGGCTCCCGGGTTGTTCGGGAACGGACGGTCGGCGAGCATCCCGGTCACCCGTACCGCGCTGGTCGGCGGGGCGGAGCGCCACTCCAGGTGACCCAGGGTGTAGCCGTAGGTGCAGTTGTCCCCGGACGGGACGGAGAACCGCTGCAGGATCGACGGGCTGGCGGTGGCTCCGCTGGCCGCGAGGGCAGCGGCGGCGATCGCGGCGGCGAGGACGGTCGCCGCACGCAGGACTGCGCGCTTCATCTGCTTCCTTTCTGCTGTCTCGGATGCTTCGTGGACGGTCATCGGCACCTGGTGCGGGTGTGACGACAAATACATCAAAGATTACCGATGTGCAGCTGTGAAGTCATCTGCTGGCCGATGGGCGTTGTGCGTGAAGGAGTCGCCTGTTGGGTACCGGCTCGGGCAGTGGCATCGACCCGACGAGTCCACCCCCGAAGGAGACATGGCATGAGCCAGGTCACCGAGGCCGCGCCGCAGCGGTCGACCGGCGTACCCGAACCACCGACCGGCTGGCGCCGATTCCGCTACATCGGCCCCGGCGTGCTGTGGGCGCTCGCCGCCCTCGCCACCGGCGAACTGCTGTTCACTCCCCGGGTCGGAGCCCAGTACGGCTACAGTCTGATGTGGGCGCTGGTCGCCGTACTCGTCCTCAAGCTCTTCGTCACCCGGGAAATCGGCCGCTACAGCGTCGTCACCGGCCGCCGGCTGCTCACCGGCCTGGCCGGCCTGCCCGGCCCGGCCGGCTGGGCGATCTGGCTGATCCTGGTGCCGCAGCTGGTCGTCGGGATCGCCGCGATCGCCGGGATCGCCAGCGCCGCCGGCAGCGCACTCGCGCTCGCCGTACCCGGTCCGATCCAGGCCTGGACCGGCGCGGTCCTCGCGGCCGCCGCCGGGCTGGTGCTGGTCGGTCACTACACCGGCGTCGAATGGGTGTCCCGAGTCCTCGGCATCGCGCTCGCCCTCGGCGCGGTCGTCGCCGCGATCCAGGTCGGGCCGGACCTGACCGAGGCCGCCGCCGGGTTCGTCCCGGTGCCGCCGGACGATCTGCAGGTAGCCGAGATCCTGCCCTGGCTCGGCTTCCTGTCCAACGGCGCGGCCGGACTGATGTGGTACTCGTACTGGATCACCGCCAAGGGCATCGGCCACGCCGGGGTGGCGGCGGCCGACCGCCGCGACCCACGGGACCTCGACAGCCACCAGATCGACCGGGTACGCGGCTGGCTGCGGACGATGACCCTCGACTCGACGTTCGCCGTGGTGGGCGTCGCGCTGATCACCGTCGCGTTCCTGATCCTCGGCGCCGAGCTGCTGCGGCCGGAAGGCATCGTGCCCGCCGAAGCCGACGTCGCCCGCGACCTGACCCGCCTGTTCAGCGAGGTGTTCGGCAGCGTCGGCTTCTGGCTGATGGTCGTCGGACTGGTCTCGGCGTTCTGGACCGCCACCCTCACCAACATCGACGGGTGGCAGCGGCTCTACACCGACGGCGTACGGCGTGTGCTGCCGGAACGGCTCACCGAGCACAGCCTGGCCCGCCCGGCGGTGATCAGCCGGACCGCCGTCGTGGTGTGGCTGGCGACCCTGCCGTACGCCGTGTTCCTGATCTTCGGCAATCCGGTCGCCCTGCTGACCCTCGCCGGGTCGATCGAGGCCGTGCACATCCCGCTGGTCGCCGGACTCGTGCTGTGGCTCAACCGGCGGACCATGCCACGCGCGTTGCGCGCCGGGTGGGCCGCGACCGCACTGGTGGTCGCCGCCGTGGTCTTCTTCACCTGGTTCGCGCTCTACTACCTGTGGCAGCAGTTCGCCGGCTGACCGGAAGCGGCCAGCCGAAGAGGGCAGGCCGGTTGCGGTCGGTGGCCAGATCCGCCACCATGGTGGACATGATCACTTCCTACCGGAAGGGCGGAACCGCCCTCGCGCGGTGACCGCGCCCGCGCGGCGTGACGCCGCCCGCTCCACCTCCCCAGCACCAGCTTCCGATCGGCTCGTCGCCTACTGGCGGCTGGCCGAACCCGTCCGGCGCGAATGGCTCGACCACGGGCTCGACACCGCGCCCGCCGGCCGGGCCACCACAGAGGACATCCTGTCCCGCATCTATGCCCGGCACTCTCGTCGTCGACCCCGGTTCCGTTGGGTCGACTCACCACGTCAGGCACTGCCGCTGCTGGCCGGTCTGCCCACCCACGACCTGCTCCAGCAGTGGATCAGAGCTCGACAGCCGGCCGGGAAACCCCCACTAGCCAGCGACATCGCCGCCGGGCTGTCCCGGCTGCGCAGCGCCCTGGACGCGGCCGCCGACCATCCCGACCTGACCCCACCACAGGCCGGCCGGAAGAAGGACGCCCGGAAGAAGGACGCCCGGAAGAAGGACGCCTGGAAGAAGGACGCCGGCCAGAAACAGGACGGTGCCGGATCGAAATGGCCGGTGCTGCCGCCGATCGAGGCGCTCGCGGCCGGCGTACCGCTGCGGGTCGTCCTGCAGCAGGGGGTCCGCGACGCGCTGCGGACCAGCCTCGTTGACGGCTTCTCCCTACCGGTCCGCGCGGCACTCGCGGCCGTCGGGCGACAGCCCGTGCCGACCGCCTGGTACGGCCAGCAGGACGCGCACTGGGTGGCGTACTACGACGTGCTGCGCCGGCTCGGGCTGGCCCGGTACCGGCGGGCCGACGAGACTCAGCTCGACGAGTGGGCGACGTTGGCCCGGTCCGCCGGCTGGTGGTGGCCGGGGGAGCGGACCTGCGTACTGGTCGAACGTCCGGCGGTGATCCGGACCGGGCCGGTGCCGGGCGCCCGGCACGGCGAGCAGCGCCCGGCATCGGGGGTGGCCGGCCCGGTCGGATACCGGGACGGCTGGCGACCACTCGGGTAGCCGTCCGGCGGCTGAGTCTGCCGGGCAGATGGTGGACAGACGCCTCCTCGCTACTGTGGTGCGGACATAGGCGATCATGATCTGCCCGGCGGCTCCCGGCCGCCGAGGCTCGAAGGGCGGTGGCTGTCCTGATGCACTCGCACCAACATGAACCCGTTGGCCGTACGCCGGGTGCTGCCCGTGGCAGCGGTGCACCTGCCCTGCGTCCGGCATCGAACCCGGCACACCACCTGCAGCGCCGGTACGGCAACCGGCAGACCAGGGCGATCATCCAGGCGAAGCTTGCGGTGGGCTCCACCACCGACCCACTCGAGCGGGAAGCGGACCGGATCTTGCGGCTGGCAACCGGCGGGTCGGCGCAGCGGGCACCCGAGGCGGTCGGGCAGGAGCCCGCGACGGCGGTGGGTGAGTCGGCGGGCGCGGCGGTGGAGCAGGGCGTGGCCCGGGCCCGGGCGGAGCAGGGCAGGGAAAGCCGGTCCGTCGCCGGGGCGGATCGGCGTCCACCCCACACGCGACCCCACGGCTCACGACCGAATCGCTAGACTGTGGACTGTGTCCAGGACCGTGAAGCGGGCGTTCAGGTACCGCTTCGACCCCACCCCCGGGCAGGCCGCCGAGCTCGCCCGGACGTTCGGCTGTGTCCGGCTGGTCTACAACATGGCCGCTGGCCGCCCGCACCGAGGCGTGGACCCTGCGTCGGGAACGGGTCACCTACAACGCCACGTCGGCGATGCTGACCGGGTGGAAGAAGACCGACGACCTCGCGTTCCTCAATGAGGTGTCGACGGTGACCGTGTCGCAGGACCCGGCGGGCCGCTGGTTCGTCTCCCTGCTCTGCGACGACCGGATCGAACCGGCCCCGGCCACCACCGCCGCCGTGGTGGGGGTCGACGCCGGCCTCGACAGCCTGTTCACCCTGTCCACCGGGGAGAAGATCCCCAACCCGGGACATGAACGCCGTGACCGGCGGCGGCTGGCCCGGGCCCAGCGGAACCTCGCACGCAGGGCCAAAGGCTCGGCGAACCGGGCCAAGGCCCGGCTGTCGGTGGCCCGGGTTCATGCCCGGGTCGCCGACCGCCGCCGCGACCACCTGCACAAGTTGACCACCCGGCTCGTTCGTGAAACCCAGACGATCGTGATCGAGGACCTGGCCGTCCGCAACATGATGGCCAGTCACCGTCTGGCCCGCGCCGTCTCCGACGCGGGCTGGCGGCAGTTCCGCAGCATGCTGGGGTACAGAACGGACTGGTACGGCCGGGATCTGGTGGTCGTGGACCGCTGGTTCCCGTCGACCCGACTGTGCTCGGGCTGTGGCGTACTGGCTGAACACCTGCCGTTGGCGGTCCGGTCGTGGACCTGCCGGTGCGGGCAGGCCCATGACCGGGACGTGAACGCGGCCCGGAACATTCTCGCGGAGGGGCTCTCCGTGACTGCCTGTGGAGGCGGTGTGAGACCTCGCCGGGAGTCCTCCTCTCGGACGGGGCGGTCGTCGGTGAAGCAGGAACCCCCTGGGGCGACCCAGGGAATCCCCGTCCCTTCAGGGCGGGGAGGATTGTCAAGGTCTGCAATGGTGCGGGCAGTGAGGTGCCCCGAGGATTCCGGACAGGGAGCGAGACGATGTCGGTGACCCCCAGCGACGGCCGGTTGGACAGGGCCAGCAGGTCGTGGACGACGCGGGGCGGGCCGACGGTAACCGGCTGGCACGGTTCGTCCGTTTCCATGCCAAGATCCACCCAGACGTGGACCGCGCTGCCGGTGGCGAGAGCGCGCAGGGTCACCGACCAGATGGCTGATCCCTGGCTGACCCGGGACTGAGCCTCGATCCCGTACATGTCGTCGCTGTCGAGGACGCGCAGGTGTAGCACCTTGTCACCGACGACGGTCTCACCGAGGTCGATCGGTGTCGCATCAGGATCGTCCAGTGCCCACCGGCTGAAACTCTCGTGTGCCAGCTCCACGACGGCCCGCTGGTCGGATTCCTCGGTGCAGTCCTTCCAAATGGCTCGGTAGAGAAGGCTCATCTGCTGCTCCCGAGTCACTCGGCGACGACACGTGGGCTGCGGACGAGCCCATCGCGTATCGCAGAGAGTACCGAGCTGATGCACGTACCGGCATCGACTGTACTTCCATGCCTGACCGACCCCGGCGTACGCCGCTACGGCGCCGAAGCGCCTACGTTGCCCCGACCCGATCCGGTGCCGACTAGCGGTAGAACGGGTAGCCCGGGTACACGTACCCGACGCCCCAGAACGGCGGGTAACCGTAGTAGCCGTACAGCTCCTCGTAGTACTTGTCCTGTGACACGAGCTCCGGATCGTAGGCCGGGGCACCGGCCACCCGCTCACTCGACTCGTTGATGTGCACGACGCCGTCGGTGATCCGGACGATCGCGTCGACCGGGACGAACGACGGAGTGGCCCCGAGACCGAGGATGCCGCCGTGCTCGACCCGCAGCAGCCGGACCTTGTGTTCTGCCTCGTCGATCAGCAGGTCGTCGACCTTACCGATGTCGTTGCCGTCCGCGTCGCACACCTTTCGGCCGCGAATGTCCTCGGCCGGATCGGCGACCATTTCGTGGGCGTCGCTCATCCTGACCAGCTTCGCCAACCCCTCGGTCATGGTGCCCCCCTCCTGCTCGCCAACTGCCTCACCCTTTCCGGGTTACCACTTCCGTCGGCCGGCAAACCCGCCGGCCGGCGGTCACAGCAGCAGGGCCCTCGGATCGGCGTCCATGGTGTGCAGGAGATGGGCGGCCTCGTGTGCGCCGGGGCAGGAAGCGGCGGAGAACGCCCGGGCCAGCGCGATCATCTCGGCAGCGGGTAGCAGGGTGCCCTCCCGGTTGCGCAGCGGCAGCCGGACGGTGCCGTCCGGGCCGCTGACGGTGAGCACCGGGGTGCTGGCGGCGCCGCCGCCGCTGTCCTGTTCCGTGCCGCTGTTCTGTTCCGTGCCGCTGTTCGGTTCCGCATCGGTGGTCGCGGGGGAGCCGAGCGAAATCGTCACGGTCTCGGCCGTACGCAGGTCGACGGTGCGGGTGGCGAGTCCGCGTACGGTGAGCTGGGTGCCGGACAGCCACGCCCCGGTCCGGGCGACCCGGGCGATCGGCAGGCCGATACCGGCGGACGCCCCCAGAGCGAGACCGGTGCCGAGCAGCACCGGCAGGGTCGGCTCGTCCCCGCCGCCCGAGACCACCAGCCCGAGCAGGCTGCCGAGGCAGCACCCGGCGGTGACCAGCCCGACGCCCAGTACCGACAGCACCGCGAGCCGGGTCGGCCGGCTGGTTGGGTATCCGATGGACAGTTCGAGTCTGCCGTGCCCGTGATCCATGGCGGAGATCGTGCCATTGTCGATCAAGGTCGGCGACGGCGGTGGTGGCGACCGGCCATCGCAGCGGTGGCGGTGGCCGACGGGACGGTGATGGGGAGGGATCCCGTCGGCCACCGGGATCACCCGCGCGAGGCGTGGGACCTACCAGCGTATCGGACGACCGCCGGTCTCGGCATCGGCCGGCGCGTCCACCGTCCTCGTTGGTCGGCGTCGTGGTGGGGGCCGATCGGGGCGCTGCCATCCGGATTCCGGACGACCTCCGAGGAGTCGACGAAGGTGAACCCGCAGCTGTTTCGGGGTTTTCAAACTCTCGGCGCGGTTTCACCGGCGCGTTGAGCGTTGCACCACTGTGGGTACCCTGGCAGACTCGATCTGCGTCCGCCGATGGCGGTCAATCGATGGTGTCCCAGGGTGAGGAGTTCGCGATGGCGAAAAGCCGTGGCACGCGCTGGGAGATCACCGACGGTGCTGAGCTGAATGATGCTCGGGTCGGCGCTCTCAATACGTCGCCCGGTGGCTATCCGTCACCACTGGCCGGTCTGCTCTTCTGTGCAACTTGCGAACGGCAAATGATCCCGATGGCCAGGCTCAATGGCTGGGTGTACGGTGCCCCGTGCGGCTGCCGGCTGAGCCCGGTGGACGCGCTCACCGTCGAACGTCTCGTGTTCAACGCGGTGGCGGCTCATCATCCGGATCTGTTGGCCGGCACCGCCGTCGGGGATCTTTCCTCGGCGTTCCGGGAGGTGCTCTCCGAGGTTCGGATCGGTGGTGCAGCCGACGAGTTGGAATTCATCTGGTCCACGTGACCAATGTCCGCCAAGCGCTCTCCCCGACCTGGATCTTCACGTTAGAGAAAACGACGTCCGGATCGCCTGCCGTGCTCCGGATGGCGACGCGTGCCCCCGGTGGCGCGTCCGATGATTCCGGCTGGATCGATATATATGACCTACAATGTTAAGAACGTGGAAGTTCCGGAGTTGCCGCCGGGTACGGTGCTCCGATTCGCCGTCTCCGAGTGGCAGTACGGGCGAGGTCCCGTGCCCGGCGAGCCCTTCGATCTGCTGATCACCTACGTCCGGATCGGCTCCGCCCGCAGCTACGGCGGGCAGTGGGTGTGGGTCGACGGCCACCACGTCGACTGTCGACCCGACCATCCACCTTGCCAACAGGCGCTGGTCAGCGTCGCTGCGGTGCGGCGGGCCGCCGTCGGCGAACACGCCAGTATCCAGCCGCCGCCCGCCGAGCAGGTGGTGGTCGACGGTGCCGCTGCTCGCCGATGAGTTCTTCCTGCTTGCCCACCACGATGTCACCGGTCGCGCCCGGCTGCACCCCCGGGCGGTCGGGCTCGGTCTGGCCAGCGCGGTCCTCGCCGAGCTGGTCACCGCGCAGGCCGTCGCCGTCGATGCCGGTCACGTCTGGGTGGTCGATCCGGCGGCGCCAGCCGATGCGCTCGGTCGTTCCGCGCTGCGGCTGCTGCTCGACGAGCCGGAGCACACCAGCCTACGGGTCTGGCTGACCGTTCTGTCGGAGCGGGCCCCGGACCACGTCGCCCAGCGGCTGACTGCCGCCGGGGTCGTCCGACCCGAGCAGGTACGCCGGCTGATGCGCACCCGGACGATCTACGTACCGGTCGACATCAACCTCGCGGCCTGGCCGTGGGCGCGGTTGTCGCTGCGGCTGCGCCGGATGGAACCGCTCGACGAGCCCGACCTGTTCCTTGCCGGACTGGCTGCGGCGACCGGACTGGACGCCTATCTGCTCGACGGTGCCGAACCCGAGGTGGCCCGTCACCTCGATGTCCTGCTACGGGCGCTGCGGCCTGCGCTGCGCGACCTGTTGGGCCGGACCGGCGCGGCGGTCGGCAACGCTGTGCTGAGCGGGCGTACCTGAGCCTGAGTCGGCCAGCCGGGGCCGGCACGACCTGCCACCCGCACGATCCTCCTACCGCGCAGTCCCTCTACCGCGCGACCCAGCTGTTTCATTCCACCTGTTCCATTCCACCCACACTCACCCTCCTGGAGCGTGCCGATGAACGCGACCACACCCGCCATGACCGTCCGGGCCGCCACCCACGACGACATCCCTCAGGCGGCGACGCTGCTCACCGAGGCGTTTCTGATCGCACCGGTCTCCCAGTGGTTGGTGGGGGACATCGACGCCCGGGTCACCACGTTCCGGTCGCTGTTCACCATCGAACTCGAACACGCCATCGACACCGGTGCCGACGTGTACGTGGCGGGACCGTTCACCGGGGTGGCGATCTGGTACCAGCGTGATCAGCCGGAGTCGGCCAACCACATCACCGTCCACCAGCGTCGAATGATGCTCGCCGCCGGCATCTGGCAGCACCGCGTCGCCGCCCTGCACGGCATCCTCAGCGGACACCGGCCGGACCGGCCGCACCGGTATCTCGCGTACCTCGGGGTCACACCCTGGCTGCAGGGCCGGGGCGTTGGCACCGCCCTGCTGACCCACCAGCACCGGCAGCTCGACGCCTCGGGCACCCCGGCGTACCTGGAGGCCACCACGCCGCGCAACCGCGGCCTCTACCTTCGGCACGGGTACGTCGCCGCCGAACCGGTCCAGCTGCCGGACGGCCCGCCGATCTGGCCGATGTGGCGCGCGCCGGCTCAGGGCGACCAGCTCTCCGGCCGCGACGGCGACCAGCCCTCCGGCCGCGACGGCGACCAGAGTCGGGACCAGCGCCCCGGACCCGGGTGACGATCAGCTCTTGCCGGATCATCGGGACCGCCGGGAACCAACCGGCATCGGCGGCCGACCAATCCACCAAGCTCCCGCCCAGAGGCACCCTCGGCGGCCCGATGATCGAGAGGTAACCCGTCCATGCACTCCACCCTTCGTCGCGTCGCCCGGTCCGGTGCCGTCGCCGCCATCGCCGGCGGCGCCATCCTGCTCGCTGGCTCCCCGGCGGCGGCGCACGTCACCGTCACCCCCACCGTCACCACCGCCGACTCCTACACCGTGCTGACGGTGTCGGTGCCGCACGGCTGCGACGGCTCGGCCACCACCAAGGTGGCCATCCAGATCCCCGACCAGATCAACTCGGTGACACCCACCATCAATCAGGGCTGGACGGTCGAGAAGGTGATGGCCACCCTCGACCCGCCGGTCACCGACAGCCACGGCAACGAGCTCACCGAGCGGGTCGCGGAGATCGTCTACACCGCCAAGACCCCACTGCCCGAAGGTCACCGGGACGTGTTCGAGCTGTCCCTGCGACTGCCCGACGCGGCCGGGGAGACCCTCGTCTTCCCCTCCATCCAGACCTGCGAGCAGGGCGAGACCGCCTGGGCCCAGGTGCCGGCGGACGGCCAGGACAGCCACGAGCTGGACTACCCGGCACCCTCGTTCGTCATCACCGCCGCCGACGCCGACGGCACCGCCGCCGGTGACGAGCCCGCCGACGACGCCGAGCCGACCGAGCTCACCACCGCCGGCTCCACCACCAGCGACGGCGGCTCCGTCGTCGGCTGGATCGGCCTGATCCTCGGCCTGCTCGGCTTCACCGCCGGCGGCCTGGCGCTGCAGCGCACCCGGAAGACCACATAGGGGTGTGGTCGCCGCACCGGGTACGGCGGGCCGCGCTGCTCGCCGTACCCGGACTGTTGTCCGGAAGCCTGCTCGGTCTGCTGCTCGCGCTCGCCGGGGCCGGCCCGGCCGCCGCGCACGCCACGCTGCTGACCAACGATCCGGCGGACGGCGCGTTGCTCGCCGAGGCGCCGCCGTCGGTCACCCTGACCTTCGACGAGCCGGTCCAGATCCGCGCCGAGGGCGTGCAGGTGCTCGACGCCGGCGGGTCCACGATCGACGTCACCGCCAGGTCGGTGGACAGCACCGTCGTCATCGACCTGCCGACCGGCCTGGCCGACGGCACGTACGTGGTCAGCTGGCGGGTCGTTTCCGCGGACAGCCACCCGGTGGCCGGCGGGTTCAGCTTCGCGATCGGCGCACCCACCGCCGGCAGCGTCGCGATCCCGGTCACCGAGCCGGACCTCGCCCTGCGGGTGCTCCGCCCGGCCACCGAGGCGCTGCTGTACGTCGGCGTGCTCGGCGGCACCGGGCTGGCTGTGTTCGGCCTGTCCTTCCTGCCGATCCCGGCGCGTCGACGACAGCTGCCCACAGTGGTCGGGCTCGGGGTCGTCGCCCTCGTCGCGGTGGCGGTGATGCCGCCGGTCACCACCGCATGGCAGGACGCGGCCGACGTCGGCGCGTTGGCCGGCCCGGCGCCTTGGCGGACCGGCTACCTGTCCGACCTCGGCCTGGCCGCCGCACTCACCGCCGCCGGCGTGCTCGCGGTCCTGGTCGGAGCCAGGCTGGGCAGCGGCGGTGCCGGTGCGGCCCGCCGCCCGGCCGGTGTAGCGGTGTTCGCCGGGGCCGGGCTGGCGCTCGGCGCGTCGGCGCTGGTCGGCCACACCCGCAGCTTCGGCCCGGCCTGGCTGACCCTGGGCAGCGACCTGCTGCACCTGGTCACGGCCGCGGTGTGGCTCGGCGGGATCCTCGGCCTGGGTCACCTGCTGTCCCGGCGGACCGACACCCCGTCGGCCACGCAGCGGGCCGGCGTCGTGGCCGCGTTCTCCCAGACCGCCGCGTTGCTGGTCGCCCTGCTGGCGGTGGCCGGAGTCCTGCTCGGTTGGCGGATCGTCGGCTCCTGGTCGGCGTTGCTCGGCACCACGTACGGGCTGGTGCTGCTCGGCAAGGTCGCGGCGGTGGCGGTGCTCGTCGGAATCGCCGGCTGGAACCGTTATTTGCTGGTGCCGCGTACCCGCCGACCTGACACCGAGGCCGCCGCCCTGCGTTCACTGCGCCGCACCGTCCGGGCGGAGGCGGTACTGCTGGTCGGGGTGCTCGCCGTCACCGGTGTGCTGGTCACCCGAGACCCGACCAACCGGGCCTCCGAGACCGACAACGCCGCCACCGGTTCGGCCGACGGCCGTACCAGCTCCGTTGAGCAGGCCGTCGTCGCGGACGCCGCGCTCGGCGACGGCCGGGTGCAGATCCGGATAACCCCGGGTGCCACCGGGATCAACGCGCTGGAGTTGGCGCTGTTCGACGTCGCCGGGCAGCCGTTGGAGCCGGTCACGCCGCCGACGGTCACTGTCACGCTGCCCGAAGCCGGGGTCGGGCCGCTGGAGCGCCGGCTCGCCCAGACGGGCCCCGGAAGCTACGAGGCGGTCGCCGACTTCCCGTTGCCCGGCAGTTGGGAGGTCACCGTCAACGCGCGTACCTCCCGGTTCGACAGCCCGATCGCGATTATTCCGGTGGAGATCCGATGAACAGGTTCCGACGACGTGCCGCAGGACTACTCGGCGCGGCGCTGCTGGGCCTGGCACCGGCGGCGCTGGTGACGCTCTGGTCGGCGGCGCCGGCGGCGGCCCACACCCAGCTGGCCGGCGCGGCCCCGAACGGTGCCGGTGCCACCACGTTGACCTTCACCTTCGACCACGGCTGCGACAACGCGGACACCGACGAGCTGGTGGTCGAAATGCCGGCCGGGGCGATCGCCGGTTCGACGACCGGACAGCCGCCCGGGTGGGCTGCCGAGGTCACCCCCGGCCGGGTCAGCTGGACCGGGCCGGCGATCAGCGCCGAGCAGATCGCCGCCGGGGTCGCCGAGTTCTCGGTGCTGGTCCGGTTGACCGGGACGGCCGGGCAGACCTTCTGGTTCCCGGCGGTGCAGCGGTGCGTCGACGGCGACAGCTACGAGTGGTCGGACACCGGGCCGGGTGCTGAGCGGCCCGCCCCGTCGCTGATCGCGACCAACGCGGTGCTCGCGCCGGCACCACCGGCGGCTCCGGCCGATCAGCCGGCCGGCGGTGGCGGTGCCAGTGTGGCGCAGGCGTTGACCGCTGTAGGGCTGCTGGTGGTCGGTGCCGGTCTGGTCGGCTACCGACTGACCGGACGGTGACGGCGGAGCTTCATCGTGGCCAGTGGCCCCGGTTGATCGGCACCCGGTGCAGGGTGCGGCAGGGCAGTTCAGCGCCACACCGGCAGGTCCGCCGCCACCGGCGCCACGACCACTGTGGCCGGTGTCGGCGGGCCAGTGTCGCCGCGACGGCGAAGAGGTACTCGTCGTACGAGACCATGTCCCTCCCTCCACGACAGTCCTTCACGACGGTGCGAGCGCAACAGGGGACCGCCGAGCGGAGCCACAGGTGCGACCCGGAAGCCGGGGTGCGACACCGGGGGCTCTCCACTGACACCCGGCACCGCACCCCGTACTCATGACGGTACGAGACTGCAAGCGGATTCTGCGTAACGAGCGGTTACGTCGAATGATCCTCTGGCGAGAGTGGATCGATTCCCATCCGTACCGCGAGTTGCCGAAGCTCGTCGGAGCCACTACGGGGCGACGAGTCCCGCACGATGTGCGCGATGATCTCCCGGACGGTGGCCCGGCTGCGGGTCTCGTGCGGGGCGATCGCCTCGGCCCGCAGGAACGCCCGTACCGCCTCTTCGTTGCGCTTGGCGGCGTGGAACCCGCGCCCGGCGTCCATGTGCAACCTGGCCCGGCGCTGCGGGGTCCGCAGCGCGCTCTGGTCCACTTTGCGGGCGAGTTCCGGGGCGCGGCCCGGCTCGCCGTTCTCCAGCACCACCCCGACCCGCCACACCGCGACGTTCGCCGAGGTGAACTCCATCCGCCACGGATCACCAGCGGTACGCCGGGCGACGTCGGCGGCCTCGGCGATGTGCGTTTCGGCGACGTCGTGCTGACCTAGGCTGGCGGCGGACAGCGCGGCGTGCAGGTGCAGCATGCCGTACCACGCGCGGCCTTCGTCCGTACTTGTGTGAAGTTGGATTCGTTCGGCGGCGTCGCAGGCCAACGTCCAGGATCGCTTCCGCAGCCCGGTGGCCAGGACCGCCTGGGCCAGCGCGTAGTCGGCGGCGGCGACGCAGGCCGGGTCGTCGGCGAGCTGCGCCGCCCGGACGGCGCGCTCGGCGAGCCGCATCGCCAGGTCGACGTGGCCCTGTGGTTTGAGCGCCAGCGAACCGGTGACCAGGGCCTGCACCGCGATCCGCAGTGCGACTGGGTCTTCGTCGGCGTTGGCCGTGGAGCGGATCTCGGCGATCAACCGGGGCAGCAGGATGCCGAGGGTCGGGTTGTCGCAGGCCATCCGGGCCCGCATCGCCCGGTCGGCCTCGGCGGCGAGCAGCGCCGCCGGGCGGGCCGCAGCCGGCTCGTCGTCGTCCATCGCCTTGCGGATCGCCGGTACGGCGGCGTAGAGCGCCAGGTCGTTGCGGGACCGGGGCAGGTACGGCTGCGCGGTGAGGTCCATCGTAGAGACCCCGAGCGCGGTGGCGAGCGCGATGAGCATGGACCTCTTGGTCACCGCGCGCTTGCCGTTCTCGATCATGGAAACGTACTCGCGGCTTACCCCGATCTCGGCGGCGAGCTGTTGCTGCGTCATGCCGGCGATGTCACGCCACCGCGCGACCCGCAGGCCGATGTAATCCTCCGGCATGGGGGACCTCCCATGCTGACGGTACGGTCGAAACGGCGTGACGTCGACCAATGTAACTGGTTGTTACGCCTGTCCCGCCTGTTGGTGACCCAGGTGGTCGGCCGACCTCACTCTTCGTGGCCCGGTCAGCTGTTCGCCAACACCGCATTGGCCTGTGCGACGAACTCCTCGGCCGCCTGCCGAGGGGTCGCCGCGCCGATCTGTACGCTCTCCGCCGCCGTGACCAGTAGTGTCCGGACCGTGGTGTGGCCGGGCGGCGGGGGCACCGGTGCCGGACCGAACAGATCGGACATCTGCTGCTCGAACGCGACCGACGCCTGCATCTTCTCGTCGGCGAGCGTCGCCTGCACCGTCTCGCGGACTTTCAGGTTGGAGCTGAGGCCGCGCTCGGTGCCGAGGATGCGGCCAGCCTGCGGGTCGTTGACCAGGAAGTCGATCAGGTCCACCACTTCCTGCTGGTGCCGGGTGCCCCGGAATCCCGCCCAGTACATCGACGCCCGCGCCCACTGGCCCTCCGGGTCGCCTGGATAGGCGACCACGCCGAGGTCGGCGGTGGTGTGCTTTTGCAGCTCAGCCAGCTGATTGGACCACATGAACGACGTCGCCGCGTCACCGGTGACGACGAGTTGCTGGGTGGCGTTGCCGTTGTTCGCCGCCCTGATCAGCTCGACGCTCGGGGTGGCGTCCGCGTCGCGGGCCTGTTGCCACAGGTCGAACCAGGCTTTGAGGTCGTCGACCTCGAAGCCCAGTTGCCGTCCCCGGTACAGCTCGAGTTCGTTGCTACGTAGCCAGAGCCAGAGCGCCTTGTAGTCGGCCGACGGGTCCATCGTGCCGGCCACCTCGCCGTCGGTGAGCGCGGTGATCTGGCTGGCCCAGTCGATCAGCACCGGGTAGGTCATTCCGATCGTCGGTTCGTCGACACCGAGCTCGGCCAGCAGCGTCTTGTTGTACACCATCGCCGGGGTGTTCGCGGCGGCGGCGACCGCCACCGTCCGTCCGCCGATCTGTCCGTACTGGACCAGGCTGTTAGGGAAGCCGGAGAGGTCGAGCTCGCCGCTGTCGACGTAGGGGGTGAGGTCGAGTACGACGTCACGTTCGGCGTACTCGGTCAGGTAGTTGTCGTCGATCTGGAACAGGTCCGGCGTGTTGCCGGCGGCGGCCTGGGTGGCCAGCTTGTCGTAGTAGCCGGTGTAGCCCTGCCAGGTCACTCTGAAGGTGATCCCCGGATTGCGGGCGGCGTAGACGTCGAGCGCCTGCTGGGTCAGCTCGGCCCGGCGCTCCGCGCCCCACCAGAAGACGGAGAGTTCGATCGGCCCGTCCTCGGTCGGCTCGCCGGTGTCGTCGGTGGCGCAGGCGCCGAGTCCGATGGCGACCGCCATCAGGACAGTGAGTGTTCGGGCAACGGCTCCGCGTGTCGATACGGCGGATGATGACACGGGTTTCTCCTGATCAGGGCTGGGCTGGCCGGTCTACGGCCCGATCATTTACACAAGCGACCAGGTCGGGTGTCAACGGGCCGTCCGGCTGTTCGTGCCGCCTCCTCAGTCGATGCATTGACGGTGTGTGGGCTGATCGCGTAGCGTTCGTCCCACTGGAAAGCGTTTTCCTGAGGAATTTCAGGGCCAGTACGCGTCGCTTCGTCGGCCCGGGTAACGCCGACGAACCGGCGGCCGGCCAGGATCGAGCCCCCAACCTGGCCAGCCCGTCCGCCCGCCAGCCCGGGGCGGACGGGCACCCGTCTTCGCCGGCCGCCGTCGTGATGTACTTGCCGACGTGGAGCTGCTGCACTCGGGCAAGGTCAGGGACGTGTACGCCGACGGCAACGACCTGATCCTGGTCGCCTCCGACCGGATCAGCGTCTACGACGTGGTGCTGCCCACCCCGATCCCGGACAAGGGCAAGCTGCTCACCGCGCTGTCGCTGTGGTGGTTCGAGCAGCTCGCCGATCTTGTGCCGCACCATGTCGTCTCCGCCACCGACGTACCGGCCGAGTTCGCCGGCCGGGCCATCCGCTGCCGCCGCCTCGACATGGTGCCCGTCGAGTGCATCGCTCGTGGTTACCTCACCGGACTCGGGTTGAAGGAGTACGAGAAGTCGGGCTCGGTCTCCGGCATCGCGCTGCCCGCCGGCCTGGTCGAGGCGTCCCGGCTGCCCGAGCCGATCTTCACCCCGACCACCAAGGCCCCCGTCGGCGAGCACGACGAGTTCATCACGTACGCCGACGTCGTCACCCAGGTCGGCGCGGAGACCGCCGAGCGGCTGCGGCAGATCACCCTGGACGTCTACCGGCGCGGCGCGGCGCTCGCCGCCGAACGCGGCCTGATCGTCGCCGACACCAAGATCGAGCTTGGTTGGGCCCCCGATGGCACCCTGGTTCTCGCCGACGAGGTGCTGACCAGCGACTCCTCCCGCTTCTGGCCGGCCGACGCGTACCTGCCGGGCCGCCCCCAGTTCTCCTTCGACAAGCAGTACGTGCGGGACTGGGCCGCCGGCACCGGCTGGGACAAGCGCCCGCCCGCCCCGCAGGTGCCGGCCGACATCGTCGAGATGACCCGGGCCCGCTACGTCGAGGTCTACGAACGAATCACCGGCCACACCTGGTGATCCGGGCGCCTCGCCGCTACCGCCGAGCGCGCAGTTCGGCGACGCTGACCCCGAGTCCGGATCTCTCGAGGCGGTCAAGTACGTCGTCGAAGCTCCCAGGCGGGTTGCGCCACGAGTCGGCGATCTGCTGCGCCGCGGCGTGTACCGTGCTGCGGTCTAGACTGATCTGGTCGCGAACGAACTCGTCAGGTGACTTCGGGCCGATGTCCCAGCCGGTCAGCTCATCGGCGGGGAAATGTCGGAGGTTGCCGGTGACAGTGAGTTGAGCCCGCGCCCGGATCGCGGCGGCAAGCACGTGACGGTCGTCAGGGTCGGGCAGTTTGAGCGAGTCGACGAGCGGCTCGTAGCCGGTGATCTTCCAGTCCCGGACCGCAGTGCCCATCAACCTTCGTGTCCGTGCGAGTCTGGCCTCGTCGAGGTCTGGTCGCTGCCGGCGTAGGGCGGCGAAACCTCATTGAAGAATCTGCTCGGTCCATTTGGCGTCGACCAGACCTGACTGGGCGATTCGCAGCAGTAGATCCCGTAGCGTGCTCGGGTACGACACGCTCGCGTCGAAGATGACAACGAAGGTCATGACTCAGGTGAGGTCCATCTCCTGGGCGAGCCGGGTCAGCTCATCGGCTGCGGCACGACGGCGGGCGTCGTCCCGGTGTTTGTACGCCAGCAGTGATCCGGCGAGTACCCGCCGGTGGGTGCCCACCCTGCGGAACTGGATCTCACCCGCCTCCAGTAGGCCGATCAGATGCGGGCGGGAAACGTTGAGCAGCTCGGCTGCCTGCTGAGTTGTCAGCTCCGCGTGAGCCGGAACGACCGAGACGCTGTGGCCGTTAGCCATGTGGGCCAGAACGCGCGCCAACAACTCGATGGCTCCACGGGGCACCACGAGTGTGTCGCCAGCGCCGTCCTCCACGAGTCGAACGGCTGCCGCAGCCTCCTCGTGGGTGCGCAGGTAGGCCTGCACCCGCGTCAGCGCCTCAGCTGCCACCTCGACCGACTGCGGATCAGGCGTGACCGGACTGACCGCGAGAGTCATGATCACCTCCGGGAGGGCAGTCGAAACATGTGCAGCAAGTGTGGCAACCGAAACGACTGAGTTCGAGCGTTCGGTGAATCTGGTGGTTGGCGCCCAGACGAACCATGGGCACCAACCACCAGCACGACGACCTGACGCAAAGCGCGTTCAGCCGGCGACCGCGTCCTTCGTGGGATCCCCTGGCGACGGTTCCGGCTGCTCGGCTCGTGGCCGACGCTGCGGACCCCGGGCGAGCACGTAGCCGAACAGGAGCACCATCACCCCGACGCCCACCCACATCGCCTGCTGCCAGCCGTCGACGAACGACTGCTGTGCGGCCCGGACCAGCTCGTCGGCGTACGGGCCGGCGTCGTCGGCGGCGGCGAGAGCGGTGGCGATGCCCTCCCGGGCGGCGTCGGGCGCGTCGACGGCCAGCTCGTCGAGCCGGGTGCCGACGGCGTTGCGGTAGCCGGCGGACACGATCGCCCCGAGCAGCGCGACGCCGAGCGCGGCACCGAACTCCCTGGTGACGTCGTTGAGCGCGGACGCGGTGCCCTGCCGGGCGCGGGGCAGGGCGCTGGTGATCGCCTCGGTGGAGGGGGTCATCGACAGGCCCATGCCGAGCCCCATGGCGAGCATGCCGGGCAGCACCGACAGGTAGCCGCCGTCGACGGAGACGAAGCCGGCCATCAGGGCCAGGCCCGCGCCGCCGAGGAAGATCCCGGTCGCCATGGTGGCGCGGGCACCGACCAGCGCGGCCAGCCGTGGGGCGAGGCCGGAGGCGACCATCATCAGCAGGGCCATCGGCATCATCGCCAGCGTGGAACGCAGCCCGGACCAGCCGAGGACCGCCTGGAAGTACGGGAAGAGCACCACGAAGATGCCGGCCTGCACGCCGAACACCGCGAGCAGCGCCACCGAGCCGCTGGACAGCCCCCGGTGGCGGAACAGTCGGACGTCGAGCAGTGGCGCGCGCCGACGCAGCTCCCAGGCGACGAAGACGACGGCACCGAGGACACCGACGAGCAGACCCGCCAGCGTGGCGGGCGCGGTCCAGCCGTGTTCCGGACCCTCGTGCAGGACGAAGATCAGCCCGACGGCGGCCAGCACCGACGACAGCGAACCGACGGTATCGAACGGGTGGTCCGACTCCTCGCGGGAGTTCGGGACGTACCGGATCGTCAGGCCGGCGGCCACGACGACCAGCGCGACCGGGAGGGCGAACAGCCAGCGCCAGTCCGCCACGTCGACCAGGAAGGCCGACAGGTACATCCCGAGCAGGCCGCCGCCACCGGCGACGGCGGTCCAGACACCGATCGCCCGGGACCGTTCCTTCTCCGGGAAGGTCGAGGTGATCACGGCCAGGGTGATCGGCATGATCATCGCCGCGCCGATGCCGCTGAGCAGTCGTGCGGTGATCATGATCTCGGTCGAGGTGGCGAGGCCGGCGGCGGCGCTGGCGGCCCCGAAGACGACCAGCCCGGCGAGCAGTACGGGTTTGCGGCCCCACCGGTCGCCGACCGCGCCGAGCGGCAACAGCAGTGCGGCCAAGGTGATCGTGTAGATGTTGATGATCCACAGGACGGTGCTCTGCGAAGCGCCGAACGCGACGGCGAACTCCTGCTGGGCGACGTTCAGCCCGGATACGGAGGCGATCACCGCCATCAGCGCGATGCAGACCGCGATGAGGACGGCGCGGCGTCGACGCGGATCGTGGATCGTCGGGTCGGAATCGGCCGCAGCGGCTTCCGTCCCGGCGGACACCTGCGGAGACAGGCTTGGAGAGGTCATGCGGGAAAGCTAACGCCGGCTTGCTCAATCGGCACCAAGGCTTGCAGTAATGGCAAGACTAACTGGTTGGGGCGTCTCCCGACGACTGCGCGTGTGCCCGCTCGCCGTCCTGGTCGAAGATGGTGAGGATCTCCACCGGCCCGTTCACCGCGCCGATGGAGTGCGGGATCATCGTGGAGAACTCTGCCGCGTTCCCTTGGCCGACCGGGATCTGCCGCTCACCCAGGTGCAGCAGTGCGGTGCCGCTGAGCACGAAGAACCACTCCCGCCCTGGGTGCACGCTCAGATGCCCCGGACCGGTACGGCGCTCCGGAGTGATCCGCATCTTCGCCACCATGCTGCCGCCGGGCTGGCTTGAGCCGCGCGACAACACCCAGGTGGCCAGACCCGGCTCCTGGTGCTTCATCGGCCGGATGATCACGTCGGCATCGTCGACCGGCTCGACGAGCTGGTCGACCGTGGTGTCCAGGGCCCGGGCCAGGGCGACGAGCTGGTCGAGGCCGATCCGCCGGTGGCCGGTCTCGATGCGGCTCAGCGTGGACGGGCTCAGGTGGCAGCGGGCGGCGAGGGAGTCGAGACTCCAGCCGCGCGCCTGCCGCAGGCCACGGATGCGCTGCCGGACCACGTCGGAAAGCTCGACCCCTGACACGCCCACCATGCTAGGTGCCCCCGCTGCCGGGCCTCGCTGTTGTACGGCACCTTCTTGCGGAAACCGCATGAACTCTTCCGATTACCGAAAGGCTCACTACCGTCGAAGCATGACCAACGAGACCCACGCGGGCCATCCCGCGTTCAGTGCCGACTGGTGGGAGCAGCACTATCAGGCGCACCCGGCGGGACACGTCTCGCCAGGACCACAGCTGGTCGCCGAGGTTGCGGACCTGCCCCCCGGTACGGCGCTCGACGCGGGCTGCGGCACCGGCGCCGACGCGATCTGGCTCGCCGGCCGGGGCTGGCAGGTGACCGCCGTCGACGCCTCGTCGACAGCGGTCGGCCGCGCCCAGAAGCTTGCCGCGCAGCAGGAACCGGGCGTCGCGCAGCGGATCACCTGGCTCACCACCGACCTGACCAGCTGGGAGCCGTCGCAACGCTACGACCTGGTGACCAGCCAGTACGTCCACCCCGACCTGCCGTTCGACCAGTTCGTGGCACGGCTGGCCGCCGCCGTCGCCCCCGGCGGGACGCTGCTGGTCGTCGGCCACGACCACGCCGACACCCACTCGGCTGCCCACGCCCCACAGGCCGCGTCGATCGGTCTGGACGCCGTCGTCGGCTCTCTACCCGAAGCGCAGTGGAAGGTGGTTGTGGCGGAGTCCCGTACCCGCGAGGTGCACCACGACTCGCGCCAGCTGACCATCCACGACTTCGTCGTTCGGGCCCACCGCACGCCGTTGCCCTGAAGAACCAAGCTATACGTTGCCGGGCTGGCCGATCACGGCCAGCCCGGCAGCCGTTCGTCAGTACGCAGTTAGCCTGCCGGGCGGCGCGTCAGTTCCCGCCGTCGGCGTAGGGCAGCTCCACGTACGCCGTCCAGTAGCAGAGGTCGGCCCGGTGCTCGACCAGCGTGACCGGCTTGCCGCAGTGCTCGGAGATCAGCGTCGCCGCCTCGTCGAGGTCGGATACGTCCGCCTCCCAGTGGTGGTCCAGGTAGAGCTTGAGTCCCGGGTTCTCCCGGCCGAGGTCGAGGATCTCCGCTGCCTCCGGCGGCACCAGGATGACCGTGTAGCGGGCTGCGGTGTGCTCCGCCTCGCTGAGCTGTTCGGGCAGCTCCGGGCCGGGCCGGAAGCGGTCGATCACCGACGGGATCGGTCCCGGGCTGTCCGCCGGGTCGTACGCCCGCACCTTCACCAACATCACTGGCTCACCTCATTCATGCTGTGGCTTGCTGAGGAGCAACGTTGCGTACAACATGGCTACAGGGTTAGGCTCGTGTCAAGAGGTTGGGACAGGAGGATTTCGATGACCAAGCCGACGCCGCCCACAATTGCCATCCGCGGCCTCGCTGGCGAACTACGCGCGCTGCGGCAAGGTAGGAAGCTGAGTGTCCGTGGGGTGGCGGCGAGACTTGGCTGGCCGGCGTCGAAGTTGTCCAGGATGGAGACCGGCCGGCAGGGCAGCAAGCTGGAGGACGTCGCGTCCCTACTGGTCATCTACGGTGTCACCGGTGAGGAACGGCAGCGGCTGCTCGCCATGTCGGAGCGTTCCGAGCCCGGCTGGTGGGAGGTGCTGGGTGGTCTCCCGGTCGAGTCCCGGACGTTGATCCAGTTGGAGGCCGAGGCGTCGGCGATCGTCGACTTCGAGCCACTGCTTGTGCCGGGGCTGCTCCAGACCCCGGACTACACCAGGGCAGTCTTGCAAGGCTGCGGCGTTCCGGAGGCCGACGCGCAGACCAGAGTTACCGCTCGGCTTGGGCGCCAAGCCATTCTGGCGAGGTCCGAACCCCCGGCGCTGCATGCCATCCTGGACGAGTCGGCGCTGCGTCGGCCGCTCGGCGGTCCATGGCTGATGGGCCGGCAACTACGGCACCTTGTCGACGCCGCCGACCGCCCGAACGTCACCCTGCAGGTCGTGCCGTGGTCGGTTGGTGGCTACACGGGTCTGGACGGAGCATTCGCCATCTTGGACTTCCCCCGTAATCGGACGGTTGTGCACCTTGAGCACAAGATCTCCGGATTGTTCCTGGAGGAGCCCGAGCAGGTGAGCTTCTTTCGCGAGGAACTGGATAGGCTGCTCACGGTGGCGCTGAGCCCTGCCGAGTCGATCGACCTGGTGGCCCGGCTCGCGGGAGAACACGAGCGTGAGCGAGGCGAGGATGGACGCAGCCGAACTGCCTGACGGGACGTGGCGCAAGTCGAGTCGGAGCGGTTCAAACTCCAACTGCGTCGAGGTGGCTGGGCTTCCCGGGGTGGTTGGGTTCACTGACCAGGGTGTCTCTGGTGCGCTTGGCGTCGCGGTGCGGGACTCGAAGGATCCGTACGGCCCGGTGTTGTCCTTCTCCGGCGACTCCTGGACCGGCTTCGTGACCGCCCTTCGGCACGGCGGCCCCGCCTCAGCTTGACGTGCTCGTGTCGAGGTGAGGCTGACGCACGTCAAAACGCGAAATGAGGTGCGTCAGCCTCACCTCGACGGGCGCGATGTGGTCAGGTGGCGCGGTCGGCGATCGCGCGCCGTACCTTTTGGGTGACTTGTTCTTTCCGCCGGAGTACGTCGTCGGCTGTGAAGCGGAGCGCGATCCAGCCAGCTTCCCGCAGCGCGTTGAAGCGGTACACGTCCTTGCGGAACGCGGCCCGCTCCCGGTGATGGTCACCTTCGTACTCGATGGCGATCCGCCATTGCGGGTACGCCAGGTCGACCCGGGCGACGAACCGCCCCTTGCCCGCAGAAGGAGCCTTCACCCTGTACTGCGGAGTGGGTTTTGGCAGGCCGGCGTCGTGCAGCAGCAGGCGGAGCCGGCTCTCCATCGGTGATTCACTCAACGGTTCCGCGAGAGCAAGAAGATCCCTGACCTGTAGCAGGCCGCGCAGCCCGGAGCGGGTGTCGATGTATGCGGCAAGGCTGTTGCGTGTGACAAGGCGGCGGTGGAGGAACGCGTCGAGGGCACCGAGCGCAGCGGCACGCGGCAATGATCGGCCCAGATCGAACGCGGTACGGACTTCAGTGGTCAAGGGAAGCCCACTCAAGGAGGTGATGTCGTCCGGGGTGAGCGTCCGGGATGCGTACCTGATCCTGGGGTGCGGATCAGGCCGGGCGGTCTTCGGCAGCGCGACGTGCACCGGTACCACCGTCTGTCTCGGGCCGCGTAGCGGCAGAAGATCAATCCCCCAGAGAAAAGCCGCGCTGAGCTCGTGGATCGCCGCGCCGGGCGGCAGTCGTGCGGCGGCGGCTACACACCACATCCGGTGGTCCTCGGGTCGGTACGAACCTTCGTGCACGTAGACGTCGGGCAGGATGCGGCGCCAGTGCGGGCCGTTGAGCATCCGTCGGGTGATCAGGCCGGCGGCGATGGCGCGGCTGCCGGAGAACGGCTCGAAGCTCAACTCGCGGGGCACCGTGGCGGGGCGGGACATCGGACGAGCTTGCCGGGTCGTCGCCGTCGTTTTCTGCCCGGTACGCCGGTCCAGTCGCGCATCCGACGCAAGAAAACCACCGCAATAGAAACCATCGCCGGCTCCAGACGCACCCGCCGGGTACAGGAGCACTGCCGGCAGCGTGGCCTTCGTAGTTCAGCCGCGTGGGGCGTACATGATGACGGCGACGCCGATCAGGCAGATCGCCGCGCCGGTGATGTCCCAGCGGTCCGGCCGGAACCTGTCCACGACGACGCCCCAGACGAGTGAACCGGCGACGAAGACCCCACCGTAGGCGGCGAGGATCCGGCCGAAGTGCGGGTCCGGCTGCAAGGACGCCGCGAACCCGTACAGCCCGAGCGCCATCACCCCGGCGGCGATCCACAGCAGGCCGCGGTGCTCCCGCCAGCCCTGCCAGATCAGCCACGCCCCACCGATCTCGGCCAGCGCGGCGAGGACGAACAGGACCAGGGATCGCGTGACGGTCACGGCGCTGACCCTACCCAGACCTTCGCCGGCACCTGGGGGCGCCGCACCGCCGTCGTCCGCCGCATCGAGGTGAGGCTGACACACCTCAAATCGCGAAATGACGTGCGTCAGCCTCACCTCGACGGTGTGACCACTCCGCACTTTAAAGACTTGCGTGTGTACGGGAACGCTTTGAGTATCGTGTCCATGACGAGCAGTGACCTATGGGGCGAGCAGGCAGCGCAGGCGTACGACAAGGGCTCGGCCGAGATGTTCGCCCCACACGTACTTGCGCCGACGGTGAAGTTTCTGGCTCAACTGGCCGGCGCCGGTCCTGCGCTGGAGTTCGCGATCGGCACCGGTCGGGTGGCGATCCCGCTTTCCGCGAAGGGCATTCCGGTGAGCGGGATCGAGCTGTCGCAGCCGATGGTCGATCAGCTCCGCCGCAAGGTCCCACTGGCAGACGACCTGCCGGTCGTCGTCGGCGACATGGCGACGGCGACGGCTCCGGGGCGGTTCTCCCTGGTATACGTCGTGTACAACAGCATCGGCAACCTGCGTACGCAGGATGAGCAGGTGGAGTGCTTCCGCAACGCCGCCCGGCACCTCTCGCCGGGTGGGCGGTTCGTCGTCGAGCTGTGGGTGCCGGGTATCCGGCGGTTCCCACCGGGGCAGTCGGCGGTGCCGTTCGAGGTGACGGATCGGCATGTCGGCTTCGACACCTACGACATGGTTACCCAGCAGGGCACCTCGCACCACTACCGCCGGCGCGACGACGGCAGCGCCAGCTACGGTGCCAGCAACTTCCGCTACATCTGGCCGGCCGAGTGCGACCTGATGGCCCGGCTCGCCGGCCTGACGCTGGAGCAGCGGGTAGCGGACTGGGACGGCTCGCCGTTCACCTCCGACAGCGAGAAACACGTCTCCGTCTGGCGCATGCCATCGACTGGCCCGGGGAGCGAGACCGATGAAAGATAGTGGGAACATCGTCGGTGAGGTGGCCGCTGACGCCGATTCCGATCGGCGTGCCGAGCTGCTGGAATCCCTTCGTGATCTACTCGACCGGCTCGACGTCGACCTCATCGAGCAAGACGAAGCCGACGACCACCAGACTCTCGCCGATGGCGGTCGGAATCCGGATGCGGACGGCGACGGTGAGCGGTTAGCGTCTGCAGACAACAGCGACGACGGAGCCGAGTAGCGGTTGCGCCCACCGGAGTGACAGAGAGCCGCCCACAGCTGAGAGGGCGGACTCCGGCCCAGCCGTGAAGACCCTCCTGAGCTGCGGGAAAGAACGGCCCGTCCGGGCTCAGTAGACTCCCGCCGACTCGCCCACGTCACGGGTAAGCGAAGGCCGCGCCACGCGTACACGACGCGGTGGCGCGGTGAAGGTGTGGTGGCACCGCGAGGATCCCGCTCGCCCACACCTCTCTGGGGACGCGTTGCGCACACCGGAGGAGGTCACCACATGCAACGCATCCTTTCCGCTCGTCTACCGGACTTCATTGGCCAGCCCGTACGGCTGGCTGGCTGGATTCACCGGCGGCGGCTGCTGAAATCCGTCGCGTTCCTGATCCTGCGCGACGCCGCCGGGCTCGCCCAGGTCGTCGTCACCGACCCGGCGGTACGGGCACAACTCGAGCACCTGCCGGAGGAAACCGTCGTCGCTGTCGTTGGGACCGCGACCGCCCAGCCGACCGCCCCCGGTGGCGTCGAGGTCACCGGGCCGACGATCACCCCGCTCAGCGACCCGGCGGCGCCCGTACCGTTTGATCTGTATCGGCCGGACCTGCGGGCGAACCTGCCGACGATCCTGGACCACGCGCCGGTCGCACTGCGGCACCCGAAGCTGGCCGCGACGCACCGGATCGCGGCCGCCGCCGTCGCCGGCTTCCGAAAAACACTCACGACGATGGGGTTCGTCGAGATCCACACCCCGAAGATCGTCGGTACGGCGACCGAGAGCGGCGCGAACGTCTTCGCCCTGGACTACTTCGGCCGCCGGGCCTATCTTGCCCAGTCACCGCAGCTCTACAAGCAGATCATGGTGGGCGTCTTCGAGCGGGTTTTCGAGGTGGGGCCGGTGTTCCGGGCCGAGCCGAGCGACACCGCCCGGCACCTGGCCGCGTACACGTCGCTCGACGCCGAACTCGGCTTCGTCGACGACCACCGGGACGTGATCGCTGTCTGCCACGCCACGGTGGCCGGCATGCTGGCGGCGGTCACCGAGCGCGCCGGGCCGGCGCTGGAGCTGCTCGACGTACGGCTGCCGGCGTTGCCGGCCGAGCCGGTGATCGTGCACTTCGCCGACGCCCTCGACATGGTCAGCGCGGCGACCGGCCGGGACGTCACCGGCGAGCCGGACCTGGCCCCGGAGCACGAACGCTGGCTGGGGGAGTGGGCGCTGCGCGAGCACGGTAGCGACTTCGTCTTCGTCGAGGGCTACCCGACCCGGCACCGGGCGTTCTACACCCACCCGGACCCGGCCCGGCCCGGCCACTCCCGGGCCATCGACCTGATCTTCCGGGGCGTGGAGCTGGTCAGCGGCGGGCAGCGGCTGCACCGGTACGGCGACTACGTCGACGCGCTCGCCGGGCGGGGCGAGACCGACCTCACCCCGTACGCCGGTTACCTGGACGCGATGCGGTACGGCATGCCGCCGCACGGCGGCTTCGCGTTCGGGTTGGAGCGGTTCGTGGCCCGGCTGCTCGGCGTACCGAACATCCGCCAGGTCACGCTCTTCCCGCGCGACCTGCACCGCCTCGCCCCCTGACCCTCGACGGTGTCGTCCGGTGTCCCGCGACCAGCAGGGCACCGGACCACCGCCGGTCGTCAGGGTCGCCGGAGCCGGACGGCGACGAAGGACGGCGACTGGCACAGCTTGTGGTAGGCCGCCTCGTCGACATCACGGAGACTGGGCACCGGGCGCGGTTCGACGAGCCGCTCCAGGCGCAAGCCGGCGTCCAGCAGCTCGCCCAGGAACGTCTCCAGCGTCATCCGTTGATAGTGGATCGACATCTGCCCGCCGGCCAGCGAAAGGTCCACCCAGTCGTCGGCGAAGTACGAGCCGCCGAAGTGTCGCCAGTCGGCGGTCGGGTGGGTCGTGGAGACCAGCAGCCACCCGCCCGGCCGGAGCACCCGTCGTAGCTCGCCGAGTAGCTGTCGCGTAGTGCCCGGCCCCGCAGCCGACGTCGAGGATTCGCTGCCCGGCGACGTCCCCGGCGAGGGCGAGCATCGCCGGCCGGTCGGTGTAGGCGTTGTACGGACTGGTGTCGGCGTGTCGGGCGAAGTGGTCGCCGAGCTCGTCGTGGTAGGCGGTGCGGGCGGGCATTCCGACAGCATCCCGCCAGTCGCCATCCATCGCGAACGGTTTGTGCGGAGCCGGCGCGAACGGTTCGGGTGGCGGTGTGCGGCTCAGCCTGATCGTCGGGTGCTGGCGAAATCGGTAGGCGGCGGGGCGGGGCAGGCGTACGATCGCGGCATGGATCTGAGGTTGGCCACGACGACGCCGGGACGTCCCGGCGTACGTTCGCGCTGACCTGATCCTCAGCTGACGAAACGGCCCCGGGCGAGACGCCCGGGGCCGTTTCCGGCTCTCCGTGCGTGTCTCGGCCATGGCCATGACCCAGGAGAAACCGTGAGACACGTCGATCACCGCAAGCTCGGCCGGGAACTCGACCTGTTCGACTCTGATCCGCTGATCGGTGCCGGTCTGCCGTTCTGGCTGCCGGCCGGCGCGGCGGCCCGCTACGAAGTCGAGTCGTACCTACGAGAGCTGGAGCGCCGCGCCGGATACCAGCATGTCTACTCACCGGTGCTGGGTAAACGGCAGATGTACGAGCTGTCCGGCCACTGGATGAATTTCGCCGACGAGATGTTTCCGCCGATGGCGGTGAGCAGGACCGACGTCGACGTCGACGTCGACGTCGACGTCGACGTCGACGTCGACGTCGAGGACGGGGACGGGCTGGTGTTACGGCCCAGCCTCTGTCCGCACCACGCGTTGATGTTCAAGTCGCGGCAGCGCTCCTACCGGGACCTGCCGCTGCGGATCGCTGAACTCGGCGCCATGTACCGGGCGGAACGCTCCGGCGTGGTCGGTGGGCTGACCAGGGTACGGTCGATCTGGCTGAACGACTCGCACATCTTCTGCGCGGTGCCGCAGGTCGTTGTCGAGATCGCCGACGTGCTGCGGCTGATGCGGCAGGCGCACGACGCACTCGGCGTACGCGTGTCGTCGTACCGGCTGTCGCGTCGCGGTGCCGGCGGCAAGTACGCCGGCGACGACGAGGCGTGGGAGATGGCCGAGCGGCTGCTGCGCCAGGCGTTGGACGCGGCAGACGTCCGGTACGGCGTCGTCGCCGGTGAGGCAGCCTTCTACGGACCGAAGATTGACGTGCAGATCGTCGACCCGGCCGGACGCGAGTCGACCCTGTCCACCATTCAGGTCGACTTCCTTCAGCCGGCCCGCTTCGACCTGTCCTACATCGATGAACGTGGTGTACGGGTCCGGCCGGTGATGGTGCACCGCAGCCTGGTCGGCTCGATGGAGCGGCTGTTCGCGCACCTGATCGAGGTGCACGCCGGTGCCTTCCCGGCCTGGTACGCCCCGGTGCAGCTGTGTGTCCTGCCGGTGGCGACCGATCAGCGGCCGGCCGCTGACGCGCTGGCCAGCGAGGCGAGCGCCGCCGGTCTGCGGGTCGAGGTGGACGTCGACGGCACCATCGGGGCTCGGATCCGGGCCGCGGCCCGGCGCAAGATCCCGTACGTGGCGGTGATCGGCGCGCGGGAGGCGCCGTACGGCCGGGTCGCGCTGCGGTTGCGGGACGGCCGTCAACTGCCGGCGATGCCGGTGGGCGAGGCGATCGCGCTGATCGAATCGGCGGTCGCCCGCCGCTCGGCAGATCTGCTGCCATCGGGCGACCTGCTGCCCGGCGGGGAGGCAGGACAACCGAGCCGATGAGGGGACAGGCCGTCAGTCGTCGACCCAGTCGAGGGTGCGGCTGACGGCCTTGCGCCACTGGGCGTACTCCCGGTCCCGGTGCGCCGACGACATCGCCGGCCGCCAGTGCGCGTCGGCCCGCCACTGGGCGCGCAGCGTGTCCAGGTCCGGCCAGAAGCCGACCGCCAGCCCGGCCGCGTACGCCGCCCCCAGGCAGGTGGTCTCGCTGACCGCCGGGCGGACCACCGGCACGTCGAGGACGTCGGCGAGGAACTGCATCAGCAGCCCGTTGGCGGTCATCCCGCCGTCGACCCGCAGCCGGCGCAGCGCCACGTCGGAGTCGGCGTTCATCGCGTCGACCACCTCACGGGTCTGCCAAGCCGACGCTTCCAGCACCGCGCGGGCCAGGTGTCCCTTGGTGATGTAGCCGGTCAGCCCGGTGACCACGCCCCGGGCGTCGGCCCGCCAGTGCGGGGCGAACAGTCCGGAGAACGCCGGCACGATGTAGCAGCCGCCGTTGTCGTCGACGCTGCGGGCCAGCTGCTCGATCTGCGCCGCGCTGGAGATCAGCCCCAGATTGTCGCGGAGCCACTGCACCAGCGAGCCGGTCACCGCGATCGCACCTTCGAGCGCGTAGTGCGCCGGGGCGTCACCGATCTGGTAGGCCACCGTGGTCAGCAGCCCGTGTTGCGAGGTGACCGCACTCGTACCGGTGTTGAGCAGTAGGAAGCTGCCGGTGCCGTAGGTGCATTTCGCCTCGCCGGGCTGGAAGCAGGTCTGCCCGAACAGCGCCGCCTGCTGGTCACCGAGCGCACTGGCGACCGGCACGCCGGCCAGCGCACCGCCAGCCACTGAGCTGTCCGCCGTACCGTAGATCGAGGCCGACGGGACGATCTGCGGCAGCATCGCGGCCGGAATGCCCGCCGCGGACCGGATCTCCTCGTCCCAGCGCAGCGTGCGCACGTCCATCAGCAGGGTACGGCTGGCGTTGGTGACGTCGGTGACGTGCCGGCCGGTGAGCTTCCAGATCAGCCAGGACTCCATCGTGCCGAACAGCACCTCGCCGCGTTCGGCCCGCTCACGCAGCCCGTCGACGTGTTCCAGCAGCCACATCGCCTTCGGCCCGGCGAAGTACGTGGCCAGTGGCAGCCCGGTGCGTTCCCGCAGCCGCTGCTCGCCGACGGCCGCGCCGAGCCGCTGCAGCTGCGGCCCGGTGCGGGTGTCCTGCCAGACGATCGCGTGGTGCACCGGGCGGCCGGTGGCCCGGTCCCACACCACGGTGGTCTCCCGCTGGTTGGTGATGCCGATCGCGGCGAGCTGGCCGGCACCAGCGCCGGCACCAACGCCGGCATCGGCCAGTGCCTGCCGGACCACCTGCTCGACGTTGGCCCAGATTTCCTCGGCGTCGTGCTCGACCCAGCCTGGCCGGGGGAAGATCTGCCGGTGCTCCCGCTGCGCCATGGCGACGATCGCGCCGTCCGCATCGAAGACGATGCACCGCGACGAGGTGGTGCCCTGGTCGATGGCGGCGACGTACCGTCCGGCGGTGGCCACGCTGGTCTGCTCCGTCATCGGGCCAGTATGGCCGTAGCCAGGGCCGGCATGGCCGCAGACATCGGTCCCCGTCGGGTCGGCCGGCGCTGGTAGCGTGCCGCCATGGCCTGGTTCGATCTTCCCCTCGATCAGCTGCGGCGCTACCAGCCTGAGCTGTCACCCCCGGCGGATCTGCGCGAGTTCTGGGACGAGACGCTGTCCGATGCCCGGTCGATGGCGGTGCCGCCGGTGGCGACCCCGGTGGAAACCGCGCTGCGCATGATCAACACGTACGACGTCAGCTTCACCGGCTTCGCCGGCCAGGAGATCAAAGGCTGGCTCAACGTGCCGTCGGGCGCCGCCGGGCCGCTGCCGGTCGTCGTCGAGTTCATCGGGTACGGCGGCGGCCGCGGCCGCCCACACGAGTGGCTGCTGTGGGCCTCGGCCGGCTTCGCCCACCTGGTCATGGACACCCGGGGCCAGGGCGGGTCGTGGCGCGGCGGGGACACCCCGGACGCCGGGCCGGACGGGTCCGGGCCGACCACGCCGGGCTACCTGACCCGGGGTGTGCTGGACCCGGCCGGCTACTACTACCGCCGGCTGATCACCGACGCGGCCCGAGCGGTGGAGATCGCCCCTGACCTGCCCGATGTCGACCGGTCCCGGATCGCCGTGGTCGGGACCAGCCAGGGCGGCGGGTTGGCGCTGGCCGCCGCCGCGCTCGCCGGGGACCGGGTCGGCGCGGTGGTGTCCCGGGTGCCGTTCCTGTGCCAGATCCGCCGCGCCGTCACGATCACCGACGCCGACCCGTACAACGAGCTGGTCCGGTTCTGCCGGATCCAACCGGAGCGGGCCGCGGCGGCGTTCACCACGGTCGACTACGTCGACGCCGCGCACCTGGTGCCGTGGGCCACCGCCCCGGCGCTGTTCAGCGCGGCGCTGATGGATCAGACCTGCCCGCCGTCGACAGTCTTCGCCGCCCACCACGCGTACGCCGGCCCGAAGGAGATCGAGGTGTACGAGTGGGACGGGCACGAGGGTGGCCGGGCGCACTTCGACCAGCTGTCGATCGAGTTCGTGCGCAAGCAGCTCGGCTGAGCCCGGCCGAGGGTCTCGCCGACTGCGCCCGTCCGGGGCTGACCTACCATCACCTGGTGCGTGACATCGCAGTGTTCAGTGGCAGCGCCCACCCCGAGCTGGCTGCGGAGATCTGCACCCACCTCGACGTGCCGCTGCACCCGGTGCGGGTGTCCCGGTTCGCCAACGACTGCCTGGAGGTGCAGCTGCAGGCGAACTGCCGCGAACGGGACGTGTTCCTGATCCAGCCGCTGGTGCCGCCGGTGCAGGAGCACCTGGTGGAGCTGCTGCTGATGCTCGACGCCGCCCGGGGCGCCTCCGCCGGCCGGATCACCGTGGTGCTACCGCACTACGCGTACGCCCGGTCGGACAAGAAGGACGCCCCACGGATCTCGATCGGTGCCCGACTCGTCGCCGACCTGCTGGTCTCCGCCGGTGCCGACCGGGTGCTCGCGATGACGCTGCATTCCCCGCAGGTGCACGGCTTCTTCAGCGTTCCCGTCGACCACCTGCACGCGCTGCGCGAGCTCGCTGCGCACTTCCACGACCAGGACCTGACCGACACCGTGGTCGTCTCACCCGACCTGGGCAACGCCAAGGAAGCCGCCGCCTTCGCCCGGATGCTCGGTCTGCCGGTCGCGGCCGGGGCCAAGCAGCGGTTCAGCGACGACCGGGTGCAGATCAGCGCGGTGATCGGCGACGTCGTCGACCGCGACGTGATCGTCCTCGACGACGAGATCGCCAAAGGCAGCACGGTGATCGAGCTGATCGACCACCTGCGGGAGCTGAAGGTCCGGTCGATCCGCATCGCCTGCACCCACGGGCTGTTCTCCAGCGGTGCGCTGGACCGACTCAGCGACCAGGACGGCGTGCTGGAGATCGTCTGCACGAACACGGTGCCGATTCCGGCCGCCAAACGGGTGCCGAAGCTGCAGGTGCTCTCCGTCGCGCCGGCGCTGGCCGAGGCGATGCGCCGGATTCACAACGGCGAGTCGGTCAGCGCCCTGTTCGGCTGACCGGATCGTCCACCCCGGCCCCGGACGCCGCAGTCTCGGACATCCCGGCCCCGGACGCCGCAGGGCCGGACAGTCCGAGGCTGATCCGTACCGTGGTGCCCTCCGGGCCGGTGGCGACTGCCATGGTGTCGGTCAACCGCTCGGTGAGCCACAGTCCCCAGCCGCCCGCCGTGTTCGGCGCCGGGCGGTCCCGGTTGCGCAGCCGGTCGGACCCGATGCCCTGCCCGTTGTCGGCGACCTCGCAGTTCATCGACTGTGTGTCACGCCACATCCGCAGCCAGCCCTGGCCGCCGCCGTGCCGGACCGCATTGGTGATCAGCTCGTTGACGGCCAGCACGAAATCGTCGAGCCGCTGGCCGCTCATCCCGGCCGAACTGGCGCACGATGCGACGTGATGTCGCAGGTCAGTGACCTGCGACCGGTCGAAGGCCTCGCTGAGCAGATCCATCGGGTCGATAGGCACGACCGTACGCGATGACGGGGGATCTGCGTCGGTCATGGCCCATCCGGCTGCTGATCGTCAGTGCTTTCGCGGCATTCTCACCCTACGTTGACCTGTGGGGAAATGCACATCGGTCCGGGCGTGTTAGGCCGACCAGCCCTCGCCGGCCGCTCGGCTGTGTGCCATCGTCGGCGGGTGCGGCAGAGCCCCGCCCCGGTAGGCACCCTGATCGTCCCGTTGTGGCGGGCTCTCGCGGTGTTCCGGTTCACCGCCCTCGGCTATGTGCTGGTGCTGTACGCGCGCAACGCCGCCGACTACGCCCATCCGCTCGTCGCCGTCCCGGTCCTGCTCGGCATGATCGCCTGGACGGTCGCCGCCAGCTGGGCGTACGCCCGGCCCCACCTGCGTCGCTGGCCGCTGCTCGCCGCCGACCTGTTCGTCGCGTTGGTCCCGCTGCTGGTCAGCCCGTGGATCATCGGGCGGCCCGCGTTGGCCGGCGGGGTGCCGACCATCGCGGTCGCCTGGCTCGCAGGTCCGGTGCTGGCCTGGGCGGTCGCCGGTGGCCGGCGCCTCGGGGCGACCGCCGCCCTGGTGCTGACCGCCGCCGACCTCGCGGTACGGGACCGGCTCAACGAGTCGTCGGTCACTCCCGGTGTGCTGATGCTGCTGGCCGGCATCGCCGTCGGGCACGTGGCCCGGCTGATCGGCGCGGCCGAGGACCGGTTGCAGCGGGCGGTCGAGCTGGAGGCGGCGACCCGGGAGCTGGCCGCCGCGACCCGGGAGCGGGAACGGCTGGCCCGCGACATCCACGACTCGGTGCTGCAGGTGCTGGCGATGGTCGCCCGGCGCGGGGCCGACCTCGACGGCGAGGCCGGTGAGCTGGCCCGGCTCGCCGGGGAGCAGGAGGCCGCGTTGCGGGCGCTGGTCACCAGCCGGGTCACCGTACCGCCGGACAAGCCCGCCGCGACGGCGGCGGACGGGCGGACAGCGGCCGACCCGCCGGCGGCGCTCGTCGCCGGGCCGGTCGACCTGCGGTCGGTGGTCAACGGGTACGCGTCGTCGCGGGTCTCGGTCGCCACCCCGGCCGAGCCGGTGCTACTGCCCGGTCGGCTCGCCGCCGAGCTGGGTGCGGCGCTCGGTGCCGCGGTCGACAACGCGGTGCGCCACGGCGGTCCGCAGGCGCGGGTGTGGGTGCTGGTCGAAGAGGAGCCGGACGCGGTTACCGTGTCGATCCGGGACGACGGGTGCGGCATCCGACCCGGTCGGCTGGCGGAGGCGGCCGCGCAGGGTCGACTCGGGGTGAGCCAGTCGATCGAGGGGCGCGTCGCCGAGATCGGCGGCACGGTACGGATCGTCTCGGAGCCCGGCGCGGGCACCGAGATCGAGCTGCGGGTGCCGAGCCCGGACACGACGGTGGAGGAGTACGGGTGACGGCAGGTGCGCCAGCGGATGCGGTGGATCCGATCCGGGTGATGGTGGTCGACGACCATCCGATGTGGCGGGAAGGGGTGGCCCGGGACCTGACCGAGGCCGGCCACGAGGTGGTCGCCACCACCGGGGAGGGGCGCCAGGCCGTGCGGATCTGCGCGGCGGCCCGACCTCAGGTGGTGGTGCTGGATCTGCAGTTGCCCGACATCTCCGGGGTGGAGGTGATCCGCGGCATGCTGGCCGAGCAGCCCGGCGTCCGGGTGTTGATGCTGTCGGCCAGCGGAGAACAGCAGAGCGTGCTCGACGCGGTCAAGGCCGGCGCGACCGGCTACCTGCTGAAGTCGGCCGGCCCGGGGGAGTTCCTCGACGCGGTCCGGCGGACCTCGACCGGGGAGGCCGTCTTCACGCCGGGACTGGCCGGACTGGTGCTCGGCGAGTACCGCCGGCTGGCCGCCGCCGCGCGGCCCGCCGGGGACGAGCCCCGGCTCACCGACCGGGAGACCGAGGTGCTGCGGCTGGTCGCCAAAGGGTTGTCGTACAAGCAGATCGCTGGCCGGCTGGGGCTGTCCCACCGGACGGTGCAGAACCACGTGCAGAACACCCTGGGCAAGCTGCAACTGCACAACCGGGTGGAGCTCACCCGGTACGCGATCGAACGGGGCCTGGACGACTGACGGAACCGTCGCCAGCCGGCTGGCGACAGCTCCGTCAGCGCCCGATCGGGTGGTCCTCGGGCGACTCGGCCTCGTGGACCGCCAGTTCCTCGGCACTGGCCCCGCCACCGGCGGCTCCCGCGTCGGCAGCCACCGAGTCCGGTTCGTCGTCGGTGTGCGCTCCCTCGTCGGCTTCGACCAGCCGCCCCACCGTTCCGTTGTCCGCCCCACCGAGCCGACCGTGGTCGTAGAGCGAGACCGGTGAGTTCGGGTCCGAGTACGGGCCGGGGTCGAGCACGTCAGCGTCGCGTTGCGCCTGGGCGGCGGCCTGTTCGCTGTTGGCCTCGTCGCCGAGCGCCTGGTCGACCGGCCCACTGAGTGGATCGTCCACCGGCCTGCCCAGCGCCTCACGGGCGAGTTTGTAGTCCAACGACTCCCCGTCGAGCTGTTCCTGGGCGGTGTTGCCGAAGTGGTCCACCGCCACCGGCACGTCGCCCGGGATGCTCTCCGGGTCCGGACCGTCGGCCTCGCGGCCGCTGGCCACGTCGTCGTACGCGGTCGAGTCGTCGTCCGCGGTCTGCGGGATTCCTTCGGACTCCGGGTCGGAAACCGGCCGGGGGAAGTCGTCTGTACGCATGCCGTCCCATTACCCGGGTCGGTGGCGGTCACACACCTGGCCGGGGCGGGTCGGGGCGCCGGCGCGCCGGCGGCGGCGCGTCGTCACCGTCCGCGCCGGTCGGCACGGCCGGGTCGCCGACCGGTGCCGCCGGCGTCGCCGTGGTCCGACCGGCCGGCACCTGGTACGGGTGCGAGGCGGTGGTCGCAGATGATCCGCTCACCACGTCGGCGGCGAACTCCTCGTCCGCCGGCCGTCCCGGGTGGTACCCGAGGTCGGTCCCGGGCCGTTGACCGGCAGGCGCCACCGCTGGCCGTACCCGCACCGGGCCGGCGGCCGGCGGCTGGCCCATCGCGGCTCCGGCCGTCGGCTGGTCCACGGCCGGCCCCGTCGTGACGTCGGTTCCGCCGGACCTGGCCCGGCTGCCGAGCAGGTAGCCGACCGCCACCCCGGCCAGCAGCAGGGCGAGCCGGGCCGGGCCGGTCGAACTGTCGTGCCGTCCCACTGTCAGTCTCCGTCCTGTGGATGGTCCGCCGGATCGATGGCCGCCCAGACGAGTTTGCCGCCGCGCAGCGGGGTACAGCCCCACCGCCGCGCCACCGATTCGACCAGCATCATGCCCCGACCGCCCAGCGCGTTCGGTGCCACCGGGACCGGCCCGGCCGGGGTGGGCAGGCCGTCCGAGCCGTCGCGCACCGACATCCGCAGCCGGCCGTCCCGGAGGCCGATCCGCACCGACATCGGCGTGCCGGCGTGCACCACCACGTTGTTCACCAGCTCGGTGAGCGCCACGGCGGCCGGATCGGCCAGCTGCGGCAGCCCCCACCGGCGGCAGCCCTCGGCGAGCAGCGCCCGTGCGGTCCGCGCCGCTCCGACGACCGGATCCAGCTCGGCGCTCAGTGGCGCGGCCGGCGGAGCGCCGTCGACCAGCGCCGCCGCCAGGGTGGTGTCGGGCAGTACGGTCAGCCCTGCCGCAGACCAGGCCCGGCCGGTGCCGGGTGGCGCGGCGCAGCAGACGAAGCCGCCGGCCGGCCACTCGGCGACCGTACGGGCGAGCTCGCCGAGCCGCAGCAACGCGGCGGGCGCGGCGTCGCGTACTGCGGAGACGTCCACCGCGACCGGGGCCGCCCGGTCGGCCAGGCAGTCCAGCAACGCTGCTCGGACGTCGTCGACGGCGTGCCGGTCCAGCACCCCGACCAGCCGGATCACCGGATCGGTCGGGTCGCACTCCAGCACGCATCGCAGGTCGGTCGGCACGTTTCTCCTCCCGGCACCCCGTACCGGCCCGGCGACAAGGACATCGGGCCCGGTCCCATCAGGCCCGATCGTCAGCCGCCCCGACGTACCCGTTGGGCGGAAGCGGCTGCTCTGCGTCCCGGTCGCTGCCATGCGTACGGGTACCCCGATTTGGGCGTGTCATACCACCGGCGTGGTCGTCGTACTTCACCCGTGGATCTCACCCGAGGGTGGTGCTCGCCGGAACCGGAGGAATCCTCGTACCGCAGGGGTTAGAAAGAACCGCTAGCACCCGTGACGAGCAACGGAGGTGAAGATGCGCGTCGGTCTGGTGTCTGCCCACGATGGAGCTGCGATGGGTCACCCCGTACACCGTGACCTCGCACAGCGTGACCCCGGACGTCTCGGCACCGCCGGGCAGCCGGTCACCGGCACCCGGCAGCACGTCGCCCGGCTCGCCACCGAACTGGCCGCTCTCGGCCACGACGTCCGGGTCTACCAGCGGCGGACCGGACCGGACGAGCCGGACGGCGAGTCGTCGTCCGGCTACCAGTTGGTCCGGGTGCCGGTCGGTCCGCCGACCAGGCTCGGCACCGCCGCACTGCTGGCCCACCTGCCGGAATTCGGGCGCTGGCTGGCGGGTCAGTGGGACGACGGGGAGTGGACGCCGGACGTGGTGCACGGGCACTTCTGGCCGGGTGGTCTCGCGGCCGCCAGCGCGGTCGGCCGCAGCCGGGTTCCGCTGGTGCAGACCTTCCACAGCATCGGTGGTCAACAGCAGCGGCAGTTGGGTCCGGGCTACCGGGGGCCGCGGCAACGGATCGCGCTCGAGCAGGCGCTGTGCCGGGTGGTCGACGCGGCCGTCGCGCAGTGCAACGAGGAGGTGGACGAACTGGCCCGGATGGGGCGGGACCGCGCGTCGGTCGCGATGATTCCCCCTGGGGTGGACACCGTTCGGTTCGCGCCGGACCCCACGCCGCCGGTCCGGCGGCGTCGCCGGCTGCTCGCCGTCGGCGACCTCACCCCCGGCTCCGGGCATGACGAGCTGATCGGCGCGCTCCGGTTGGTCGGCGACGTCGATGTGCTCATCGCCGGCGGGCCCGACCGGGCCGAGCTGGCCGGGCATCCGGAGGCGCGGCGGCTGCGGGAGGTGGCCACCCGGTACGGGGTGGCCGACCAGATCGAGCTGATCGGCGCGGTTCCGGCCGGGGAGATGCCGCAGCTGTACCGGTCGGTCGATGTGGTCGCCTGCACCAGCCGGTACGTGCCGGTGGGCACGGTGGCGTTGGAGGCGATGGCGTGCGGCGTGCCGGTGGTGGGGTACGCCCACGGCGGGGTGGCCGATTGCGTGGTGGACGCGGTGACCGGTCGGCTGGTGCCGCCTGGCGACGTCCGGGCGCTCGGCGTCGCGCTGCGGCGGCTGCTCGCCGATGAGGCCGAGCGGTTCGCGTACGGGCACGCGGCGGTCGACCGGGTCCGGTGCCGGTACGGCTGGGACCGGACCGCCGCCGCCATCGAACGGCTCTACCAGCGGGTGCTCGGGTTGCGCCACGGCGGCCCGGTGCCGGCGGGGTCGAGCGGCGTCGTCTCCGGGCAGTTGCCCGACGGCGATTCGGTCGAGCCGGTCGATGTGGAGATCGATCTGGCGGGGATCGAGGCGACCGCACCGGCGGAGGCCGCCGCCACGCCGATCCGGGCCGGCTGACCTGTGCTGTCGGTCCGGTCTGCCTGGCCCGGGCTGCCGGCCCAGGCCGGCCGCGTGGTCTCGGGCGCGTGCTGGGTCGTCGCGTACCGGGTCAGACCGAGCACGGCGGCCAGCGTGATCAGGAAACCGACCGCGGCCAGCCACTCGCGTCCGGGCCAGATCTTGTCGTTGAGCAGCAGCAGGCCGACGATGGCGGCCGGGACCGCGCCCGCCGCGTCCATCGCCGCGATGGCGGCGGTGACCGAACCGCGCTGCATCGCCAGGCCGATCAGCCACTGACCGATGGCTGAGTGCACGATCAGCAGGTAGAGCAGTGGTTCGGTGACCAGGTCCCGGTAGCTGGCGGTGCCGGCGAGCGGCCGGGAGGCGACCGCGGCGGCGGAGAAAGCGAACCCGGCGAGCAGTCCGAGCAGGACGGCTGCGGCCGGGCCGTCCAGCCGGGCGGCCCCGGCACCGAGAGCGGAGATCAGCAGGCCGGCTAGGGCGATGACGGCCACCGCGCGGGGGCCGAGCGGGTGCGCCGACGCGGGTCGGGCGGCGACGACCAGCGCGGTGACTCCGACCAGCAGCAGCACCAGCAGGACCACCTCGGCGGCTGGCAGCCGCCAGCCCATGGTCAGCACCCCGAGCAGGGCGGTCACGCCGAGCGCGGCGGCCACGCTCGCCTGGACCAGGAACAGTGGCAGGTCCCGCCGGGCGAGGAAGGCCAGCACGAAGGCGAGGCACTGGCAGCCGAGGCCGATCAGGTACACCGGCTGCCGGGCGAGTCGCAGCAGCAGACCGGGGTCGAAGCAGCGGCGGACCGTGGTGCGGGCGGCGGCCACCGCCTGGAAGAGGTGTGCGACGCCGTACGTGGCGATCATCGCCGCGAGAAAACACCAACCGGTCGACGTCACCCGGCGAGGATAGACGGTCGCTCGATTCGCTCCATCTGAGACCGGCTGCGGTCAGCTGAGCCGGTGCAGCAGGTCGGAGTGCAGCCTGCCGTTGCTGGCCACGGCGCTGCCGCCGGCCGGGCCAGCCCGGCCGGTCAGATCGGTGAAGGTGCCACCCGCCTCGGTGACGATGGGAATCAACGCTGCCAGGTCCCACAGCGACAGCTCCGGTTCGACCATCGCGTCCACCGCGCCCTCGGCGACCAGCATGTAGCCGTAGAAGTCTCCGTAGGCCCGGCTGCGCCACACCGACCGCATGATGTCCAGCATGGCCGGTAGTCGCCCGGACTCCTCCCAACTGGTCAGCGAGGAGTAGCAGAAGCTGGCGTCGGCGAGGCGGCGGATCCCGGAGACCCGGATCGCGGTCGCGGCGGCTGTGTGTCGTCCTGCGTACGCTCCGTGACCGACTGCGGCCCACCAGCGTCGGCCCAGCGCCGGTGCCGAGACCAGGCCGACCACCGGCTGATCCCCTTCCATCAGGGCGATCAGCGTGGCCCACACCGGTACGCCCCGGATGAAGTTCTTGGTGCCGTCGATCGGATCGATCACCCACTGCCGGTTGCCGGGTCCCGCCGCCGCGACCGACGCGCCGAACTCCTCGCCCAGCACCCCGTCGCGGGGTCTGGTCCGGGCCAGGGTGGCGCGTAGCGCCTTCTCCACGGCGGTGTCCGCGTCGGAGACCGGCGTGAGATCCGGCTTCGCTTCGACCCGCAGGTCGAGCGCCCGGAAACGGGCCATCGACATCGAGTCCGCGGTGTCGGCGAGCAGATGGGCTAGGGAGAGATCGTCGGCGTACCGGGCCATGGCGGGAAAGGTATCTGATTACTCACCGCAATGGTCGGATGTCCTACCGCGCAAGGTTCGGCCGGCTCACTCGCGGGTCGCGGTACGGCCCGTCTCGGTGTCCCCGGACCGCGAGTCCAGCAGCCGTCGGTACGACGCCAGCCGGCGCGGATCGGCGTTGCCGGCCGCCACCCAGCCGCCCAGCCGGCACCGGTCGGCGTCGCCGGTGTGCTCGCAGTTCGGCGGGCAATCGAGGCTCCCCTCGACCAGGTCGGCGAAGCCGTGCAGCAGGCTCTCGGCCGACACGTGGGCCAGCCCGAAACTGCGTACGCCGGGCGTGTCGACGATCCATCCGGGATCGCCGGCCGGGACGACCCGCGCGTCGGCCCGAGTACCCACATCGGCATCGTCGGCCGGCGTGTCGGCACCGTCGGGCGACACGCCGGAGTACGGCAGCCGCAGGGCGACCGCGCTGGACGAGGTGTGCCGTCCCCGGCCGATCGCACTGACCGTGCCGACCGCTCGCAACGCCTCCGGCACGAGCCGGTTGACCAGCGTGCTCTTGCCGACCCCGGAGTGCCCGACCAGCACCGAGAGCCGACCGGCCAGGCGGCGCCGCAGGTCGGTCAGGTCACCGCCGGGTCGGCACAGCACGTACTCCAGGTCGAGGTCCCGGTAGTAGTCGACAACCGGCGCCGGGTCGGCCAGGTCTGCCTTGGTCAGGCAGAGCAGTGGGTCGATCCCGGCGTCGTATGCGGCGACCAGGCAACGGTCGATGAACCCGGTCCGGGGCGGCGGGTCGGCCAACGCGCTGACGATCACCAGTTGGTCGGCGTTGGCGACGACCACCCGTTCCAGCCGACCTTCCGGCGTGCTCTCGTCGTCGTCGGCGGTACGGCGCAGCACCGAGGCCCGTTCGTCGATCCGGACGATCCGGGCGAGACTGCCGGCGTCACCCGAGACGTCGCCCACCAGCGCGACCCGGTCGCCCACCACCACCGCGCGCCGGCCGAGTTCCCGGGCCCGCATCGCGGTCACCACTGGAGGCGGGCCGGCGACCGGCTGGGTGGCCGGCGGGCCGGTGAGCACGCAGCCGTAGCGGCCCCGGTCGACCGTGACCACGAAACCGTCGACCGCGTCGTCGTGCGCCGGGCGGGTGCGGGTACGCGGCCGGGACGACCGGCGGGGTCGTACCCGCACGTCGTCCTCGTCGTACTCCCTGCGCCTGCCGGCCAGGATCGGCTCCTTCCCGTCGCGGTCAGTTTCCTGCCGCCACCGCCGACCATAGTGCCGGAAATTCCGGCAGCGTCTTGGCCGTGCACGCGACGTCGGTCAACTCGACGCCCGGCACCGCCAGCCCGAGCACGGCGGCGGCGTGCGCCATCCGGTGGTCGTCGTAGGTGCGGAACACCGCGCCGTGCAGCGGTTCGGGGGCGATCTCCAGCCCGTCGGGCAGCTCGGTCACCGCGGCACCGAGCCCGGTCAACTCGGCGGCGAGCGCGGCCAGCCGGTCGGTCTCGTGTCCACGGATGTGGGCGACGCCGGTCAGCCGCGACGGCGCGTCGGCGAGTGCGGCGAGTGCGGCGATCACCGGGGTGAACTCGCTGACCTGGCGCAGGTCGACGGTGACGCCGTGCACCGTGCCGGTGCCCCGTACGGTCAGCCCGTCGGCGTCGACCGTGACCGAGCCGCCGAGCTGCTCGATCAGCTCGATCAGCAGGCCTACCGGCTGGGCGCTCTGCGCCGGCCAGTCGGCCAGCGTGACCGTGCCGCCGGTGACCAGCGCGGCGGCGAAGAAGGGCAGCGCGCCGGACAGGTCGGGCTCGATCGGCCAGTCCCGCCCGCGCAGTTCGCCCGGCTCGACCCGCCAGGTCTGTGGCACCGAGTCGTCCACCACCGCGCCGGCGGCGCGCAGCATTTCGACGGTCATCCGGATGTGCGGGGCGGACGGCAGCACCGCTCCGGTGTGCCGGACCAGCACCCCGCCGGTGAACCGGGGCGCGGCCAGCAGCAGCCCGGAGACGAACTGGCTGGACTTCGAGGCGTCGACGTCGACCTCGCCGCCGGCGACCTGCCCGGTGCCGTGCACGGTGATCGGCAGGCCGCTGGTCGGTGCGGCGTCGATGCGCAGCCCGAGGTGGCGCAGACCGTCGAGCAGCGGGCCGAGCGGGCGGGCCCGGGCCTGCGGGTCGCCGTCGAAGGTGACCGGGCCGTCGGCCAGCCCGGCCACCGCCGGAAGGAACCGCATGATGGTGCCGGCAAGGCCGACGTCGACGTGCGTCGGGCCATGCAGTGCGGCCGGGACGACCGGCCAGCGCTGCGCGGAGCCGGTGTCGATCCCGGTCCCCATCGCGGCCAGGCCGGCGGCCATCAGCGTGGTGTCCCGGGCCCGGAGCGGGCGGACGACGCCGCCGGGGGTGGTGCCGAGCGCACTCAGCACCAGGGCGCGGGCGGTCATCGACTTCGAGCCGGGCAGTCGGAGGGTGGACCGGACCGGACCGGCGGCGCGGGGTGCGGTCCACGGTTGGTGCAGCGGGACGCTGCTCAGTTCAGGCACCCGTACAGTGTGCCAACCCCGCCGGGCCGACCAACTAGCCTGGGCACCATGTGTGGGCGGTACGCGACCACGCGCAGCGCGGCGGATCTCTCCGCGTTGTTCGAGGCGCTGGACGACACGGGCGGCCCGCTGGCGGCCGACTACAACGCGGCACCCACCGATCCGGTGCCCATCGTGCGGTTGTCCCGGGGCGACCGGGCCGGCCAGCCGCAGCCGCGCGCCGATCCGGCGGCCGCCCGCCGGGTGGTGAGCGTTGCCCGGTGGGGCCTGGTACCGCCGTGGGCGGCCGACCCCCGGATCGGCGCGCGGATGATCAACGCGCGGTCGGAGACGGTCGCGACCAGTAGGGCGTTCGCGCCGTCGTTCGCCCGCCGTCGCTGCCTGGTGCCGGCCGACGGCTGGTACGAGTGGGTACGCCCGCCCGGTGCCCGGCGCGGCGGCGGGCAGCCGTACTTCATGACCCCGGTCGACAGCCGGGTACTGGCGTTCGCCGGTCTCTGGTCGGTATGGGGCCGGGCCGAGCCAATGATCACGAGCAGTGTGATTACCACTGCGGCGGTCGGGCCGTTCGCCGAGGTTCATGATCGAATGCCGCTGTTGCTGCCGGAGGACCGCTGGGCCGAATGGCTCGATCCGGACGTGGACGGCACCGCCCTGTTGGCTGCGCCGGATGACAATTACCTGGACCTCATCGAGATTCGGCCGGTGGGCACAGCGGTCGGCAACGTCCGCAACAACGGCGCTGAACTGGTGCAACGGGTCGCTCCGGGGGGCGGGTCGGGGCCGGCTGGTCCGACGGCGCAGCCGGAGCTCTTCTGACCCTGCGGATGGTACCGCTCCCACACGCGGCGGCGACACCAGGGTCCCGCGTTCGGTGATCGGCCGACTACGCAGGTGGAGGTTTGCCAGTGTTGGGACCGAATCGCCAGACGTATTTTCCCCAGAATCGATGCAGGCCCTTGTCTGCGCCTGCCGAAGTGCGATAGAAACCAGCGCCGAGAGTGGATTCCGATTCGCCGCAGATGAACGATGTTGATCAATGTCTAAGTTCCCACGGGGGAGGTGGGTAATGACACGGGCGCGAATGCCCCGTCCACACGAGGTCGCTGCCGCGCGCCGCGACCCCAGGCTGCTCACAGCGATGGCGGAACGCCGCCTCGACGAGGCCTGGCGGACTCATGGGGTCTGTCAGAGCGTCGACCCGGAGACGTTCTTTCCCGCGCCGAGCGAACCGGCCGACGCGGCAGTCGCGCTCTGCCGTACCTGTCCGGTCCAGGGGCCGTGCCTGGCCTGGGCGCTCGACGCCGGGGACAGCCACGGCGTCTGGGGGGCGACGACCCCACGGGAACGCCGGGCGATGCAGGTGGCCTGGCGGGACTCCGGTGGTCCGGATCCCGGTCCGGTCGACGAAGCCGGCCCACCGGTCCGCGACCGGTTGCTCACCCTGGTGCCGCTGAGCTGATTGGGGCGTTGCCAGGCGGGTACGCCCGGCGACCACGGCACAATGGTCCGGTGAAGCGAAGCCACCCGGACCAGCCGGAGGCGGTGGACCCGGGCGGGCCGGTGGGCCGGGGCGAGCCGGCCGACCCGGGCGCAACCGTGGGCCCGAGCGTCGACCGGCGGTCGGTGCCGACGCCGCGCGGGACCGCCTGGGTCGACCTGACGGTCCCGCCGGTGCCCCCGGCTGGTCTGCTGGTGCTCGGGCACGGTGCCGGCGGCGACGTGACCGCCGCCGACCTGTCCGCAGTGCGCTCAGCGGCGTCCCGGGCAGCGGTTGCGGTGGCCCTGGTGACCCAGCCGTACCGGGTCGCCGGTCGGCGGGCTCCCGCGCCGGCCCACCACCTGGACGAGGCCTGGCGTGCCGTGGTCACCGAGGTGGTCGCCGGGCTCACCCCCGCGCCACCGCTGATCGTCGGCGGACGGTCCAGCGGGGCGCGGGTGGCCTGTCGTACGGCTGCGGCGGTGCACGCCGACGCGGTCGTCGCCCTCGCCTTCCCGCTGCATCCGCCCGGTCGTCCGGAGCGGACCCGGGCGGACGAGCTCGACACCGGTCGGCCGACCCTGGTGGTGAACGGCGACCGCGACCCGTTCGGGGTGCCGGACCCGGCGGCTGGCCGAGACGTGGTGGTCCGGCCGGGTGAACGGCACGATCTGCGGGTCGACCCGGCCGGCACGGCCGACGTGGTGGTCGACTGGCTGGTCCGGCACGGCTGGGCGGGCCGGTGACCGCACGGCCGGGCCGTGTCCGGTGCCCGGTACCCGTCGTTGCATCGGGTGTCCGCGACGCCGAGCCGGCGTCCGGAGCGCCGCGGTGGCGACACCGCCGCGGGAACTCCCAGGCCCTTCCCGGTTCCGGAGCCCGTCACCGGGTTCCGGGGCCGGGACGGGTTGGAATGCGCTACCACCCGGCCCGCGTTACTACCCCGGGAGCTAAGTCTCGATGAAGGGGTGGAGAACCGGTGCGCATCCACATACGCGGCGCGACGCAGCCCGCGGGCCAGCCCGACGGTGGCCGTCGACTGCGGGACGCCTTCGAATGGTCACCCGAATTTCGGACCCTGGAAGGGCTTGCCGCGCCGGGGCCGTCCCGACCCCTCGGACCGGTCCGGCCGGCGTCAGCCGCGCGGCGGGTCGGTGAGCCCGCCCCGCGTTGGACGGGTCAGCCTGCCACACAACCGGTGAGTACGGGCACACCTGGTCGAACCGCGACGGCCGGCCAGCCTTTGCGCGTATCCTCGGCGGGACAGTCGAGGGGGGACGAGCGGTTGACCCGATCAGAGCGGACAGACGAGCGGCGCGCGCGGTTCGAGCGTGACGCGTTACCCTTCGTCGATCAGTTGTACGCGGCCGGGCTGCGGATGACCCGCAACCCGGCCGACGCCGAGGACCTGGTGCAGGAGACGTACCTGAAGGCGTTCTCCGCCTTCCACCAGTTCGAGGAGGGCACCAACCTCAAGGCCTGGCTCTACCGCATCCTGACGAACACGTACATCAACTCCTACCGTCGGCGGCAGCGCCAGCCGGTGCAGGCGCCGACTGAGGAGATCACCGACTGGCAGCTCGCCGCCGCCGAGTCGCACACCTCCAGCGGACTGAAATCGGCCGAGACCGAGGCGCTGGAGCGGTTGCCGGACAGCGACATCAAGCAGGCCCTGCAGCAACTGCCGGAGGATTTCCGGCTCGCCGTCTACCTTGCCGACGTCGAAGGCTTCTCCTACAAGGAGATCGCGGACATCATGGGGACTCCGATCGGGACGGTCATGTCCCGGTTGCACCGCGGGCGGCGCAATCTGCGCGGGATGCTGGAGCGCTACGCCACCGATCGCGGCCTCAACCGGGTCCGCTCGACCAAGCCCGCCGCGGCCGGCCAGGAGGTGTGACGATCGTGCAAGGCGGTGACTCGTTCGACCAGGACTGCCGTCAGGTACTCGCCGAGGTCTACCTCTACCTGGACCTGGAGTGTGCCGAGGAGCGGCGGGAACTCATCCGGCACCATCTCGACGAGTGCTCCCCGTGCCTGCGGGAGTACGGCATCGAGCAGGAGGTCAAGGCGCTCGTCGCGCGTTGCTGTGGCAACGAGACGGCACCGGCCGAGCTGCGGGACCGGCTGCGCGCCAAGCTCAGCGAGTTCGTCTTCGACGCGGACTCGCGGGAGTACCTGCCGGACTGACCCTGCTGCGGGCCGCCGGCCGGGTGGCCCGACCGGCGACCCACGGCATCAGGAGTTGGGGCGCTTGCCGTGGTTGGCGGCGCTCTTCTTACGTGCCTTCTTCTTACGGGCCTTCTTGGCCATCTGTCCTCCCGTCGGACGGTGTCTCCCGTAGACCGGGAGCTGACCCGTTGATGCTAGGCGGGTCCGACGAGCGGCATGCGCGACGGGCACGTCATCGGATACCTTTCGGATGTCGCGCAACCGGCACATGCGGGACGGGCCGGTGGTTACGGGACGGGCCGGCCGATGGGCCGGCGCGAGGGACGGGGCCGCCCGGCGAGCCGGGCGTACGGAGGAGGGCCGGCCGATGGCCGAAGAGATCCGGGCCGAGATGGTGGCCAACGTCTGGAAGGTGGTGGCCGCCGCCGGCGACACCGTTTCCGACGGCGACACCCTGGTGATACTGGAGTCGATGAAGATGGAGATCCCGGTGGTCGCCGAGTCCGACGGGGTGGTGCAGAAGCTCGCCGTCGACGAGGGCGACGTGGTCCAGGAAGGCGACCTGATCGCGGTCATCGAATAGGTTCTTGCGGACCGGTCGACGGGGGATCAGGCTCGGCCCAGCAGCCGACGGATCAGACCGGGCCGGCGCTGGCGCGGGACCCGCGCTGACCGGCCGGCGATCCGGCGTGCCGTGCTGGCGGTGTCCGGGTCCAGCTCCGGGGTCGCCAGGGCCAGGTGGGCCAACGACCAAAGGATCGGCACGGTTCGGTGCCCGGCGACCTCCACCGCGTCGGCGAGCCGCTCCGCCACCACCCGGGCCACGTCCGGGCGTACCGCCGGATCCACCCAGGCGGCGGTGACCAGGGCGAACAGCGCGGCCTCGGCGGCCCAGTCCTCGACACCCCAGGCCACGTCGACGAGCACCCGGCGCCGGGTCGAGTCGGGCCAGGGTTCGTCGGTGCGGTGGTGCAGCATGCCCAGGCAGGCCCACACCTGCACGCACCGCAGCCAGCCGGCCGGGTCGGTGCCGGCGGGATCCGCTGGCGGCGGTGGGTGCACCAGCAGGCCGAGCAGGTCGTCCGCGTCGAGGGTGGCCAGGATCACCGCGCTGTCGTACGCCGCCGGCGGGTGGTGCCAGACAGGCTGGGCGATCTGCCGGATCCGCTCGCACGCCTGCGGCGACGGGTGGTCCAGCGCCGGGTCGGCCTGCCAGCCGGCGTAGCGCCAGAGCTGCCGTACCGAAGTGCGGCGTGGCTGACGGGGATCCGGTGTCGGAGTCCGCTCCACGGTGACCGGTAGTCCGGGCAGGGCCGTGCCGAGCAGCCGCATCGCGCTGGGCGGCTCCGGCTGGCGCAGCGACAGCCGGCTCGGCACCAGGCCACGGGTGAGCGCCCGTTCGAGAGTGGCGACCACCGGACCACCGGCCGCCGGCAGCCGGGCCAGCCAGGGCCGGTCGTGACAGCACTCGGCCAGGTCGTGGTGTTCGTGCGAGTCGTCCGGGTGGTCCCGCTGGAAGTCCGCCAGGGCGATCAGGTGGCGCAGGTCACCGTCCCGCCGGTAGCGCAGCCGGTACGCGGTGTGCACCGCGCAGTCGAAGGTGGGGTTGCGGGCCAGCGCCCGCTCGATCCAGTCGATTGCCTCGTCGAGGCGCCCCACGTCGGCGAGGGTGCCGGCGATGTCGGCGTAGATGGACAGGTCGTCCGGGTCGTGGGCGCTCGCCCGGCGGAGGGCGGCGATCGCCGCGCCGGTGCGCCCGGCGCTGCGGTACGCGTACCCGAGCCACACCTCGGCCAGCTTGGACGGCTCGGCGCGGACCCCTTGGGTCGCCCAGTCCAGCGCGGTGGTGATCTCCCCGAGCCGGCGGGCCAGCGCCGAACTGGCGCCGAGCAGCAGGCCGTGGTCCGGGTGTGCGGCGGTGGCGTGCCCGGCGAGCCGCAGATACGGCAGTAGTGGCGGCCGGTCGGCGGTGGGGACCGGGTCGGGCACGCTGGCGCAGATCTGCATCAGCACGATGGCGATCTGGTCCGGGTCGAGCCGGGCCGGCAGGTCCTCGGCACCCACCCAGGGCACCCCGGCCCAGTCCACGGTCGGCGCGTGCCCGGTCGCGGCGGCCAGCAGTTCGAGCCCTTCGCCGGCCCGGCCGGCGGCGGCCAGCAGATGCGCCCGGGCCACCACGGCGCCGATGAAGACCTGCTCGTCCAGCGGGAACAGGTCGAGCCCGCCGCCGGTGCGCGTGGCCAGCCGGGTGAGCATCTCGTGCACCTCGGGCAGGGTCGGCGCGTGTGTGATCGCACCGGCGACGTGGTCGGCGGCGTGCCGGTAGTCACCCTCGTCGAGTGCCATCCGGGCCAGTGCCAGCTCGCCCTCGGCGGCCAGCCGCGGGTCGTGCAATCCCTCGGACACGTTCTTCCGATCCTCGTAGCCGATCGTCCCCCCTGGCTCCGGCAGCCTAGGGCACGAAGCGCCAAACGTCGTACCCCTGCGCATTGCTGCTCGCTTCATTGCGTAAGCCAGCCGAAAAGTGCAAGAATGATCACCGCTCGAGCTGAATCGCGCAGACAGGGAGGCGTCGTGACGCAGCGGAAGCCGGTGGCGGACCAGACCGGGACGGCTGACCGGGCAGCTGACGGGGCAGGTGCCGCCCGCCCCGGCGCCGGGATGGCCGCTGACATCGCCGAACAGCCGGCCGGCTACGCCCGGCTGCTGCAGCCGGCGTACGCCGAGCCGATCGCCGAGGTGGCGGCGGCGATCGCCGGCCGCCGCCCACGCCACGTGGTGTTCACCGCCCGGGGCACCTCCGACCACGCCGCGCTGTACGCCGCGTACCTGAGCGAAATCAGGCTCGGGCTGCCCGCCGGGCTGGCCTCACCGAGCGCCGTGACCCTCTTCGGCGCCCGCCCCGACCTGCGGGACGCGCTCGTCGTCGGGGTCAGCCAGAGCGGCGGCTCACCGGACCTCGCCGAGGTGCTGGCGGTGGCCCGGGAGCAGGGCGCGCTGACCGTGGCGGTGACCAACACCCCCGAATCGCCGCTGGCCGCCGCCGCCGAGCTCACTGTCGACATCGCCGCCGGCCACGAGCGGGCGGTCGCCGCCACCAAGACGTACACCGCCGAGCTGCTCGCCCTGCTGATGCTGGTCGAGGGGATTCGGGCCGGCGACGGGGTGCTGCCGCCCGACCAGCGGGCTGCCCTCGACGCCCTGCCCGCGCTCGCCGACCGGGTGCTGGCCGATCCCACTGCCGCCGAGCTGGCCCCGCGCTACCGGTTCGCCGCCCGGCTGGTCACCACCGGGCGCGGGTACGGCTACCCGACCGCGCGGGAGACCGCCCTGAAACTGATGGAGACGTCGTACCTGCCGGCGCTCGCCTTCTCCGGAGCCGACCTGCTGCACGGCCCGCTGGCGATGACCGACCCCGACGTGCCGGTGCTCGCCGTGGTCGGCTCCGGGCCCGGCGGCACCGCCATGCGCGACGTGCTGCGCCGGCTCGGTGAGCGGCGGGCCGACGTACTCGCCATCGGGGCCGGGGCCGGCGCCATCGGGACCGGCCCGACCGGTCCGGCTGCGGTGACCGGTCCGGCCGCGGTGATCGGGGTGCCCGACGTCGACGAGCGGTACGCGCCGCTGCTGGACATCCTGCCCGCGCAGCAGCTGGCCCTGGCCCTCGCGCTGGCCCGGGGCGAGGACCCGGACGCGCCCCGTGGGCTGGCCAAGGTCACCTCCACCCGGTGACGGCTGTGCCCGCCCCGCCGCCGCATGGCAGGCTACGAGGGTGTCCACGCTGCGTGATCTCGTCGAGGAGCACACCTCCCTCGGGCCGGTCGACATCGACCACCTGCACCGGCTCGCCGGGGAGTGGCAGCTGCTCTCCGACCTGTCCTTCGCCGACCTGCTGCTCTGGGTGCCGGTCGACGCCGACAGCTCGTTCCTGTGCGTGGCCCAGGTCCGGCCCACCACGGCGCCGACCGCGTACCAGGACGACCAGGTCGGGCGGACGGTGGACGGCCCGGAGGTGGCGCACCTGACCATCGCGTACGACCAGGGTCGGATCTGGCGCGAGGGCGACCCCGTCTGGTACGGCAACACGCCGGCCCGGCACGAGGCGATGCCGGTCCGGATGCGCCCGACCGTCGGGGAGGCCGGGCGGGTGATCGCGGTGGTCGGCCGGGACACCAACCTGTCCACCGCCCGCACCCCCAGCCAGCTCGAACTGAACTACCTGACCACCGCCGACGACCTCGCCCAGATGGTCGCCGACGGCACCTTCCCGCCAGCCCGGCACCCGGGCGAGACCACCTCGGCGCCCCGGGTCGGTGACGGGCTGATCCGGCTGGACGCCAGCGGCAAGACCACGTACGCCAGCCCGAACGCCCAGTCGGCGTTTCGCCGGCTCGGCTTCTCCGCACACCTGGTGGGTGAGGACCTCGCCGCGCTGTGCCACCGGCTCGCCGACGACCCGCTGGAGGGCACCGACGCAGCCAACCGGATCCTGGCCGCGCTGCGCGGCGAGGCGCCGGCCCGCAAGGAGATCGAGGCCCGTGGCGCCACCATGCTCACCCGGGCGCTGCCGTTGATGCCGGCCGGTGTGCCGATCGGTGCGTTGGTGCTGGTCCGCGACATCACCGAGGTACGTCGTCGGGACCGAGCGCTGATCACCAAGGACGCCACCATCCGGGAGATCCACCACCGGGTGAAGAACAACCTGCAGACGGTGGCGGCGCTGCTGCGGCTGCAGGCACGTCGGGTGGAGCAGCCGGCGGCGCGGGCGGCTCTGGAGGAGTCGGTACGCCGGGTCGCGTCGATCGCCCTGGTGCACGAGACCCTCGCCATGTCCAGCGACGAGGCGGTCGAGTTCGACGGCATCCTGGACCGGGTGGCCAGCGCCGCCACCGAAGTGGCCGCCACCGAGGTCGAGGTGGTCATGCGCAGGGAGGGCACGTTCGGCGTACTGCCGGCGGAGATCGCCACCTCGCTGGTGATGGTGCTCAACGAGCTGCTGCTCAACGCGGTCGAGCACGGCTTCCCGCCGGCCGGCGAGGGCGGCGGAGCGTCGCAGCCGGCCGCCGAGGTGGTGGTGACGGTGCACCGGTTCCGCAAGCAGTTGCACGTGACGGTGGTCGACAACGGCCAGGGACTGCCGGCGGAGTTCGACGCGACCGCGGGCGGCCGGCTCGGCCTGCAGATCGTGCGGGCCCTGGCCACCGGCGAGCTGCGCGGCACCATCGAGCTGCGCAACCGGGCGGGCGGCGGCACCGAGGCGGTGCTGGTGGTCCCGCTGGCCCGCAGGTGACTCCCTGACCCCGCCGGCCGCAGGTGAGCCGGCCCACAGCCCGCCCGTCATGTGGGACGTCGGCTACGGTGCGCTGGTCTGACCGGTACGGATGTGGCAACATTCGTGCCATGACCGCTGCCGTTGAGCGCCGCTTCGTGGCCCGCCGCCACGTCGATTACGGTCGCGTCCGCAGCGCCATCTGTCCGGCTAACTGAGGCACGCCCGACCTTTTTGTGTTCCGGGCGGCATTCCGCGCCGGCCTTCCTTCTGGCCCCGTCGTCGATGACGGCGCAGGTGCCCGTGCCGCCCACCGAGATCGACCCGCAGACACGGAGGACGCCGCGATGGCGCGCAGCAGCACCCCGACCCGACCCGGCCGCCGGCGTGGCGAGGGACAGTGGGCGCTCGGGCACCGCGAGCCGCTCAACCCCAACGAGCGGACCAAGAAGGACGACGATCCGCTCAACGTCCGGGCCCGGATCGAGAACATCTACGCCCACCGGGGCTTCGCCTCGATCGACCCGGCCGACCTGCGCGGCCGGTTCCGCTGGTGGGGCCTGTACACCCAGCGCAAGGCGGGCATCGACGGCGGGCGCACCGCCGTGCTGGAGCCGCACGAGCTGGAGGACGAGTACTTCATGCTCCGGGTGCGCATCGACGGCGGCCAGCTGAACCTGGCCCAGTTGCGCACCATCGCCGACATTTCGCAGCGGTACGCCCGGGGCACCGCCGACGTCACCGACCGGCAGAACATCCAGCTGCACTGGATCAGGGTCGAGGACATGCCGGCGATCTGGAAGGCCCTGGAGGACGTCGGGCTGGAGACCACCGAGGCGTGCGGCGACTGCCCCCGGATCGTGCTCGGCAGCCCGGTCGCCGGCGTCGCCGCCGCCGAGAAGATCGACCCCACCCCGGCGATCGACGAGATCGTCCGCCGGTACGTGGGCAGCAAGGAGTTCTCCAACCTGCCCCGCAAGTTCAAGTCCTCGATCTCCTGGCTGGCCGACACACCGTACGAGGTCAACGACATCTCGTTCGTCGGCGTCGACCACCCCGACCACGGCCCTGGGTTCGACCTGTGGGTCGGCGGTGGGCTGTCCACCAACCCGATGATCGCCCAGCGGCTCGGCGTCTGGGTGCCGCTGGCCGAGGTGCCCGACGTGTGGGCCGGCGTGGTCGGCATCTTCCGCGACTACGGCTACCGCCGGCTGCGTCACCGCGCCCGGCTGAAGTTCCTGGTCGCCGACTGGGGCACCGAGAAGTTCCGCGAGGTACTGGAAAAGGAGTACCTCGGCCGGACCCTGCTGGACGGGCCGGCTCCGGAGCTGCCGGCCAAGCCGCTGGACCACATCGGGGTGCACCCCCAGGCCGACGGCCGCCGCTACGTCGGAGTCGCCCCGGTGGTCGGGCGGGTCTCCGGCGGCCAGCTCGCCGCCCTGGCCGACCTGGCCGCCGAGCACGGCTCGGACCGGGTACGGCTCACCCCGTACCAGAAACTGCTGGTGCTCGACATCGCGCCGGACCGGGTCGAGTCGCTGGTCACCGGGATGCGCACGATCGGCCTGGAGGCCCGGCCGTCCACCTGGCGGCGCGGCACGATGGCCTGCACCGGGATCGAGTTCTGCAAGCTGGCCATCGTCGAGACCAAGCGGCGTGGCGAGGAGCTGGTGGCTCACCTGGAGCAGCGGCTGGCCTCGGCCGGTCTCGCTGAGGACGCCGACATCTCGATCCACATCAACGGCTGCCCGAACGCCTGCGCCCGTACCCAGGTTGCCGACATCGGGCTCAAGGGCCAGCTGGTCGTCGGGCCGGACGGCCAGCAGGTCGAGGGTTACCAGATCCATCTCGGCGGGGGCCTGGGCATGGCCCAGGGGCAGACCGCCGGCTTCGGGCGCAAGGTACGGGGTCTCAAGACCACCGCCGACGAGCTGCCCGAGTACGTCGAACGCGTGGTCCACCGCTACCTGGCCGGTCGTACCGACGGCGAGCGGTTCGCCAGCTGGGTCGTCCGGGCCGATGAGGAGGAGTTGCGATGAACGAGCGAGGTGAGGTGCGGTGAGCACCGAGACACGCGCGGCACCGCTCTACTGCCCGTACTGCGGGGAGGAGAACCTCCGCCCGCACGCCGACGCGCACACCGCCTGGGAGTGCCACGACTGCGCCCGGGTCTTCACCGTCAAGTTCACCGGACTGCTGGCCCGCAAGGGGGTGTCCCGATGAGCCCGGTGCTCGCCGCCGACCTGAACCTGATCCGGCTCGGCCCGGCCGCCGACCAGCAGCCGACCCGACGCAGCCCGGCCGAGCTGCAGGCCCTTGCCGACCGCGCCGGCCGGGAGCTGGAGGATGCCCCGGCCGAGGAGATCGCCCGGTGGGCGGTGCGGACCTTCGGTGACCGGTTCTGCGTGACCAGTTCGATGGCGGACGGGGTGCTGGCGCATCTGGTCTCCCGGGTGGCACCCGGCGTCGACGTGGTGTTCCTCGACACCGGGCTGCATTTTCCGGAGACGCTGCGGGTCCGTGACCAGGTGGCCGCGACCATGCCGGTGAACCTGCGGTCGATCCGGCCCCGGATGACCGTCGGCCAGCAGGACGGCGAGTTCGGTCCCCGGCTGTTCAACCGGTCACCGGACGAGTGCTGCGCGCTGCGCAAGGTCGAGCCGCTGGAGCGGGCGCTCGGCGACTACGACGCCTGGGCCGCCGGGCTGCGCCGTGACGAGTCGCCTACCAGGGCGAACACCCCGGTGGTCGGGTTCGACGCCCGACGCGGCCGGGTCAAGGTGAATCCGATCGCGGCGTGGACCCAGGCGGATGTGGACGCCTACGTGTCCCGGTGGAACATCCCGGTCAACGAGCTGTTCAAGCAGGGGTACACCTCGATCGGCTGCTGGCCGTGCACCCGGCGTACCACCGCCGGCGAGGACCCGCGGGCCGGCCGCTGGGCGATGTTCGAGAAGACCGAGTGCGGCCTGCACGGATGACCGGGCCGATCGTGCTGGTGGCGCACGGCAGCCGGGACCTGCAGGCGGCGACGGCAACGCGGGCGCTGGTCCGGGCGGTCGCTGCGGCCCGGCCGGGGGTCGACGTCCGGGCCGCGTACCTGGACCACGCCGGACCGCGTCCCGGGGCGGTGCTGGCCGACCTGCAGACTGCCGGCTATCCGGGGGCGACGGTGGTGCCGCTGCTGCTGACCGAGGCGTTCCACGGCCGGGTGGACATTCCCGAGGTGGTGCGGGCTGCGTACCGCGACGGGCTGCGGATGCCGGTGACGACGACCCGGGTGCTCGGCCCGTCGGTCGGTTCCGACGCGGTGGACCCGCTGTTGACTGCCGGGCTGCGGCGGCGACTCGCCGAGGCCGGCACCGGCTGGGACGCCGTGGTGCTGGCCGCCGCCGGCACCCGGTCGGCTCCAGCCCGGGAGACGGTGGCGGTGGCCGCGACGGCGTTCGGCACCGAGGTCGGGGTGCCGTGTGTCGAAGGCTTCGCCTCGGCGGCACCGCCGACTGCGGGGGCGGCGGTCGAGACCCTGCGTGCGGCGGGTGCCCGGCGCGTCGCGGTGGCCGCGTACTTCCTGGCACCCGGCCTGCTCTATGACACGGCGATGGCGTCGGCCCGGCAGGCTGGCGCGGTCTGTGCGGCGGCACCGCTGGCCGGCGCACCGGAGCTGGCCCGGCTGGTGCTGCGGCGGGTCGACTGGGCGGCCGCGCCGGTGCCGGTCTGAGTGGGTGCCGCGTACCGTGGCGGTTGCCGGCTCGGAGCCGCCGGGGTGCCAGGTACGACGGCGCCCCGGAGACAGCTCCGGGGCGCCGTACGGACGTCGCTTGGTGGTGGTCGGGTGGGTCAGGCAGTTTGAGCGCGCAGGACGCGCAGTCCGCCGCGACGCTTGACGGCGCGCCGCTCCTCTTCGCTCATCCCGCCCCAGACGCCAGCGTCCTGTCCGGACTCCAGCGCCCACTGCAGGCACTGGTCGGTCACGGAGCAGCGCCGGCAGACAGCCTTGGCCTGCTCGACCTGCAGGATCGCGGGGCCGGACGTCCCGATCGGGAAGAACAGCTCCGGGTCCTCGTCGCGGCAGACAGCATGGTGACGCCAGTCCATGGCGGCAACACTCCTCATTCTGGATCGGTGGCGGTAAATGCTCCGGTCTTTCTTTATGCGCCCGCGCAGTCGGCCACAACGGATTGCATCCGTCGGATCGGCAGCGCGTGAGCAGGCGTAAGCCTGTGGAACGTTGCTCCTAGCTGCCGCGTGGCGAGCGCATCCAGGCAACGTCCCGGGTGAATCGGTCCGCTTGTGAATACTTTCACGAACCCCTGCGATGTCAAGAGCAGCGCTCAGAAAAAGTCCAATCGGGTGAGCAACGTCACGACCTATTTGTCCGTTTTCTGACGCTCACCGACACCCGGAGTGCGACAGTCAAGAATCAATGTAGTACGTTCCGCGCCGCAGTGCAGGCATTTCGGCCACGTGTCTTCCGTGCCTCTGGTCACGCTCCGCAGTCGAAGCTCTGTTACGGAGAGTGTCAGAAGACTACTCGCAAGGCCTCTCGGACCGCCGCGAAACGGACTTTGAGCCGCTCTCCGAGATAATCTCCGTCGAGTTGGAAGGCCTGCGGCTGTGTTGCGGATAGCGTAAATTCGGACAAATCGTGCAGTCGGACGAGTTGGCGGCCGCGCGGATCCGGTCGGCTGGCGGCGACCTGGGCCAAAGTGCGGGTGGTGCTCGGCACATGCAATTGGCGAAGCGCCATCACGTCCAGGCCGAGATCGAAGGACGCCTCCGGATTCGGATTGATCGCCCGCTCACCGATGAAGGTCCACGGCGCGGTGTTCTGCACCACGACGGTGGCGAGTTCCGTCGCCACCGGCTCACCGGCCCGCTCCAACCGGATCGCCGGATGCCGCCGGTCCATTCCGATGAAGAACTCGCTGACCATCGACCGCAGGTAGAGGCCGACGGTGGACCGGCGCCCGCGCAGTCGGGCCCGCTCGACCTGCCGGATCACCGCCGCGTCCAACCCCAGCCCGGCGCAGAAGGTGAAGTACCGGCCGTCGGCGCGGCCCAGCCCGACGGTACGGAACCGCCCGGTCCGCAGACCCTCCAGCAGTACGCTCGTCGCCTCCGGCCACTGCGGCGGCAGCCCCACCGCGCGGGCGAAGACGTTCGTCGAGCCGAGCGGCACCACCGCCAGCGCCGGCAGCCGGTCCGCTGCCGCACCCGGCAGCGTCTCCATCGCCGGAGTGGACGTCATCAGGCCGTTGACGGCCTCGTTCACGGTGCCGTCGCCGCCCAGCGTGACCACCACGTCGAAGCCGTCCTCAGCGGCCGCCCTGGCCAGTGCGACGGCATGCCCGCGCCGGTGGGTGGACGCCACCGACAGGTCGACTTCGCTGCGCAACGCCCGGACGATCACGTCCCGGGTGCGCTCGCTGGTGGTGGTGGCCTTCGGATTGACCACCAAGAGGGCCCGCATGGGCGGCACTTTATCGCGAGCCGGCGCGGGTATCGTGACGCCGTGACCATCGACGCACAGCCCACTCCGGTGACGTTGCGGTGGGCTGTGCGGTTGCTGGCCGGAGAAGCCGTGGCCGTCGGGCTGGTCGCCGGCTACCTCGCGTACCAGGATTTCACCAGCACCGCGACCGATCTCGCCTCGGCGCTGATCGTCACCGGGTTCGCCGTCGGAGGTGCGGCGCTGCTCGCGGTGCTGGCCCGTGCGGTGGCCCGCCGCCGTAGCGCGGCCCGGGCACCGGCGATCGTCGCGCAGTTGATGCTGCTACCGGTCGGCTACTACATGATCGTCGGCGGCCTGGTCTGGCTCGGCGTACCGCTGATCGCCCTCGGTCTGTCGGTGACGGTGCTGCTGGTGGCCCCGCCGACGACCCGAGCCTTTGGGCTGGAGTGACCGACCGGCTGCCGGTCGGGGTGGGCCCACCGGTCGGTCAGTGCTGGCCGAACCGGCGGGTGAGCAGCCTGATGCTGGCCTGGCCGCTGCTGGCGGTCGCCGACGCCGACGTGGTCAGCGCCCGGAGCACCTTCCAGGCGAAGGAGGAGTCCGGTGGCAGTCGGGCACCGCGTACCGTCGCGACGGCGACCTCGACGGTCAGCGCGTCGTCGGTCACCGAGAACCGGCACTGCAGGTCCGCGTTGCGGGCGGCGACGGCGAGCAGCATGGCGCAGGCCTCGTCGACCGCGATCCGTAGATCCTCGATCTCGTCCAGCGCGAAGTGCAGGCGTGCGGCCAGCCCGGCCGTCGCGGTACGCAGCACGCTCAGGTAGCCGCCGTCGGCAGGCACGGTGAGCAGCACCACGTCATCGTCGACGGTCGGCTCGGATTGTGTGACCAGCGAACTCATCCCGGATACCCCCGCGTGGACTCTACCGGTTGACGTCTATCCCTGCGGTGTCATCCGGAGTGATTCGTTGTCCGACCGAGCCGGGCGGGTGGTGTGCGGCAGCTGACACCTGCCACGGCCGTGGCAGGGCGACCTGCGCCCGGCGGCCCCGGCCGGCCGGTGCGCGTCGCGCACCGGCCGGACCGACGGATCACGCCTGCTTGGTCTCCCAGAAGATCTTCGCAATCTCGTCGATCTTGACCAGCAGCTCGTCCGCCTTGGCCGGGTCGACCGACGCCTTGGTCCCGCCGCCGCCACCGGCGAGCTTGGTCGCCTCGTTGAACAGCTGGTGCAGCTGCGGGTACTTCTCGAAGTGCGGCGCCTTGAAGTAGTCGGTCCAGAGCACCCACAGGTGGTGCTTGACCAGCTCGGAGCGTTGCTCCTTGATGATCAGCGCCCGGGTGCGGAACTCCGGGTCGGTGTTCGCCTGGTACTTCTCCGCGATCGCCTTGATGGATTCGGCCTCGATCCGGGCCTGCGCCGGGTCGTAGACGCCACAGGGCAGGTCGCAGTGGGCGCTGACCACCGTGCGCGGAGTAAACATGCGTAGAAGTCGCATCAGGACCCTCCGTGTGTTGGCCGGCGGCACGATCGCCGGCACGCGTAAGCTGGAGGATGATCCTCCCTGCCGACCCTATCGCGCATCGGCCTCGCTGACCGGGTGGGAGGTGCAAGTGCTTTCGCCGCTGTTCGCCGTGCTCGTGCACGGCCCGTCTATGGCACCCACCTTGCGGCACGGCGACGCGTTGCTGGTCCGCCGGGGCGGGCGGTCGGTCCGCCCCGGGGACGTGGTGGTCGCCACCTTCCGGTCCCGTCCCGGACTGCTGGTGGTCAAACGAGTGGTACGGGCCGAGTCCGGCGGCTGGTGGCTGCGCGGGGACAACGATCTGGTCACCGACGACTCCCGCGCCTTCGGGGTGGCCGACGTGCGTGGCCGGGTGCTGTGCCGCTACTGGCCACGGCCGCGCCGGGTGAGCCCGGGTCACCGACTGCGGTGAACCACTTCGCAGGAAACCGCGCTGTGTGACACTATGCTCGACACGGAATCCGGGTGACCCCCGCAGCGCCTCGCCGGTCAACGCTGACCTCGCGCCGAGCCGGCGGCGATCTATCACGCTCAACGGCTCTGGAGTCACCATGTCTACTGTGGCAATCTCTGACCCGGTCTTCGACCTGCATCGGGGCGGCAAGATGGCGATCACGCCCACCGTCGCGCTGGCCGACCGGGACGACCTCTCACTCGCGTACACACCGGGGGTGGCCCGGGTGTGTGAGGCGATCGCGGCCGATCCGACCCTGGTCGACGACTACACCTGGGTGTCGCACACCGTCGCGGTGATCACCGACGGCACCGCGGTGCTCGGTCTCGGCGACATCGGCCCACGCGCCGCGATGCCCGTCATGGAGGGCAAGGCGGTTCTGTTCAAGCAGTTCGGCGACGTCGATGCGGTGCCGATCTGCCTGGACACCCGGGACATCGACGCGATCGTGGCGACCGTCACCGCACTGGCACCGTCGTTCGGCGGGATCAACCTGGAGGACATCAGCGCGCCACGCTGCTTCGAGATCGAGCGACGCCTCGACGAGGCGCTGCCGATCCCGGTCTTCCACGACGATCAGCACGGCACCGCGATCGTGGTGCTGGCGGCCCTGCGCAACGCGGTCGCCCTGCTGGACCGCAAGCTCGGCGACCTGCGGGTGGTGGTCAGCGGCGCCGGCGCGGCCGGCGTCGCGGTGACCCGGATGCTGATCGCCGGCGGCGTCGATCCCGCGAAGACCGTGGTCTGCGACTCGCGCGGCATCATCCACTCCGACCGGGCGGACCTCACCGGGGTCAAGGCCGAGCTGGCCGCGATGACCGCCGCGTGTGCCGGTGGCATCGCCGACGCGCTGGTCGGCGCCGACGTGCTGATCGGCCTCTCCGGCGGGCAGATCGACGAATCGGCGGTCGCCGGCATGGCACCCGGCGGGATCATCTTCGCGCTGGCCAACCCGACTCCGGAGGTCCACCCCGAGATCGCCCACCGGTACGCCGCCCTGGTGGCCACCGGCCGCAGCGACTTCCCCAACCAGATCAACAACGTGCTGGCGTTCCCCGGCGTGTTCCGGGGAGCCCTGGACGCCGGTGCCACCCGGGTCACCGAGGGGATGAAGGTGGCCGCCGCCGACGCGATCGCCGGCGTCGTCGCCGACCTGCTGCAACCGGAGGCGTTCGTGCCGTCGGCACTCGACCCCCGGGTCGCGCCGGCGGTCGCCGCAGCGGTCGCCGCCGCCGCCCGCCGCGACGGCGTCGCCCGTCGCTGACCCCGGGCACCGGCGTCGCCCGCCGTCGACACCGGACCGGTCGTGCCCGGTGTCGACGGCGTCGACCGAGCGGCTGGGCCGACGAACGAACTGGTCAGCCGCCGAGCAGCCGGCCGATGGTGCGTACGAGATCGGCGTAGAAGGTGCCGTCGATCTCGCGGAACACGGCGAACGGGCTGCCCGCGTCGCCGAAGAAGGGCCGTAGCGTCCAGGCGAGTTGAGTGCCGACGAAACCGAAGAGCATGATCCAGATGTAGACGAGATTCATGCTGGCCGGGCGCTGTGCCGCCCCCGCCCCCACCGGTGACGATGCGTGCGTATATCGGTGCGCTCCGTCACCGATGGGGCCTGTGTTCTCCCGAAGTCCCAGCTCAGCCGACCCCTCAGCCGACTCCGCGACGGCCCCGGACGTGGGCCGCCTAGGCTGGTCGGATGGACCGCCCCGACCTGCGCGCCTCGGACGAGGACCGGGAGCGGGTCGTACGCTGCCTCGAGCGGCACACCTCAGCCGGTCGGCTGAGCCTCGATGAGCACGCCGACCGGGTGGAACGGGCCCTGTGCGCCCGGACGCACGGCGAACTGGCATCCATTCTGGCGGACCTGCCGGCCGAGCCGGCCGCGGCTGCCCCGGCCGGCCCGACCGCCACACACCAGCTGGTCGTGGCGTTCCTGATCGCCGGGGTGACACTCGCCGTACTCGCCGCGCTGCTCCTGCTGCGTTGACGCTGCCGCGCTCACGTAGCTAGCTGCTAGCGTGCGGTGCATGCGAGCTGTCTTCGCCTCGACGGTCGACGCCGACGACCCGCTCGCCGCGCTGCGCGTCGGCGATCTGCCCGAACCGGACCTGCCCGCCCCGGACTGGACGGTGGTCGAGGTCCGCGCCAGCTCACTCAACCACCACGACCTGTGGTCGCTGCGCGGTGTCGGACTGCCCGCCGACCGGTTACCGATGATCCTCGGCTGTGACGCCGCCGGCGTCGACGACGCCGGCAACGAGGTCGTCGTCCACCCGGTGGTGCCCGACCCGGCGGACCCGCGCGGCATGTCGATCCTGTCCGAGCGCTACCCGGGCACGTTCGCCGACCGGGTAGCGGTGCCCCGGTCGAACCTGATCCCGAAACCAGCCGGGCTGACCTTCACCGAGGCGGCGTGCCTGCCCACCGCCTGGCTGACCGCGTACCGGATGCTGACCACCCGGGGGCGGGCCGACCAAGCCGAGTCGGTGCTGGTCCAGGGAGCGGGCGGCGGGGTGGCGACGGCGGCCGTGGTGCTCGCCGTCGCGCTGGGCAAGCGGGTCTACGCGACCAGCCGGGACGAGAGCAAGCGGGACCGGGTCGCCGCGCTCGGCGCCACCGCCCTGGCGCCGGGCAGCCGACTACCGGAACGGGTCGACGTGGTGATCGAGACCGTCGGTGCGGCCACCTTCGACCATTCGATGAAGTCCGCCGCGCCCGGTGCCCGGATCGTCGTGTCCGGTGCCACCAGCGGTCATCTGCCCGCCGTCGACCTGCGCCGGGTGTTCGCCATGCAGCTGGAGCTCCTCGGCACCTCGATGGGCACCCCCGACGAGCTGCGGGACCTGCTGGCGCTGTGTGCGCAGCGGGGCATCCGGCCGGTCGTCGACACCGACTACGGCTTCAGCGAGGTACGCGACGCCTTCACCCGGCTGCACACCGGCCGCACGTTCGGCAAACTGGTGCTCGACCACCGGCGTTGACGAGCCGCGTCACCAACGGGCCGGGTCAGAGCTGGTTGTCGAAGACGGCGACCCCGGCCGGCGGGTCGTCGGCCAGCCGCCGCCGAGCGACGTCGTCGCCGTACAGCGTCCACCGCAGGAAGTCGGTGCTGGTGCCGAGTACCACGTCGTACGCCGGGTTGCCGGGCCGCAGCAGCGACTGACCGTGGTCGCCGTCGGGCAGGCTCAGCATCGCCTTCGGCCACGGCACCCGGTCGTACGCCGCCTTGCCCGACGCGTACGACACCACCTCGTCCAGTTCGCCGTGGATGAACAGCTGCGGTGCGGCGGCACCGCTGAACGCCGTACCGACGCCGAGCGCGCTGCCGGCCAGCACCACGCCGGCGTCCAGCCGGTCGTCCCGGGCGGCGGTGAACAACCCGACGGTGGTGATCCCGCCGGCTGAATGCCCGGCGGCGGCGACCCAGTCGACGTCGAGCCGGCCGGCGAACTCGTCACCGTCGCGGCCGTCGAGCGCCAGCAGCTCGTCCAGTACGTGCGACGCGTCCGCCGGCTGGTTGAGCACGTCCAGTGCGTTGCCGCCGGAGCCGCCCTGACTGGTGAACGGGTAGGTCGGGGCGGCGACGACGAACCCGGCCGCCGCCCACTCGGACAGCACCGTACGGTAGTCGGCCGGCCTGCCGCCGAGGCCGTGGCTGAACAGCACGACCGGGTACGGGCCGTCTCCGCCGACCGGGTACCAGACGGTGACCGGCAGCGGCCGGTCACCGCGGCTGAGATCGAGGGTGCGGGTGCCGACGTCGAGCCGTCGCGTCGGTGCCGATCGGCCGGGTCGCTGGTCGGGCTGCGCGGACGTCGGGTCGGGCTGGCCGGCCGCCGGGGCGGTCTGCGTCGCAGTCGGGGCGTCGGCCACCGGGCCGGGTGCGGCGGCGGTGCCGCATCCGGCCAGCGAGGTGGTGAGCAGACCGACGGTGAGCAGGCCGGCTACCGCCGGACGGAAGTCACGCATTGGACGATTGTTACCGGCATCCGTCGGGTCGACCACCGGCATCCGTCGGGTCGACCACCGGCTCGCGCCGGCCGGTCGTGGCAGCGTCCAGTCGACTTCGCTAGGGTCTTCGTCATGTCTGACGAGTACGTCGATCCGAGCGGCAACACCGAGGCGTTCCGGGCCTTCCAGACCTCGCCGTCGCCGGTCGCCGACCAGCCATCCCGGCTGCCGCTGATCATTGGTGTCGCGGTGGCGGTGGTGATCGTGGTCGCGATCGCCCTCTGGCTGGTGCTCTGATCCTTTCCGGCCCCGGCGACCAGGATCAGCCGGCGGTCAGCACCGCCCGCGTCTGACTGGCGATCTCGTACTCCTCGTCGGTGGGGACCACCCACACCTGCACCGGTGTGCCGTCCGGGGAGATCATCCGCTCGCCTCGGCCCTCGTCGTTGCGCCGCGCGTCGACCTGAACACCGAGCCGGTCGAGCCCGGCCAGCGACGCCGCGCGCACCGGGGCGGCGTTCTCGCCGACCCCGGCGGTGAAGACGATCGCGTCGACCCGACCGAGCAGCGCGTGGTATCCGCCGACGTAGAACCGGATCCGGGCACAGTAGATGTCGAAGGCGAGCCGGGCCGCCGGATCCCCGTCGGCGCGGCGGCGCAGCACCTCGCGCATGTCGCCGGCCCCGGTCAGCCCGACCAGGCCGCTGCGCTGGTTGAGCAGCCGGTCGACGTCGGCGGTCGACCAGCCGGCCACCCGCTCCAGGTGGAACACCACCGCCGGGTCGAGGTCACCGCTGCGGGTACCCATCACCAGGCCCTCCAACGGTGACAGCCCCATCGAGGTCGCCACGCTGCGCCCGCCGGCCACCGCGCAGACGCTGGCCCCGTTGCCCAGGTGCAGGGTGATCACGTCGACGTCGGCCGGCGCCCGGCCGAGCAGCGCGGCAGTCCGTCGGGACACGTACGCGTGCGAGGTGCCGTGGAACCCGTACCGGCGGATGCCGTACCGCTGCGCGGTGTCGACGTCGATCGCGTAGCTGGCCTGCTCCGGCGGCAGGGTGCGGTGGAAGGCGGTGTCGAAGACCGCGACCTGCGGTACGCCCGGCAGCAGCCGGCGGGCCTGGGCGATCCCGGTCAGATTGGCCGGGTTGTGCAGCGGGGCGAGCGGCACCAGCCGTTCGATCTCGGTGACCACCCCGTCGGTGATCAGGGTCGGTTCGGCGAACCGGACACCGCCGTGCACCACCCGGTGCCCGACCGCGCCGAGCCCGGCCAGGTCGACCCGTTCGGCCATCAGCCGCAGCGCGGCCGCGTGGTCGGCCGGCCCGCCGCCGGGCTCGCCGATCCGTTCGACGGTGCCCTTGTCGACCACCCGGTCGCCGTCGAAGAGCTGGTACTTCAGCGACGATGAGCCGCAGTTGAGCACCAGGATCCGGGCCGCGTCGCTCACTGCGCGGCCGCCTGGATCGCGGTGATCGCCACGGTGTTGACGATATCGGGCACGGTGGCTCCCCGGGACAGGTCGTTGACCGGTCGGCGCAGACCCTGCATGACCGGTCCGACGGCGACCGCGCCGGCCGAGCGCTGGACCGCCTTGTAGGTGTTGTTGCCGGTGTTCAGGTCGGGGAAGACGAAGACGGTGGCCCGCCCGGCGACGTCGCTGCCGGGCAGCTTGGTGGCGGCGACCGTCGGATCGATCGCCGCGTCGTACTGGATCGGACCCTCGACCAGCAGGTCCGGGCACCGCTTGCGGACCAGGTCGGTGGCGGCCGCGACCTTGCGGACGTCGTCGCCGCTGCCGGAGGTCCCGGTGGAGTAGGACAGCATCGCGACCCGCGGCTCGATACCGAACCGGGCGGCGGTCTGCGCCGAGCTGACCGCGATGTCGGCCAGCTGCTCGGCGTCCGGGTCCGGGTTGACCGCACAGTCGCCGTACACCAGTACCCGGTCGGCGAGCAGCATGAAGAACACGCTGGACGCGACCGACACGTCCGGCAGCGTTTTGATGATCTCGAAGGCGGGGCGGATCGTCGCGGCGGTGGTGTGGGTGGCCCCGGAGACCATGCCGTCGGCGTGCCCGGTGTGCACCATCATCGTGCCGAAGTAGTTGACGTCACCCATCACGTCGTGGGCGAGCTCCCAGGTGACGCCCTTGTGCCGGCGCAGCTCGGCGTATCGGGACGCGAAGTCGTCGCGCCACGGGCTGACCGTCGGGTCGACCAGCCGCGCGCCGTCGATCTGCACGCCCAGCTCGCGGGCCCGGCGGCCGATGTCGTCGGCGTCGCCGAGCAGGGTCAGGTCGGCGACGCCGCGTCGGAGCAGGATCTCGGTTGCCCGCAGGATCCGTTCGTCGGTGCCCTCCGGCAGCACCAGCCGGCGGCGGTCGGCCCGGGCCCGGTCGATCAGCGCGTACTCGAACATCATCGGGGTCACCCGGGCCGACCGGGTCACGTCCAGCCGGCGGGCCAGCTCGGCCGTGTCCACGCTGGATTCGAAGGCGCCGAGTGCGGCTTCCACCTTGCGGGGGTTCGCGGTGCTGGGCCGGCCGGAGATGCGTCCGGCGGTGGCCACCGCGTGGAAGCTGTCCGCCGGTGCGGACAGCACCGCCAGGTTGGTGCCGAGCCGCTCCACCAGACGCATCGCCCGCGGATCCGGTCGTTCCCCCAGCGTCAGCGCCACCCCGGCCAGCGAGACCAGCCCGGCGGCGTGCGCCGCGCTGACCGCGACCAGCAGGTCCGCCCGGTCGCCGGGGGTGATCACCAACGCGCCGTCGACGAGATGGTCCAGCAGCACCGGAACGTGTGCCGCGCCGACCACGAAGTCCAGCACGTCGCGGGCCAACGCGGCGTCGTCGCCGGCCAGCACGGTGGCGTCGAGGGCTCCGGCGACCTCGGCGACGGTCGGCGCGGAGACCGCCGGGATCTCCGGGATGGCGTAGACCGGCACCGGCAGCGTCGGGGTCACCACCCCGGCGTCGACCCGGTTCGCGATGACGGCCAGCACCGTCGCGCCGAGTTCGGTCAACGAGTGGTACGCGCTGCGGGCCGCGCCGGCGACCTCGGCGCTGTCCCGGTGGATCCCGTCGACGAGAGCCACCACCACACTGCCGAACTCGGTGGCCAGCCGGGCGTTGAACGCCAGCTCGCGGGGGAGACCGCCGTTGTCACCGGTGTCGTCGAAATCGCTGCCGACCACCAGCACCGCCGGGCAGCGCCGCTCCAGTTCGCGGTACCGGTCGACAATCCGCGAGATCAGCTCCTCCCGCCGACCGTCGGCGACCAGCCCGGCCGCCTCGGCGTAGCTGACCCCGTACAGCTGATCGTCGGGCAGGTCGATCCGGTAGCGCTCACGCAGCAGCGTCAGGGTCGCGTCCGGGCCGGCACCGACGACCAGCGGCCGGAACACCCCGATCCGCTCGACCCGGCGGGACAGCAGCTCGGCCAGGCCGAGGGCGACGGTGGACTTGCCGCCACCGGGGCCGAGACCGGCTAGGTAGACACTTCGCGCCACCGCCCCAACGTACAAGGCGGAGGCGGCCGGAGTCTGGTGACCTTGGTCCCGGCCCGGGTGGGTCCGGCGTCAACGCCTGGCTCAGTCGTCCTCGTCGTCGAGCCGGGCCAGCCAGGTGGCGAACCGCTCCACCGGGGTCTCGAACTCCGGGTGCAGGTCGACGAAGTCACGCAGCCGTTCGGCGAGCCAGGAGATGGCGACCTCCTCCTCGCCGCGGCGCTGCGCCAGCTCCTCGATGCCCCGGTCGGTGAAGTACACGTGTCCCTCCCGGTCAGCGTCGCGGCAGCGCGGCGTCGATCAGCGCGGACTGCTCGGCGTCGTGCAGCTTCGTCGAACCGACGGACGGTGCCGCCGCCGCCGGCCGGGAGATCCGCCGCAGCCGTACGCCGTCGAGGTGCTCCAGCAGGTTGAGCGCGACGAACGACCAGGCGCCCTGGTTGGCCGGCTCCTCCTGGACCCAGGCGAAGTCCTCGGCGTTCGGGTAGCCGGCCAGCGCCGCGCGGACCTGCTCCACCGGCAGCGGGTACAGCTGCTCCATCCGAATGATTGCGGTGTCGGTGTCGAGCTGACCGTTGCCGCCGGCGACCGCGTGCCGCTCGACGCGGGCCTGCAGCAGGTCGTAGTAGATCTTGCCGGTGCACAGCAGCACCCGCTTGACCGCTGCCGGCCGGCCGTCGGCTACCGGGTCCGGCAGCACCGGCTGGAAGGTGCCGGAGGTGAAATCGGCGACGGGGGAGACGCACAGCTTGTGCCGCAGCAGCGACTTGGGGGTGAACACCACCAGCGGTTTGCGCTTCGGCGACAGGGCCTGCCGGCGCAGCAGGTGGAAGTAGTTCGCCGGGGTGGTCGGGATCGCGATGCGCATGTTGTCCTCGGCGCACATCTGCAGGTAACGCTCCGGACGCCCGGACGTGTGGTCCGGACCCTGCCCTTCGTGGCCGTGCGGCAGCAGCAGGGTCAGCGCCGACCGCTGCCCCCACTTGACCTCGCCCGAGGAGACGAACTCGTCGACGATCGACTGGGCGCCGTTGACGAAGTCGCCGAACTGCGCCTCCCAGAGCACCAGCGCTTCCGGGTTCTCCACCGAGTAGCCGTACTCGAAGCCCATCGCCGCGTACTCGCTGAGCAATGAGTCGTGTACGAAGAACCGCGACTCGTCGGTGACCAGGCTGGCCAGCGGCAGGTAGTCGCGGCCGGTGTGGGCGTCGACCACCGAGGCGTGCCGCTGCACGAAGGTGCCCCGGCGGGAGTCCTGCCCGGCGAGCCGGACGGTGACCCCGTCGGCGAGCAGCGTGCCGAACGCGACGATCTCGCTGAAGCCCCAGTCGATGTCGCCGGAGACCGACATCTTCGCCCGCCGTTCCAGCAGCTGCTGGATGCGCTTGTGCGGGGTGAAGCCCTCCGGCAGGTCCACGTGCGCGTCGCCGACCGCCTGCACGGCGGCGGCGTCCACTGCGGTCGCCACCTGCGGCTCCGGCTCCGGCTGGCGGCCGGGCAACCGGCTGGTCGCCGAGGTGGCGGCGTCCCGGGTCGCCTTGAACACCTGCTCCAGTTGGGTTTGGTAGTCGCGCAGCAGCTCCTCGGCGTCGGTGATGGTGATGTCACCCCGGCCGATCAGCTCCTCGGTGTAGAGCTTGCGGACGCTGCGCTTGGAGTCGATGATCGCGTACATCAGCGGGTTGGTCATCGACGGGTCGTCGCCCTCGTTGTGCCCGCGTCGCCGGTAGCAGACCAGGTCGATCACCACGTCCTTGTTGAACGCCTGACGGTACTCGAAAGCGAGCCGGGCGACCCGGACGACCGCCTCCGGATCGTCGCCGTTGACGTGGAAGATCGGCGCCTGGATCATCCGGGCCACGTCGGTGGAGTAGAGCGAGGACCGGCTGTGCTCCGGTGCGGTGGTGAAACCGACCTGGTTGTTGACCACCACGTGCACTGAGCCGCCGGTCCGGTAGCCGCGCAGCTGCGACAGGTTGAGCGTCTCGGCGACCACGCCCTGCCCGGCGAACGCGGCGTCACCGTGTACCAGCAGCGGCAGCACGGTGTAGCCCTCCAACTTGAGGTCGATCCGGTCCTGCTTGGCCCGGACGATGCCCTCCAGCACCGGGTCGACCGCCTCCAGGTGCGAAGGATTGGCGGTCACCGACACGGTGATGCCGTGCTCGCCGTCCGGGGTGGTGAACTTGCCGACCTGACCGAGGTGGTACTTGACGTCCCCGGAGCCCTGAGTGGACTTCGGGTCGAGGTGCCCCTCGAACTCAGAGAAGATCTTCTCGTACGGCTTGCCGACGATGTTGGCGAGCACGTTGAGCCGGCCCCGGTGGGCCATGCCGATGACCACTTCGTCGAGGTCGGCCCGGGCCGATGACTGCAGGACCTCGTCGAGCAGCGGGATCAGTGACTCGCCGCCCTCCAGTGAAAAGCGCTTCTGCCCGACGTACTTGGTCTGCAGGAAGGTCTCGAACGCCTCGGCTGCGTTGAGCCGGTTGAGGATGTGCTTCTGCTCGGCGGCGTCAAGTTTCTCGTAGCCGCGCTCGATCCGTTCCTGGATCCAGCGGCGCTCCTCCGGGTCCTGGATGTGCATGTACTCGATGCCGACCCGGCGGCAGTAGGAGTCGCGCAGCACGCCGAGGATCTGCCGCAGCTTCATCCGCTGCTGGCCGGCGAAGCCGTCCACCGGGAAGGTGCGGTCCAGGTCCCACAGGGTCAGGCCGTGCTGCAGCACGTCCAGGTCCGGGTGCTTACGGATCTTGAACTCGAGCGGGTCGGTGTCAGCCATCAGGTGCCCGCGCACCCGGTACGCGTGGATCAGCTCGTTGACCCGGGCGGTCTTGTTGATCTGTCCCTCGGAGCTGACCGCCACGTCGCGTACCCAGCGCACCGGCTCGTACGGGATCCGCAGCGCGGTGAAGAGCTGGTCGTAGAAGCCGTGCTCGCCGAGGATCAGCTCGTGCATGGTCTTGAGGAACTCGCCGGACTGCGCACCCTGGATGATCCGGTGGTCGTAGGTGCTGGTCAGCGTGATGACCTTGCTGACCGCCAGGTCGGCGAGGGTCTCTTCGGACATCCCGGCGTACGGGGCCGGGTACTCCATTGCGCCGACACCGATGATCGCCCCCTGCCCGGTCATCAGCCGGGGCTGGGAGTGCACGGTGCCGATGCCGCCCGGGTTGGTCAGCGAGATCGTGGTGCCGTTGTAGTCGTCCATGGTCAGCTCGCCTCGGCGGGCGCGGCGGACCACGTCCTCGTACGCCTGCCAGAACTGCCGGAAGTCCATCTGCTCGCACGCCTTGATCGACGGCACCACCAGGGTCCGGGAGCCGTCCGGCTTGGCCAGGTCGATGGCGATGCCGAGGTTGACGTGCTCCGGCGCGACCATGTTCGGCTTGCCGTCGATCTCGGCGAACGAGTTGTTCATCTCCGGGTGCTCGACCAGCGCCCGGACCATGGCGTATCCGATCAGGTGGGTGAAGCTGACCTTGCCGCCACGGCCCCGGGCCAGGTGGTTGTTGATCACGATGCGGTTGTCGACCAGCAGCTTGGCCGGGACCGCGCGCACGCTGGTCGCGGTCGGCACAGCCAGCGACGCGTCCATGTTCTGCACGATCCGGGCGGCGACCCCGCGCAGCGGCGTCTGCCGACTGCCACCGGCCGCCGAACCGTTGTCGGCTGCTGTCTTGTCGGCTGGTGCCTTGCCCGCCGTTCTGGTCGCGGCGGGCTGGCTGCCGGTCGACCTGCCGGCGGTGGTCTTGCCCGTGCCCTCCTGACCGGCGGCCGGCTTGGCCGGTGCCGTCTTGCCGGCCGGTGCCGTCTTGCCGGCCGGTGCCGTCTTGCCGGCTGGTGCAGCCTTGCCGGCCGGCGCGGTCGCCCGGGTGGGGCTGCTCTTTGCCGTGGTGGTGGGCTCGGCCGCCCGGCGGGTGGTCCCGCGCCCCGGCGCGGGCGCCCCGGTCTGCTGAGCGGTCCGCGCGGCCGGCGCGTCGGTGCCGGCCCGGGCTGCCGCCGTGGTCGCCGTCGCGGCGGCCGCCTCGGTGGGCGAGGCGACCTGCTCGTGGCTGTAGTCGGCGAAGAAGTCGTGCCAAGCCGGATCTACGCTGGCGGGATCGGTGAGATACTTCTGGTACATCTCATCGACGATCCACTCGTTCGGGCCGAAGCCCGCCAGCGGATTGTCCTGCGAAGTCTGCTGGGTCGACACGGCCGGTAATCGCCTCTTTCACGCGGTCGGATTTGTCACGCGGGGGACGCCACCAGGGTCGGGGCGCTGGTCGGGACGGCTACCAGGCTACGCCGTACGCCGACGGGCGGCATTGTCGCATGCGGCTCGTGTCACTTTTCACAACGGTTGCCCCAGCCGTACCGGCCGGCACGGCGGTTGCCGTACCGGCCGGAATGGCAGGTCAGTGGTGGTAGGCCCGACCGGTCAGGAGATGTCCCGACGGCGGGTGATCACCGTACCGACGATGCCGGTCAACAGCGCGTAGCCGATCAGGATCAGCGCGCCGGTCCACCGGGGTGGGCTGTCCGGCAGGTCGGTGCCGGCGACCATCAACTGCGACGCGATCGAGGGCACCAACCACTGCAGGTCGCTGACCCAGTCGCCGAACCGGGACGCCAGTGTGGCAAGGATGATCGCTGTGCCGAGGTAGCCACCCAAATAGAGCAGGATCGCCGAGACGGTGGCCCCGAGCTGACTGCGGATCAGCACCCCGAAGCCGACCCCGAAGATCGCCCACAGCAGGTAGGCCAGGCCGTTGAGCCCGACCGCCTCCCAGACCGCGCCCGAGCCGAACTGTGCACCGATGTCGAACGTGGCCAGCACCAGCGCACCGGCGATCAGGTTGACCACCGTGGTGATCAGCCAGAAGACGAAGCCGAGCAGCGACGCGGCGGCCAGCTTCGCCAGCACCACCTCGGTACGTCGTGGGCTGGTCAGGAAGGTCGTGGTCGCGGTCTGGTGGAAGTACTCGTTGGTCACCACGATCACGCCGAGCAGCATCACGACCAGCAGCCCGAAGAACTGGCCGTTGGTGTAGAGGTTGGCTGCCAGCGCCGGCGCCTCGCTGACGGCGCTGAGCACCTCGTCGTTCTCCGGCGTCGTCGGGCCGAACCGCTCCGGGTCGGACAGCACGCTGGTCTGCACGTAGTTCACCAGCAGAGTGACCGCCCACAACGGCAGGTAGATCAGGCCGAAGACCCACCAGGTGGCGGTGGTGGTGATCTTGAGCAGCTCGCTGCGTACCAGGTTCATCGGATGGCCGCCTTCGCGCTGGTCAGGTCCAGGAAGACCCGTTCCAGGTCGGGTCGTTCGGTGGTCAGCTCATGCAGCTCGACGCCCTCGGCCAGGGCGGTCCGGCCGACTGTCGGCGCGTCCGCCCCGACGACCAGCAGCGTGCCGTCCGGCGCGGTCTGCACCGTCGCCTCGGCCCGGCTCAACGCCGCTGTCAGCTTCTCGCCCTGCGGGGTGCGGACCCGGATCGTCGGGGCACCGGACATCGAGGCCATCACCTCGCCGACCGGGCCGTGCCGGACCAGCCGACCGGCCGCGATGATCACCACGTCGTCGGCGAGCAGCTGCATCTCGGCCAGCAGGTGGCTGGAGACGAGCACCGTACGGCCCTGCGCCGCGAACGACTTGAGCAGGTCCCGCATCCAGCGGATCCCCTCCGGGTCCAGCCCGTTGGCCGGCTCGTCGAGGATCAGCACCTTCGGGTCGCCCAGCATCGCCGCGGCGATCCCCAGCCGCTGCCGCATGCCGAGCGAGTAGCCCTTGAACTTGCGCTTCGCGGCCGGCGTCAACCCGACCAGGCCGAGCGTCTCCTCGGCGCGGCGCAGCGGCAACCCGGCGGCGGCGCAGATCACCCGCAGGTGGTTGATCCCGGAGCGGCCCTTGTGCGCGCTGGACGCCTCCAGCACCGCGCCGACGTGCCGCAGCGGATCGGTCAGGTCGGCGTACCGTCGCCCACCCACGGTGGCATGACCGCTGGTCGGCGTGACCAGGTTGAGCATCATCCGCAGGGTGGTCGTCTTGCCGGCCCCGTTCGGGCCGAGGAAGCCCGTCACCCGCCCCGGCTCCACCGTGAACGACAGATCGTCGACCGCGCGGACATTGCGGTACTGCTTGGTCAGCCCGGAGACGACGATGCGTCCGTCCTCCGACATGTGGCTCCTCTCGTCACACCGCCCCGTCACCCGGCGGCGGGTCCGGCGATGGCGATCCAGGTCGCCCGGGCCGCCGCCAGCGGTTGTCCCGCAGCATCGTAGAGCGTCGTGCGTACCTCGGCCTTGCGGCCGCTGGTTTCGATCAGTTCGCCGACCACCACGCAGCGCTGGCCGGGTGCCGGCAGTGCGGCCACCGTCGCGGTCATCCGGCCCAGCAGGTACGGCCGGCCCGCGGCGAGCACCGTCCAGCCGCCGGGGCAGTCCAACGCGGCCCAGACCGTCGGCACCGTACGGTCGTCCGGGACGACGAACGGCGCGGCGGTGCGTCCGTCACCCGCCGGCCCGGGAAACACCCGCAGACCGTCGGGGTGCCGTGGGCCGCAGACGTAGCAGTCCGGGAACGGATGGGCGTCGTGTCCCGGGTACCGGGAGCTGGCAGCCTCCGCCGTGGCCAGGTCGACCGGCGGTACGGGCGGCTCGCCCGCCGGGCTGGCCGAGCCGTCAACCGGGCCGGTCAGCCCGCCGATCGAGCCGTGGACCGCCTCGGCCTCGGCGATCAGCGTGACCGGATCGGCGCCGGTCTCCACGCTCAGGGTGTCGTCGGCGGTACGCACCACCCGCAGCTCGGTGTCCAGCGGCGGCGGCCGGCGCAGGGTCACCCGGACCGGCCGACCCCCGACCACGGTGGCCGGCTCGGCGCACAGCAGCGCCTGGGCGAACCGGCCGGCCGCGTACCCGCCGTTGGCGGAGCCGGTCGGGCCGTTGAACCGGGCGGAGATCAGCATCGGACCATCCTCGCAGTCGGCCGCCACCGCCGTTCGATCGACACCGCCGTTCACCGGATCGACACCGGTGCCATCCGCTACCGACACGCCGACGGTTCCGGGGCACCTTACACAGTTGTCATGGCCGTGTTGCTGACCGCCGCTACCCCAACCAGGACCAGCGAGTACGTCGTCTCGGTCGCCGATCACACCGATCAGGTCGCCGCCGCGCAGCGACTGCGCCGCCAGGTGTTCGCCGCCGAGTTCGGTGCCGGCTGCGACACCCGCTCCGGCGGGTCGGACGCCGACCGGGACGTTGACGGGTTCGACGAACACTGTGACCACCTGATTGTCCGGCACCGGACCGGTGCCGTGGTCGGCACCTACCGGCTGCTGCCGCCGGACCGCGCCGCCCGGCTCGGCCGTTGGTACGCCGACACCGAGTTCGACACCAGACCACTGCGGCTGATCGGTGACCACCTGGTGGAGGCCGGCCGGGCGTGCGTGCACCCTGACCACCGGGGCGGCGCGGTGATCAACCTGATCTGGGCCGGCATCGCCCGCTACCTGCGGGAACGCGACCTGCGTTGGCTGGGCGGCTGTGCGTCGGTGCCGCTGCACGACGGCGGTGCGAGCGCCCACGCGGTCTGGCGCACGGTCCGGGACCGGCACCTGGCCCCGCCGCTGCTGAGGGTACGGCCACGTCGTCCCTGGCTCGCCGAACCCGAACCGTCACCCGCACCGGTCCTGCCGAGGACCGGCCGGGTCGGCATGCCGCCGTTGCTGCGCGGCTACCTGCGACTCGGCGCCTGGGTGTGCGGCGAACCCGCGTACGACCCCGACTTCGCAGTCGCCGACCTGTACGTGCTGCTGTCGCTGGACCGGATCGATCCCCGCTACCTGCGTCACTTCCTGGAGCTGTGATGGCACCGAGATCGCCTGCCAGGTCACCGCGACCGCTCGCCAGGTCACCGCGACCGCTCGGGCACGGCACCTTCTGGCGACCCCGATCAGGGTGTGGGGCCGGCTGCCTGCCGCCCCCGCCCACCGTGCCCGCCGCCAACCGGTTGACCCGGTTGACCCGGCTGACCGGCGTGCTCGGCATGCTCGCCGCCGGGCTGGTCCTGCTGGTGCTGCTGCCGCTGCTCACCCGGCGGTTGCGTCCGGTCGCCGGGCGGCTGTGGGCGCGCGGACTGCTGCGCTCGCTCGGCGTCCGGCTGCGGCTCGTCGGCCGGCTGCCGGTCCGGGCGGCACTGCTGGCCGCCAACCACGTCTCGTGGCTGGACACCCTGGCCATCCTCGCCGTCACCCCGGCCCGGCTGCTGGCCAAGCGCGAGATCCGTGGCTGGCCGGTGATCGGCGCGCTGGCCCGGGTCGGCGGCACCCTGTTCATCGACCGCGACCGGCCGCGTACGCTGCCCGGCACGGTCGCTGACGTCGCCGCTGCGTTGCGCGCCGGGCACCAGATCGCGGTGTTCCCGCAGGCCACCACGACCTGCGGCACCGCCGGCCGGGTCACCTCCGCCGGTCGGTGCAGTTCGGGTGCGCCGCGCCCGGCACCGTTTCGCCCCGCGTTGTTCCAGGCCGCGCTCGACGCGGAGGTGCCGGTCGTCCCGCTCACTCTGACGTACCACTTCGCCTGCCCGGCCGCGACCCCGGCGGCCGGGTCGGTCGACCTGGCGCCGGCCGGTCCGGTGCCGACCAGCGTGGCGGCGTTCATCGGGGACGAGGCGTTGTGGCCGTCGGTACGGCGGGTGCTGGGGCTGCGGGATCTGGTGGTGACGCTGGACGCCGGTGCACCGCTGCCGCCGGACCGGTCCCGGCACCGGCGGGCCCTCGCCCGGCTCGCCGACCGAGACCCGGCACCGACCCGCTCCGCCCTCGACCTCGTCGGCTGAGCTCACTCGTCCCGGACATCGAGCTCACTCTCAGCTGATTGTCAGCGGCTCCCCAGGCCGAACCCAGACCGATCCGGGATGATGCGGTCATGACCGCATCGCAGACCGAGGCGAAGCTGCTCGTCGTCGAGGACGACCCGAACATCCTCGAACTGCTCTCCGCCAGTCTGCGGTTCGCCGGATTCGACGTCACCACCGCGACCAGCGGCAGCGCCGCGCTCAACGCCGCCCGCGAGCGCCGGCCCGACCTCGTGGTGCTCGACGTCATGCTGCCCGACCTGGACGGCTTCGAGGTGATCCGGATGATGCGGGAGGCCGGCACCCGTACCCCGGTGGTCTTCCTCACCGCGCGGGACGCCACCGACGACAAGATCCGCGGGCTGACTCTCGGCGGCGACGACTACGTCACCAAGCCCTTCTCGCTGGAGGAGCTGACCGCCCGGATCCGGGCGGTGCTGCGACGTACCAGCAACGGCGGTCAGACCTCCTCCCGGCTCACCTTCGCCGACCTGGAGCTGGACGAGGAGACCCACGAGGTCTACCGGGCGGGCAACCGGGTGCAGCTGTCACCGACCGAGTTCAAGCTGCTGCGCTACCTGATGCTCAACGCCAACCGGGTGCTGTCCAAGGCGCAGATCCTCGACCACGTGTGGAACTACGACTTCCGGGGCGACGACAACATCGTCGAGTCGTACATCTCGTACCTGCGCCGCAAGATCGACAACACCCAGCCCCGGCTCATCCACACCCTGCGTGGCGTCGGCTACGTGCTGCGCAAACCAGCGGCGTGAGCAGGCCGACGCTGGCGCCCGCCCCGGTGACGGGCTGGCTGCGCGGCGTACCGCTGCGGGTCAAGCTGGTCACGTCGGTGCTCAGCCTGGTCCTCACCGCGCTGCTGGTGATCAGCGTGAGCAGCGCGTTCTTCCTGCGCAGCTACCTGGTCGACCAGATCGACACGGACCTGCGCGACTACGTCGTGAAGCTGCGCGAGGAGGTCAGCAACGCGCAACGCCTGCCGGTGTGGGACCAGCCAGCTTCGGTGGACGCCCCGCTGCCGACCAACTACCTGGTGGTCGTCTCGTACCAGGACGGCCCGATCGGCGGGCCCTACTACGACGACGACCGGATCGCCACCGGCGAGCTGCCGCGCTGGCCGGCCGACTGGGACGGCTTCGCCGCGCTGCAGGGCGAGCCGAAGACGGTGTACGCCCGCAACGGCGCCCCACGCTGGCGGATGCTCTACGCGTCGCTGCCCACCGGCGACGTCATCGCGGTCGGGCAGAGCCTCGTCGACGTCGACCGGGCCGTCAGCCGGCTGGTCTGGATCGACATCCTGGTCGGCATCGGAGTGGTGACGCTGCTGGCACTGGCCGGTGCCGCGATCGTACGGACCAACCTGCGGCCGCTGGTCGAGATCGAGCAGACCGCGGCGGCCATCGCCGCCGGTGACCTGAGCCGGCGGGTGCCCGACCCGGAGCCGGGCGTGCACGTGCCGCAGACCGAGCTGGGCCGGCTGTCCCGCACGCTCAACGCGATGCTGACCCAGATCGAGGCGGCGTTCACCGCGCGGGCGAGCTCCGAGTGGGCGGCCCGGATGGCTGAGGCGTCGGCCCGGGAAGCCGCCGTCGCGGCCCAGTCCTCGGAGACCCGGGCCCGCCGGTCCGAGGAGCGGATGCGCCAGTTCGTCGCCGACGCCTCGCACGAGCTGCGCACCCCGTTGACCACCATTCGCGGCTTCGCTGAGCTGTACCGGCAGGGGGCCGCCGCCGCGTCGCCGCAGGAAGCGGCCCGGCTGGTCCGCCGGATCGAGGACGAGGCGGCCCGGATGGGTCTGCTGGTGGAGGACCTGCTGCTGCTGGCCCGCCTCGACCGGGAACGCCCGTTGGATCTGGCGCCGGTCGAGCTGCCGGTGCTGGCCAGCGACGCGGTGCAGGCGGCCCGGGCGGTCGACCCGCAGCGCCGGGTGGAGCTGGACATCGGGCCCGGTGCCGGCCGGCTGGTCGTGCTGGGCGACGATGCCCGGCTGCGTCAGGTGATCGGCAACCTGATGACCAACGCGATCAACCACACTCCGGCCGACACGCCGGTCACTCTGCGGTTGCGAGCCACCGAGCCGGGGTTCGCCACGGTCGAGGTGGCCGACGAGGGGCCCGGTCTGACCCCGGAGCAGTCCGAACGGGTCTTCGAGCGGTTCTACCGGGCCGATGCCGCCCGTACCCGCAGCACGGAGCGGCCGACCGGCACCGGACTCGGGCTGGCGATCGTCGCCGCCCTTGTCGCCGCCCACTCGGGCACCGTCGAGGTGCACAGCGAGCCCGGCCGGGGCGCCACCTTCCGGGTCCGGCTTCCGCTGGCCGACACGGACCTCGCCGACTCCGAATCCATCGACGACAGCGAATCATGATTTTCAGCAAAACCTCAGCCGCAAATCAGGTGCGTCAAAGTGCCGGGGGGCAATCTGAGTACATGAGCGAGCACGAGACCACGCCGCCGGCGGAGCCGTCGGACAAGGCTCAACCGCCGGCCAGCCCTTGGCAGGCCCCGGCTGGGTCGGGCCAGCCCGACCCGGCCGCCGGGCGTCCGTCCACCGACTGGACGCCGACCAACCAGCCGTACGCCGGCTCACCCGCACCGGCTCAGCCCGCGCCCAACTCACCCGCACCTGAGGCTCCCGCGTCTGTGACTCCCGCGTCTGTGACTCCCGCGTCTGTGACTCCCGCGTCTGTGACTCCCGCGCCCGAGGCACCCACGTCGGCTCAGCCGGTCACCGGAGCGCCGCTCAGCGGCCAGCCGCAGGCCGGCCCGTACGCTCCCGGCTACGCCCAGGTGTCGTACGGGCACGGGCAGTGGAGCCACGGCCAGCCGTACGCTGGGCACGGCTACAGCCAGCCGCACGTCAGCTGGTCGCCGCCGCCCGGTGCCGCCGCCCAGGCCGGCGCACAGCCGCCGCCGAACCGGCTCGGTCGGATCGTCGCCGGCTCGGCGGTCGTCCTCGCCCTGATGCTCGGCTCCGGTGCGGTCGGCGGTGCGGTCGTCGCCGCCTTCGACAACGGCGGCGCGGCGCCAGCGGTGCAGACCGGCAGCAACGGTGGCGGCAGCGCGGCACCGGTGATCGACCGCTCGTCGCTCGCCGAGATCGCCGACGCCGTCCAGGACAGCGTGGTGTCCATCTCCACCGGCTCCGGTGAAGGCTCGGGTGTGGTGCTCAATGCCGAAGGCTTCATCCTGACCAACAACCACGTCGTCGAGTCGGCGCGCGGCGGATCGGTCACCGTGTACTTCGCCGACGGCGGCTCCGCGTCCGGCGGCGTGGTCGGCACCGACGCGCGCACTGACCTGGCCGTGGTCAAGGTCGACGACGTGGACGGGCTGTCCCCGGCGACCCTCGGCGACAGCAGCACGATGCGGGTCGGTGACACCGTACTGGCCCTGGGCAGCCCGCTGGGTCTGCAGGGTTCGGTGACCGCCGGGATCATCAGCGCGCAGGACCGCACCATCTCGGTGGGTGGCGGCCAGCAGCAGAGCCCGTTCGGCGGCGGGGGCCAGGTCAGCTCGATGTCCGGGCTGTTGCAGACCGACGCCCCGATCAACCCGGGGAACTCCGGTGGCGCCCTGGTCAACACCAACGGTGAGGTGATCGGCATCAACACGGCGATCGCCACCTCCGGTCAGGGCGAGGGCAACATCGGGGTCGGCTTCGCGATCCCCAGCAACAAGGCCAACGACGTGGCCGAAGCGCTGATGGCCGGCGAGGAGGTCAGCCACCCGTACCTCGGAGTGAGTGTGACCGCGGCTGACGAAGGCGGCGCGTTGATCGCGGCGGTCGAGGACGGCAGCCCGGCCGACCAGGCCGGCCTGGCCCAGGGCGACGTGGTCGTGCGGATCGGCGACACCCCGGTGAACGACTCGGATGATCTCGTCGCGGCGGTGCAGTCCGGCCAGGTCGGGGAACAGATCGAGATCACCTACGAGCGCGACGGCGAGGCGCGGACCGCCTCCGCGACCCTGGTCGACGCGCCGTGACCGCAATGTGACACAGATGGACCTGCCTCCCCCGAAAAGAGCGGCGGGTGGTGTGACCAAGGGGGTTGGTCACGCCGCCCGCCGTTCGCTTCTTCCCTGGCGTTCGCTACCTTCCCGGCGTGCGCACCGAGACCTTCACCGACCGGTTCACCGTCGCGGCGGCACCGGACCGGGTGCACGCCCACCTGGCCGACCCGGCCAACCACATCGGGCTTTCGCCGCTGATCGTCGCGGTCCGTGACATCGAGCGGAGCACCGACGCCGACGGCCACACCGTGCTGCGGTACATCGCGGTGGAGCGGTTCAAGATCGTCGGACCGCTGCGGTACGACAACATCCTGCACGTCCGGCAGACCGATACCGATCCGGGCCGCCGACTCGTGATGCAGGTACGCAGCCCGGCGCGGGTGTCGGTGCGGTTCGTGATGGAGACCGAGCCCGATGGCACCGGATCGGCGGTCACCGTCACTGTGAGTCTCACCATGCCGACCCTGCTGCGCTCCTATGTGGTGCGCACGGCCAGGCGGGTGCAGATGTTCCGGGCCCGTACCCTGGCCGAAAGGATGAGCGGCTGACCCCGGCGTAGTCGATCGACGGGACTTTTTCCGCACGACATGCTGTCCGAAGCGGTTGAGCAGTCGCGTGCGGTCGACAAGGCGGTCTAACCTGCAGCCGCAAGTAGCGGCGGAGGAGCAGGCACAGTGACGGTCGTCGAGACCAGGATGAGCGTGTGGGAGGCCCTGGCCGGCCGGGCACCGGGCCAGCCGGTCGCCCCGGCCGACGCCGGGCTGTGGGGTGCCGTCGTCGAACGGCTCAACCCGGCCCGGGCCCGGCCGGTGCTGCGGCCCGGTATCGAACACGTCGAGCTGACCTCGGTACGCGGGATGCCGTACGTGATGCTCCGCTCGCCGGACGGTCGCGGCGGTGCCTGCTACCTGCGGCTGGCCCCGGACGAGTGGCGGCTCGCCCAGCTGATGGACGGCAGCCGCACGGTGGCCCGGTTGGTCGCGGAGTTCGCCCGGATCGCCGGCCGGCTTGCCCCCGACCAGGTCACCCGGGTCGTCGCCGATCTGGCCGGCAACCGGATGCTCGCCGAGCTGCCGGTCGACGCGTTCCGCCCGCTGGCCCGGGTGCACCGCCGGCCGTGGCCGTTGCGGTTCGGCCGCACCCTGCTGGCCGTGGCGCAGGGCCGGCGTACCGTGCTGGCCGACGTCGACCCGCTGGTCGGCGCCCTCTACCGGGGCGGCGGCCGGTTCCTGTTCACCCGGCTGGCGGCGGTGCTGCTGGCCGTCGTCGCGCTGGCCGGGTTCGCCGCGTTCTGCTGGACCTGGTGGCGCGGCGAGCAGGCAGTCTTCCTCACCGGCGGGTCGTACGCGGCCGGCGCGGCGGTGCTGCTCGGGTTGAACGTGGTTGCCCTCGCCTGCCACGAACTCGGCCACGCCCTGGCCACGAAACACGCCGGCCGGCGGGTGCCGGCCGCCGGCTTCCTCATCTATTTCGGCATCCCGTCGGTCTTCGTCGACACCACCGACGTCTGGCTGGCTGGTCGCCGGCAACGGCTGATCACCACCGCCGCCGGGCCGGCCGCCGGGCTGGTGCTGGCCGGCGTCGCCGGCATCGTCGGGCTGATCTTCCCGGCCGCCGCACCGTGGACGTTCAAACTCGCCTTCGCCTGGTACCTCAACGCTCTGTTCAACCTCAATCCGTTCCTCGCCCTCGACGGCTACTACCTGTTGATGGACTGGCTGGAGATCCCGAATCTGCGTACCCGTGGCCTGGCCTACGTCGTCGGCCGGCTGCGCCGGCGCGGCCCGCGCTGGTCGGCGCTGGACCGGGAGGGCAGGCTGGTCGCCCTGTACGGGACGCTCGCCGTGCTCTGGGTGGTCATCGCGGTCAACCTGTTCTGGCGGATCTGGACCGACCGGGTCGCCGGCCTGGTCCTCGGCCTGTGGCGGTCCGGGTGGCCGGCCCGGCTGCTGCTCGCCGCGGTGGTCGCCGGCCTCGCCGCCCCGCTTGTCTACCTGGCAGCCGGCTGGCTGGCCCAGCGCTGGCGGCGGCTGCGCGGCGCGCTCGCCGAGCGGCGGCACGCCAGCGACACCCCACGGCGGCTGGACGCGCTGCGTGCCAGCGCGCTGCGGACACTGCCGGCCAGCGCGTTGAACCGGCTCGCCGCCCAGGCGCGCTGGGTGCACCCGCGTACCGGTCAGCAACTCGTCGCCGCCGGCGCGGCCCAGCCGGCGGTCTACGTCGTGGTCGACGGCGCGGTGGAGGGCCGGGCGCCCAGTGACCCGGCCGGCACGGTCCGGCAACGGCTCGGGCCGGGCGGCCTGGTCGGTCTGGCCAGCGCCCTGACCGGTACGCCGGCCACGCTCACCTGGCGCACCGCCGGTACGACGCTGCTGGCGGTGCCGCCGACCGCGGTCGCCACGGTCGTCGGCCCGCTGCCCGGTCCGCCGTCGACCGACCGGACCGCCGCCGAGTCGCTGTTCGCCGAGACCCCCGCACTGTCCGGGCTGACCCCGGAGGACCGGCTGGGGCTGGTGTCCCGGGCCCGGCCGGTGACGTTGCCGCCCGGCGCGCCGGTCCGGCTGTCCGGCCCGTACGACGCGGTGGTCCTCGAATCGGGTGTGATCGCCCTGATGGACGGCCTCGAACTGCGCCGGGGCACAATGATCGGCCCGGTCGGTGCCGATCCGCCGGACGTGGTCGCGACCACCCGTACACAGACCCGGCTGTGGCAGTTGCCGGCCGTCGCCGGGCTGCCGATGCTGCTCGGCGCGGCGCCGTCGCAGGTGGCCGAGGCCGCTGCGGCGACGGTCCGCGGCGGTCCGCCGACCAGCGGCGTGCATCCGCCCGCCGACTATCCGCCGCTGGCCGCCCCGCCCGGCCCGCCACCACCGGGGGACACCGACGACCGGGTGGACCGGCGGTTCGAGCGCCGGCTGTGGTGGCTGGTGCTGCTCCTGCTGCTGTTCGCGTTGCTGATCAGCGGCGGCAACCTGCTGCCCGGGCCGGCCTGGGCGGAGATGCCGGCCGACCGGGCGCTGCTGCGGGCCGAGCGGGGCACCGTCGAGGTGCGCACCGCCGGTGGGCGGCTGTTGACGTTGCGCGATGGTGCGGCGGCATACGTCGCCGAGGGGGACCGGATCGAGGTCGCCGACCGGTCGGCCGGTGAACTCGTCTTCCGGGGCGGGGCCGCCACGGTGCTCTGCGCCTGGGTCGAAGCCGAGGTGGGGGCGCTGTGGAGCGACGGCACCCGGCCGGTCGCGCCCAGCGGGGAGCTGACCCTGGACCGGGGCCGGATCCTGGCCGACACTGCCAGCGTCTCCGGTGCCTTCCGACCGTTGGCGATGACCGTGATCAGCCAGGACTCGGTACTGGCGAACCGGGGCGAGGCCTGGTTCGCGGTGAACGCCGGAACGGCCCGGGTGTCGCTCGGTGAGGTACGGCGCAACGGGGTGTCCCTGCGGGCCACCGGGGAGCAGCTCGGCTGCGGTGACGGCCAGGTCGTCGACCCGCCCGGCGGTACGCCGAGCGCCCCCGCTCCGGGCGCTACCAGCGGATCGCCGACGGTGCAGAGCCCGTCGCCGGATCTTTCCGCGACCAGCCAGCCGACGCCGGTCCCGGCGCCGAACCCCGGCGTGACTCGCCAGCCGCAGCCGACTACCCCGACCGCGCAGCCGAGCCCGCCCGGCCCGCCGCCGACCAGCGCCCCGGCGCCGACCACGGCAGCGCCGACGACCGGTCCGCCGACCGGTACGCCACTGGAGACCACGGCGCCGCCGACCACCGCCCCGCCGCCGACCACCGCCCCACCGCCGACCACCGCCCCACCGCCGAATGAGCCTCCGGTGATCGGCTGGGAGATCGAGCCGCAGGGCCCGATCACCCTGGTGACCGATAACGGGCCCTGCAGCGACTACCCGAGCAGCGTGCGTTGGATGGTCGTGGTCTCGGACGACTCGCCTGCCGGGTTGACCGTCGTCGCGCGGTACAGCGGGTTGGTGGAGCGCGTGGAGACCTTCCGTGGTGCGGGGACACACGAGGGCACCGTCGGCCCAGTGGCGTCCAACGAGTCGATCGGGACCGGGTCCGTGACGATCACGGTCACCGTCACGGACAGTGGCAAGCTCAGTCGGCAGGTGAGAAGCGATGTATTGGTTGTCGGCTGCGCGTTCGGCGAACAGACGTAGACATCGATCCGAGCGGAGATACAGGTGCTTTGTTGGTTCTGTCCGAAGGCGGCGCGGGGTGGCTGCCGGTTCTGCGGTCGAGGCGTGTGTGAGGACCACGCCCGCTTCGGTCCGTATCTGCTGGAGGTGCACCGGTCGGAGCGGCGGGGACGGGCGGAAGGGCTGGTCGTCGAGGACGCGTTGCAGTGCGGCACCTGCCGGCCCAGGCCGCAGCCTGTACCAATGCCGGAGCTGGACTGATCGAGGAGACGTCCGGTCACCGGCGACCCGCGCCGGACGCCGCCGGGCTCGTGGCGGATTGTGGCCCCGGACTACCCTGGAGCGACATCGACGAGGGGACCGGTGATGAGTGACTTCGACACCGCGCTCGAACGCCTGCTGACCGACCCTGGATTCGCCGCCGCGCTGGCCGCCGACCCGACTGCGGCGCTAGCCGGCTATCAGCTCACCGCCGAGGAGCAGGAGCTGCTGCGGACCCAGATGGGCGGTGCCGGGGGCGGCTCGACGGCGGCGGTGGAGACGCGGGCGAACCAGTCCAGCGCGTTCGGGCTGCTGAGCCCGTTGACCGGGATGATGGGCGGCTTCGGCGACATCGGCGCGGCGGCCGGTGCCGTCGACGAGGCTCTCGGCTCTGCCGGTGCGCAGAGCGGCTTCGGGCCGGCCGGTGCACAGAGCGGCTTCGGGCCGGCCGGGTCCGGCGGTGGGTTCGGTTCGGCCGGGGAAGACAGCGGCTTCGGGGCACGGCCGGAGGGCGCCGGTCCGCCGGTGCCGGACCGGTCCGCCGGGCTCGGCACGGCACCCCAGCCGGTCGAGCCGGCGGTGCCGGAGGACTACCGGACCCGGGTGGACGTCGACGGCGACGGCGAGTGGGACCGGCACATCGTCCGGGGACGGGCGGACGGCGGGGTGGACATACTGGTTGACCAGGACGGCGACGGTCGGGCCGACTTCGTCGGCCGGGACGACGACGCCGACGGTCTGGTCGACTCCGCGGCGTACGACACTGACGGTGACGGGTTCTTCGAGCAGACCCATTATGACGACGACGGCGACGGGTGGCTCGACCGCAGCGTCACCAACCAGCCCCCGCCCACCGGACCACCCCCGCCCACGCCGCCATCCCCGCCCCCGGCCGGCGGCGGGCTGATCGGCGACAACCTGCGGCTTCCCGAGGAACTGCGCTGACCTTCCCGACGGTCGCCGTCGGCGGTGCCGCCGCCGACCGCTCACCGGCGGTCGCGGGCCGTCCGTCGACAGGGGCTGGCGTCGATGGCCGCTGGGCCTGACGATGGGGTCAGGAGGTGATCGCGTGGTCGCCATCGCCACCGACCGGCTGACGAAGGTCTTCGACGACGGCACTGTCGCAGTCGACGGGGTGAGTCTCGCGGTCCCGTCCGGCCAGTTCCTGGTGCTGCTCGGGCCGACCGGGTGCGGGAAGTCGACGATCCTGCGGCTGGTCGCCGGCCTGGAGACTCCGACGTCCGGGCACGTGCTGATCGACGACCGGGTGGTGGACGGCTGGTCGGCGCAGCGACGACAGGTGTCCATGGTGTTCCAGGACTACGCGCTGTACCCGCATCTGAGCGTCGCCCAGAACATCGCCTTTCCGCTGCGCGTGGGGCACGGCCCGGCGGTGGAACAGCGGATCCGGCAGGTGGCCGCTGAGCTGGGCATCGCCGAACACCTGCACCGGCAGCCCGCCGTGCTGTCCGGAGGGCAACGTCAACGGGTCGCCATGGCCCGGGCCATCGTGCGCCAGCCGAAGGCGTTCCTGCTGGACGAACCCTTGTCCAATCTGGATGCTGGGCTGCGCGCCGAGCTGCGGGCCGACGTGACGGCGCTGGCCCGCCGGCACGGGGTGACCACCGTCTACGTGACCCATGACCAGACCGAGGCACTGACCATGGCGGACCAGCTCGCGGTGCTCCGCAAGGGCCGGCTGCAGCAGACCGGGCCGCCAGCGCAGGTGTACGGTGACCCGGCGAACCTGTTCGTCGCGGCGTTCCTCGGCACCCCGCGGACCAGCCTGCTGCAGGGGGCGGTCTACGCCGAGCCGGACCGGATGGTGATCGATCTCGGTTCGCAGGTGCTGGAACTGCCGGTGGGCGACGCCCGGGTGGCCCGGCTGGCCGAGCACCACACCGAGCGGGTGACCGTGGCGTTGCGGGCCGACGCGCTGCACCCCGTACCGCCGACCGGCGCTGACCCGGCGCTGCCCGGCGGCCCGGACCCGGCAGGGTCCGACCGGACGCTGTCAGTCACCCTGCGCGGCACGGTCCGGGCCGTGGAGAACCTCGGCCACGAGGCACTGGTCTGGGTGGATACCGGCGGTGTGCCCACCTCCCCGGCCGAGTCGCAACTGGACCTGCCGGATCCGCAGAACCACCTGGCCGAGCTGCTGGCCGAGGATCCGCCGCCCCGGCACCAGCTGCGGGAGACCATCGCCCGGATGATTCCGCAGCAGCGCCGTCCGGACCGGCCGGCGACCGCTCGGACCCGGTACGGTTTCTACCCGGTGTACGAGCCGGATCCGTCCGACCCACCGGGCGGTGACGGTGACGTCGTGGTCCGGGTGCCGGCGGCGGCGCCGCCGCAGCCCGGCGAGACGATGACCATGGCGCTGGATCTGGACCGGCTCCTGCTGTTCGACCGGTCCGGGCATCGCATCCGCCTGCACTGACACGCTCGTACCGCGACCCGGTTGGTGCCGTGGCTGCCGGCGGTCAGACAGCGGCACCGGCCAACTGGTCCAGTGCCGAGTCCAGCTTGTCGGCGTACGCGTAGGTGATCGCGCCTTCGTCGGCGCGGATCCGCACCTTGCGGCGCAGTTGGTCGACGTCCCGGTCGATGTCCGCGGTGCCACTGGTCAACGACGTCCGCAGGTTCCGGACCAGGTTCTGCAGGTCGAGGCCGGCATCGCGGCGGATCGCACCGTCCGTTAGCCCGTCGTCGATCACCTGACCGAGCAGGGTGATCGCCTCGTCGACGGTCGGAACGACCGGTGCGGTCGCCGCTGGTGCGGTGTCGGTTGCCGTGGGGGTCGGCGCGGCGCCGGTGGCTGGCGCGTCGGTGGGCGGTGCGTCCGCCGACGTCCCCGGCTGTGTCGGCTGCGTCGGCGGGGTGGGACCGGCGGGTGTACCGGTGGACTGCGGTTGCCCGCCGGGCGGCGGATGGTCGCTGCCCGGCCGCCGCAGCACCTCGGGCTGCAGCAGCAGGATCACGGCGACCGCGACGGCGCTGACCACCAGTAGCGTGGCGACCCTGGAGTCGAGCCGGCCGACCCGCCGTCGACCGTCGACAGCCGGTGCTCCGGCGTCTGGGGCCGGTGAATCGGAGCCGAGGGCCGATGTTTCGGCGGCGGCGGGTGGCGCAGCGTCGTACTCGGTCATCGTCGGCAGGGCCATCGTCGGCGCGAGCATGGTCGCCGCCTGCGGATCGGCGGGTAGCAACTGGTCCCGCAGCGCGGCGCCGACCTGGTGCGCGGTGGGGCGGCTCAGCGGGTCCCGGGACAGGCAGCGCAGGCAGATCTCGGCGACCGGGGTGGGCAGTCCGGGCACCGTCAGCGGCGGGATCTCCTGATCGAGTGCCCGGTGCAGGTCGTCCCAGGTGTCAGCGGGGTACGGCACCCGGCCGGTGAGGGTCTCGTAGAGCAGGACGCCGAGCGAGTAGACGTCGGTGGCGGGCTGTGCCGGCCGGCCGTCGAGGCGTTCCGGGGCCACGTACGCCGGGGTGCCGAAGGTCTCGCCCTCCTCGTCCTCGTCGGGGGCACCGATCTGGGTGGCGATCCCGAAGTCGAGCACCTTGACGCCGATCGAGGTCATCATGATGTTCGCCGGGGTGACGTCGCGGTGCACGATGCCCAACCGGTGCGCGGCGGCCAGCGCCTCGGCGACCTGGGCGCAGGTCTCCACCGCCGCCGGCCAGGCCAGCGGGCCGGCGGTGAGCCGGGCGTCCAACTCCTCGCCGGACAGCAGCTCCATCACCACGAACGCGGTGACGGTGCCGTCCGGTGCGACCGCCTCGCCGTAGTCGTGCACCGCGGTCACGTGTGGATGGATCAGCTGGGCGGCGGACCGCGCCTCCTCCCGCACCATGCTGCGGAACCGCGCGTCGGCGGCCAACGACGCGGCGAGCACCTTGACCGCGACCACCCGGTCGAGCACCTCATCGCGGGCGCGCCAGATGACCGACATGCCGCCGGCACCGATCCGGTCGATGAGACGGTATCTGCGGGCGAGTAGTTCGCCCGCTTGCAGCGATGCCATCGTTGTCGCACCTGCCTGGGGAGTGGAGGTCGTATCAGGCTGCGCGAATTGGCACGTCCTGTCAACGGCACGTTAAACAGGTGAACATTTATCATTTAACCCGACATAAATCGGCATTGGCGATGAGCCGGTAGTTCCGACCGAGCCCGGGCGGCGGGACCGACCTGACCGGCGGCCACCGGGCCCGTGCCAGGATGAACGCCATGGTCAACGGTCCGGTCGCCTTCGTGCTGGGTGGCGGCGGGGTACTCGGCGCGGTCGAGGTCGGCATGCTGCGCGCCCTGTTCCGCTCCGGCATCGAGCCCGATCTCGTCGTCGGCACCTCGATCGGCGCGGTCAACGGTGTACTGGTCGCCGCCGACCCCTCCGAGGCGGTCACCCTGCGGCTGGTCCGGCTCTGGGCCTCCCCGGAGGCCAGCGAGGTGTACGGCGACTCGATGGCCCGCCAGTTGCGCCGGTTCGCCGCCCGTACCCACCTGCACTCGCCACGGCCACTGCGCCGGCTGCTGGCAGCCGAACTGGGCGAGACCACCACCTTCGCCGACCTGGCCGTGCCGTTCCACTGCTGCGCCGCCAGCATCGAACGCGCCGCCGAACACTGGTTCGACACCGGCCCGGTGGTGCCGGCAGTGCTCGCCTCGGCCGCGGTGCCCGGCCTGCTGCCCCCGGCTGAGATCGACGGCGAGCACTTCATCGACGGTGGGATCGTCAACTCGATCCCGATCGGCAAGGCCGTCGAAGCCGGGGCGAAGCGCGTCTTCGTGCTCCAGGTCGGCCGGATCGAGCGGCCACTCAGCGCACCCCGGCGGCCCTGGGAGGTCGCCCAGGTCGCCTTCGAGATCGCTCGCCGGCACCGGTTCGCCCGGGAGTTGGCGGCGCTCGGTCACGATGTGGAGGTGCACGTACTGCCGACTGGTGGGGGAGAGACGCGTGACGACACACCCTGGGCGTACCGGGACATGACCGCTGTCGGCCGCCGGATCAGCCGCGCCTACACCGCCTCCCGGCGCTACCTCAAGACCAACGTGGCCGGCTGCTGATGCCGCTGCCACCCCGCTGGGTACGCCGGACACTGCTCGCCCCGGCCGTACCGCTGCTTGCCGCAGCGGTGCTCACCACGCTGCCGTTCTGGATCTTCCTGGCCGCAGCCGCTTCGTTACTGGTGCCCGGCCGGCTGCGGGTGTTGCGACTGTTCTGGGTCGCCGTGGTCTACCTGCTGTGGGACACCGCCGCACTGATCGCCCTCTTTGGACTCTGGCTGGCCTCCGGCTGCGGATGGAAGATCCGCAGCCCGGCGTTTCAACGCGCCCACTACGTGCTGACCGGTTGGTTCCTGACGTTCTTCTTCTGGCACGCCCGTTGGGCGTTGCGGCTGAGTATCGACGTGGTCGGCACCGATCCGGACACCGCGCTGCCCGGCCGTCCCGAACTGGTGGTGTCCCGGCACGCCGGCCCGGGTGACTCGTTCATCCTGATCCACGGCCTGGTCAACTGGTTCGACCGGGAGCCGCGGATCGTGCTCAAGGAGACCCTGCAGTGGGATCCGGCGATCGACGTGCTGCTCAACCGGCTGCCCAACCGGTTCATCGCCCCCGGCGACCGGCGCGCTGAGCCGGTCGAGACCCAGATCGCACACCTGGCGACCGGGCTGGACGCCAACGACGCGTTCGTCATCTTCCCCGAGGGCGGCAACTTCACTCCGGGCCGGCGCAGCCGGGCCATCGAGCGGCTGCACGCGTTGGGACTGCGCGGGATGGCGGCCCGAGCCGAGTCGATGCGGCACGTCCTGGCGCCGCGCCCCGGCGGCCTGCTCGCCGCGCTGGACGCCGCCCCGGACGCGGGCGTCATCTTCGTCGCGCACACCGGCCTGGACCGGATGCTGACCGGCGCCGACGTGTGGCGGGAACTGCCGATGGACAAACGGATCGTGATGCGGTTCTGGTCGGTGCCGCCCGAGGAGATTCCGGCCGGCCGTGACGAACGCATCGAATGGCTCTACGACTGGTGGGCGCGGATCGATTCGTGGATCGAGAAGAACCGCTCGGACACCTTGAGGGCGTAAGGTGCGCTCCGTGGATCAAATCTCCGTTGTGACGACGGTGGTGGATGCCCGCTCGGTCGCCGAAGTGCTCGCCGCTTCTGCGGTTGCCGGCCGGTTCGCCGCCTGCGCCCAGATCGGCGGTCCGGTGGCCAGCACCTACTGGTGGGAAGGCCGGGTGGAGACCACGAAGGAGTGGTCTGTGCAGTTCAAGACCGCCACCGACCGTAGCGACCCACTGGTCACCTATCTCCGCACCGCGCACCCCTACGACGTACCCGAGATCCTGGTTGCCGTCATCGAAGCCGGCAACCCCGATTACGCCCGGTGGGTATACGAACACACTCGCCCCTGAGTCGTCTATCAGTCGTCCATTCCCGGTCGGCTGGTCCTGAATGGTCCTGAACCGTCCCCACCTGAGCCGCCCCCTCGGTCGGGCTGAGTACCCGCACTCTGTCGGCCGCACCGGCCGGGCGGCGAGGATGCGGTCATGAGCAGCACCGCGACAGCCCACTACCCGTGTCCGGCCTGCGGCACGCCGGCGAGCCTCGCCGCCGGCTGCCCAGGCTGCGGCCGGGCACCCGACCCAGGGGCAGCCGAGGTGATTCGGCTCGACGGCGAGATCGCCGGGCTGGCCGCCCGCGTCGAACAGGCCCGGGCGGCGTGTGCCACGCTGAGTGGGCAGTTGCACGTCGCGCAGATCCGAAGGCAACAGCTCGCGGCCCAGGTTCAGGCGGCGGTACGGGCGACGACCGTCCCACCGGCCCGCCCGACCGCCGCGTCGGCGGCCGCACCAGCCGCCGCACCAGCCGGCGGCCAGCCACCACGGCCGGAGACCTCCACCCGTACCGTGCAGACCATTCTCTTCGTCCTCGGTGGACTGCTGCTCGGCACCGCAGCGATCGTCTTCACCGCGGTCGCCTGGGCCAGCGTCGGCGTCGGCGGCCGGGCCGCGATCCTGGCCGGCGTCACCGCCGTACTGCTCGCCCTGCCGCCGCTGGCCAACTGGCGCGGCCTGCGCGGCACCGCCGAGACGTTCGCCGCGCTCGGGCTGCTGCTGGTGTTGCTCGACGGCTACGCCGCTCGCTACGTCGACCTGTTCGGCGCCGCCGACCTGCCAGCCGCCCGGTACGCCGCCGTGACCTTCGCGGTCACCGGGCTGGTCGCCGCCGGCTACCACCTGATCACCGGCCTGGCTGCGGCCCGCTTCGCCGCCCTGCTCGCCGCGCAACCCGTGCTGCCGCTGCTCGCCGTCGACCTGCACGCCGACGCCGCCGGCACCACCCTGTTGCTGCTCGGCACCGCCCTGGGCGCCCTGGCGATGATCGCGCTCACTCCGCCGGCCCGGCTGGCGCTGCGGATCACCGGCTGGGCGGCCGTCGGCGCGGCGCTGACCGCCGCCGGGATCGCCGCCCTGGCCGCAGTCATCCTCGGCCACCCGTCCGGCGCTCCCGCCCTGGCCGGGTTGCCGCTACTGGCCGTCGCCGCCGTGCTGGTCGTCGCCGGCCGGCTCACCGGTGTACCGGCGCTGCTGGCGATCAGCCTGGCCGGGCTGGCGCCGGCGGTGACCATCGCCATGGTCCGGGCCGGCACCGAACCGGCACCGTCGCGGGCGCTGGCCATCGTCGCCGGCACCGCCGTCGGGCTCGCCCTCGCCGGCCGGTACCTGCGCGGCCGGCTGCCGGCGGTGGTCCGTACCGGGCCGTGGGCGGGTGCACTGCTGGTGACCGGTCTGCTCGGGGTCGGCGTACTGCTGACCGCTCTGGCCGTCGCCGCCGAAAGTATCGCGGCGGCCCGCCCGCTGTGGCGGGCCGCCGCCGGTCCGGTCGACGCGTCCGGGGACTGGCAGTTGCCGTTCGCCGTCGTCGCGGTCACCGGCGCGCTGATTCTGCTGCTGCCCCGGGCGGTCCGGCCGGTGCTGCTCACCGTCGGGGCCGCCACCGGGCTGCTGACCGTACCGGCGGCGATCCCGGTGCCGTGGTGGGCGGTCGCCGTCGGCGGCCTGGCCGGTGGGGCGGTGGCGGCGCTACGGGCCGCCAGGTCGCGCAATGCCGCCGTCGCGCTGCCCGGCGCGGCCGTCGCCGCCCTGCTGACCGGCCACGCGCTGCTGGTCAGCGCCGGCCGACCGGCCGTTGCCGCGACCGCCGTCGCGGTCGTCGTCGGCACGGCGCTCGCCGTCGCCGCCGTCGCCCGCCACGCCCTGCAGCGCCCCGGAGCTCCCTGGTGGCAGGCCCCGATCGGCGGCCTCGGCGTCGCCGTCGCGGTCGCCGGTTGGCCGGCGCTCGTCGCGCTCGCCGTGCACACCCTCGACCCGTCGGCGGGCTGGCCGGCGCGCGCCGGGGCAGCCGCCGCCATCGGGCTACCGGTCGCGCTGGTCGCGGTCCGCCGCTGGTGGCCTGGATACCTCTGGTACGCCGGGGCGGCGCTGCCGGTCACCGTCGTCGCCACCCTCGTCGCTCCGGCCGTCGGCGCCGTGCCGTACGTGCCGGGGGAGTCCACCGGCGGGTACGTCGCCGCGGCGGCGCTGTTGCTGGTTACCGCCGCGGCCCTCGTCCCCCGTGGCGTGCTGCGACTGCTGCTGACCGGCGTCGCCGCCGGGCTGGTGCTGCCGGCGGCGGTCAGCACCCTGCCGGTACTGGCGTCGCTGCTGCTCACCCCGTACCGCTGGCTGGACGCCAGCTGGGCCGGCGTACCGGCCGGGACCGGACTCAGCCCGGCGCTGCCGGTGCCGGTCCCCGCCGCCGGGGCGGTCACCCTGGCCGTGCTCGCCGCCACCACCGTGGCAGCCGTCGCGGGGTACCGGGCGCGGTACGCGGTGCTGGCCGGCGGACCGGTCGCGCTGGTCGCCCTGCTGGCCGCCCTGGCCAGCGCCGGTACGCCGTGGCCGGTGGTGCCGGCAATCAGCCTCGCCGCCGGACTCGCCGGGCTGGTGGTCGCCGCCCGGTCCACCGCCGCACCGCAGGTGGCGGTCACCCTGCTGGTCGGTGCCCCGCTGGCCGGGGCCGGGTTGGCCGGACTGCTGCCCACCCGGGTCAGCACCCTGACCGCGCTGGCCGCCGTGGTGGCGTGCGCTGCCGGAATCGGCGCGGCGGGTCGCCGTACCCCGGTGCGGGTTGCTGCCGGGGTCGTCGCTGTGGTCGCCGGCAATGTTCTCGCCGCGACCGCCGTGCACGCCGCCGACCTGCCGGTCCGGGTCGGCGGGTACGCGGTCCTCGCCGTCGCCGCGCTGGCCATGGCGGTCGGCGCGATGCTGACCCTCCGGTCGGCCGCCGGGGGCGTACGGGGGCGGGCCGAGTCGATCGGCGTCGAAGTAGCCGGGCACGCCGCCGCCGGCGTGGCTGTGCTGATGACGGTCGGCTCGGCCCGGTACGCCGCCGGGGTATGCACCCTGTGGGGCGTCGTGCTGGGTGCCCGGGCACTGCTGGCAACCGTCCACCCGGTGCCGCTGCGGCCAGGCGAACGGCAGGCGGTGCCGCACCGGCCGTGGGTGCTGGTCATGACGGCCCTGGCCAGCGAGATCGTCGCCTGGTGGCTGCTGCTGACCAGCGAGCAGGTGGCGCTGGCCGAGGCGTACACGCTGCCGGTGGCCCTGGCCGCGCTCGGCGTCGGCTGGCTGACCCTGCGTGCCCAGCCGCAGCGGTCAAGCTGGCTCGGGTACGCCCCCGGCCTGGCCGCCGCCCTGCTGCCCAGCCTCGGCTCGGTGCTGGTCGCCGACGGTCAGCCGGTGCGCCGGCTGCTGCTCGGGGCCGGGGCGGTGGCGGCGGTGCTGCTCGGTGCGGCGTACCGCCGGCAGGCCCCAGTCATGATCGGCGGTGCGGTGCTGGCGGTCCTCGCGGTGCGGGAACTCGTCGCCGTCTGGGACCTGCTGCCCCGGTGGAGCTTCCTGGCTGTCGGCGGCCTGGCGTTGATCACTCTGGCGGTCACCTACGAACGCCGTCGCCGGGATCTGCGCAGATTGCGTACTGTTGTCGGCCGGATGACCTGACCGGGAGGGGGCTAGCGTCACCCGGGTTCCGGGGGGAGACAGGATTACCCCACGCGGCGGATCCCCGCAGACTGGAGACGTCGCCGGTCCTCGCCAGCACCTCGCACCGCCAGTACCCCTGCACCACCACCCCCGAATCGCCGGCCCCGACAGGCCGGGACAGCCACGGAAGGCATTCGATGACTGCTGCCGCACCCACCCTTACCAGCCCTCGCCCGCGGGGCAGCGACTACGCCGACCTGTCGCGGCGGGTGAGTCAGGCCGGGCTGCTGGACCGCCGACCCGCCTGGTACGCCGCCCGGATCGTGCTGACCGTCGGGGCCTACCTGGCCGGCTGGGCGGTGCTGTTGGCCGGCGGGGACAGCTGGTGGCAGCTGCTGACCGCCGTCGGGTTGGCGATCGCCGCCACCCAGGTCGCGTTCCTCGGCCACGACGCCGGACACCGGCAGATGTTCCGTACCCGGCGGGCCAGTGAGACCGCCGGCCTGCTGCTCGGCAATCTCGGGGTCGGGCTCGGCTACGGATGGTGGATGGACAAGCACACCCGGCACCACGCCAACCCGAACCACGTCGACGACGACCCGGACGTCGGAGCCGGGGCGCTGGTCTGGACCGAGGAACAGGCCGTCGCGACCCAGGGCTTCGGCCGTTGGCTGGCCCGCCGGCAGGCGTACCTGTTCTTCCCGCTGCTGCTGCTCGAAGGCCTGGCGTTGCGGGTGGCGAGCGTCCAAGCGGTTATCAACGGCCCGGTGAAGCGGCGCGTCGTGGAGGGGCTGCTGCTGGCGGTGCACACCGCCGCGTACCTCGGGATCGTCTTCGCGGTGTTGTCGCCGGTGCGGGCGGTGGCCTTCATCGTGCTGCACCAGGCGCTATGGGGTCTCTACATGGGGTGCGCGTTCGCGCCGAACCACAAGGGGATGCCGATGTTCGGCCCGGACGACGACCTGGACTTCCTGCGCAAGCAGGTGCTGACCTCCCGCAACGTGCGCGGCGGCTGGTTCGTCGATGTACTGCTCGGTGGGCTCAACTACCAGATCGAGCACCACCTGTTCCCCAGCATGCCGCGGCCGCATCTGCGGTACGCCCAACCGATCGTGCGCGGCTACTGCCAGGAACGCGACCTGCCGTACACCGAGGCCGGGCTGATCGACTCGTACGCCGAGGCGCTGCGCCACCTGCACTCCGTCGGCCAGCCGCTGCGCTGACCCACCCGGCTGCCGCCGCTGACCCACCCGGCTGCCGCCGCACTCATGATCACTTGACGAGAATTCGGTTTGCTGCCGGCGTGTCGCCCAGCTCAGCATCAAGTGATCATCATGACTGCCGGGTAGCAAGCGCGGGGCCACCCTAGTGGGTGGCCCCGCACCGTCGATCGGACTCGCTACCTGCCGGTCGTACTGCTCTGCCGGTCGTACTGCTCTGCCGGTCGGTTCAGACGTCGAACAGGTCCAGCATGTCGTCCGACATGTCGATGATCTCGCCGTCCGGCTTCTCGACGGTCACCGGCTCGCCGAAGTTGGCGTACGCCGATCAGATCGCCCTTGGCCATCGTGTCGAAGGTGCCCCCGGGCGGGAGGTCCGCCCGATCGGTGTGGAACCAGACCCCGGCCCGCTCTCCGCTGCCGTTCATCAGGTAGAAGTCCTGTTCCAGCAGGATCATGGTGACCATCACCGTGGACCCGTCCTCCTGGAAGTAGGACTCGATCCTGATCCGTTGGTTCTCCGGGTCGATCTCGGCGTGTGCCTCGGTCGTCTCGCCGGACCGGCCGGACATGACGAACCGCACCCTGGCGGGCTGCTCCTGGGCCTTGCCGATCGCGGCGGCCAGCGCCTGCGTGGCGTCGCCTAGGCGGTCGGCTTGGTCGTTGCCTAGGTCGTCGGCGGAGCTGGCCGAGGCTGTGGTCGGCGGGTCCGGGTCGGTGGCAGGGCCCGACCGGCCACACCCGGTGACGATGAGGGCGAGTGAAACAACAAGCCCGCCGACAACTGCGGTAGCTCGCCTTATTTGCGGCATTTGTGCCTTCCCGAACAGGAATGACTGATGCCGAGACAACCTACTCGCCGCGACCCGCGTGCCGATCACTTGGGCGAGACAGACGGTAAGGTCACCGCATGGCAGAGGTGCTGGACACCGCACAGGTGCAGGCCGCGCTCGCGGAGCTGACGGACTGGGTGGGCGACCCTGAGGCGATCGCCCGTACCGTCTCGTTGGCGACCTTTCCCGACGCGGTCGCCGTGGTGACCCGGGTGGCGATCACCGCCGAGGAGATGGACCACCACCCGGACATCGACATCCGGTGGCGGACCCTGACCTTCCGGTGCCGCACCCACTCGGCCGGCGGCACCACCGCCCTGGACATCGAGCTGGCCCGCCGCATCGACGAGATCGTCGCGGCGCAGGGTTGACGGGGGAGCGGACACGGTGACATTCCAGACCGGGAGAGGTACGCGGTGACATTCCAGACCGGGAGAGGTACGCGGTGGGATTCCTGACCGGGGGAGGTACACGGTGAGATTCGAGGTCAGCAAGGTACTCGACGCGATCGAGCGCCGACTCAGCACCGACCCGGCGACCGCACGTGCCGTCGTGGACCTGGCCGAGGTCGTCCGGTACGTCGACTTCGACAACGGTCGGCCGGCCAATATGCTGCGCCTCGGGCAGCTGATCGACGCCCTCGGCCGCAGCGTCGCCGAGGAGAACGTCCCGGTGTACGTGGTCGTGCACCGCGGTCTGCTCTCCGACGCCGACCTGACCTCCAACGAGCGGATGGTCGCCCGCCGGTGGTCCGACGACGGCCTGGTGGAGGTGCTCGCCGACCCCGCCGACCGGCTTCTGGAGGTCGCCGAACTGCTCGGCCTGCCGGTGCTCAGCCGCCACCGGTTCGACGGCATGCGCGGGCGTTACCAGTGGCTCAGTCAGCCTGGCCGGCTGCTCGCCCCGCTGCCCGGCCACGGCGGCCCGGCGCTGACCGCCCGCGCCGACGGCGGCAACACACCGGCGACCGCCGAGCCGTCGCCGGCCGGTGCGCAACTGCTGGCCCGACTGTGGAGCTGCCCCGACCCGGAATGCGCGCTGTTCGGCCGGATGCGGGTCGGCCGCCCCGGCGGGCAGCCGCCGCCGACGCTGCGTACCGGCCAGCCGACCTGTCCCCGGCACGGGGAACGACTCACCGAGGCGGGTGCCCGCCCACCGGCCGAGGTGCTGTCGATCCGCATCGACGGAATGGTCCGGCAGCGGTTCGTCGTCTCCGCCGACCACCCGATGGTGGTCGGCCGGGCACCCGAGCGCGGCGAAGGCATCATGCTCGGCCAGTGGCTCACCGAGGAGGCGCGGCGCTGGATCAGCCGCAGCCACGTCCGGTTCGAGCTGCACGGCAGGGACCTCGTCGTGCAGGACGTCAGCACCAACGGCACCGGCGTACGGCCGGGTGGCTCACCCGACGACGACGAACGCCGCACCATCAAACGCCAGGCCCGGCCGTTGCAGGCCACCGACGTCGTCGAGCTCTACCCGGGGGTGCACATCGCCCGGTCGAAGGTCTGGGCCACCGGTGGCGTGTCGAACCCGACGTCGGTGATGGCCGACGCGCCGACCATGGCGCTGCGGATGATGGACCGCTGACCCCGCGTTTCCTTCAGCCGAGATGGTCGGCCGGGGACGTCTGCAGCAACCAGGCCAGGGGCATCTTGGCGCTCTCCTGGTAGGTGCCGTGCGCGGCGAGCCGGTGCAGGGTGACGGTCTGCGCGCCGTCTCGGTCGACCACCCAGTACTGGGGGATGCCCGCCGAGGCGTACTCGCGGACTTTTGTCACCGCGTCGATGCCTTCCGAACCGGGCGAGACGATCTCGATCACGAGCACGATGTCTGTCACCGCTGACCAGACGCTCCTGGGCGGAGGCTTTTGCCAGACGCTGATGTCCGGGATCCTGCCCCCGTCGCCGTCTGGCCCGGGGATCCGGACCCCAGCCGCCTGAAGAACCTGCTCTGCCGGCCAACCCGCCATGATGAGCCAGGCGAACAGGCGGCTCGCGGTCATCGCGTGCGCAGAGTCGGGTGGGGGCATAACCGACAGGACCCCTTCAGGGCTGGTCTCGTAGCGGTGGCCGTTCGGATCGGCGGAGTTCATTGCGGCCGCGTCGTCGAGCGTGACAACGGCGGGCATGTGCATGCCGACGGCCTCAGCGCTCATGCGGCTCATTGTAATGGTCGGCGCCGTTGACGGGGCGGGGGCGCTCGACGACACCGGGGCGGGTCAGCGCGCTCTTGTAGACGGCGATCGCCACCATCCGGCCGTCCCGGCCACCGGCGAGGACGGTGCCGATGAGCCCGACGACCTGCGACTGCTCCTGGTCGAGCCCTTGACATCCTCGCCGCCCTAAACGGCGGCGATTCCAGCCACGCCGCGCGTGACACGCGCAGCGTTCTGGCGGGTTACCGTTTCACCGCGCGGTGCCGGGACGGGTCCCGGTCCTACCCGCGCTCCACGGTCGTTGACGTCCGCCTGCCCGGCGGCCTTGATGTTGATCGCCGCGTTGACGTCCCGGTCGTGGTGACCGCCACACGGACACACCCACGACCGCACGTTCAACGCCATCCTGTCGTTGACGCGCCCGCAGTCCGAGCACATCCGGGTGGACGGGAGCCACCGGTCCACCCGGGCGAACGTACGCCCGTATCTCGCCGCCTTGTACTCCAGCATGGCGACGAACGACGACCATCCGGCGTCGTGCACCGACTTCGCCAGCCGGGTCCGGCCGAGACCGACGACACACAGGTCCTCGACGTACACCGCTTGATTCTCACGGATGATCGTCGTGGACAGCTTGTGCTGCCAGTCCCGCCGGGTGTCGGCCACCCGGGCGTGCGCCCTGGCGACCTTCACGACGGCCTTCCCACGGCGGTTGCTGCCCCGCTGTTTACGCGACAGGGCCTGTTGCAGCCGTTTGAGTTTGCGGGCCGCGCGGCGCAGGAACCTCGGCGCGGCCACCTTCGTGCCGTCCGACATGACCGCGAAGTGCGTCAGCCCCAGATCGATCCCCACCTCGGCGTCCACCTCGGGCAGCGGCTCGTCCTCGCTGGTCCGCACGACGAACGAGGCGAAGTACCGCCCGGCGGCGTCCCGGATGACCGTCACGGACGACGGGTCCGACGGCAACGACCGGGACCAGCGCACCGCCAGGTCGCCGATCCTCGGCAGCCGCAGACGACCGTTGTCCAGCACCGTGAACCGGGAGTTACGGGTGAAACGGATCGCCTGCCGGTTGTCCTTACGGGACCGGAACCTCGGCGGTGCCACCATGCTGCCTTTACGCCTGCCCGACACGGAGTGGAAGAAGTTGCGGTAGGCGGTGTTGAGGTCCGCGAGGGCCTGCTGCAACACCACGGCCGACACCTCGCCCAGCCACGCCCGTTCCGGAGTCGTCTTGGCCCGCGTGATGACCCGCTTGGACAGTTCGGCGTCCGAGATGTACGGCAGGCCCTGCTCGTGGGCGGTCCGCCGTGCGCGCAGCCCGTCGTTGAACACCACCCGGGCGCATCCGAACGCCTTCGCCAGCGCGATCTGCTGGCCGGGTGTCGGGTAGACCCGGAACTGGTACCGGAGCTGCACGAACCACACGATATCATGTTGGTCTATGGCAGAAGGTGAGGGTATCCGTACCGGCAGGCACTGTGTCTTCGCGATGCATGTTCATTTGGTTTTCGTGACGAAGTTCCGGCACCCGGTGTTCGCCGACCGGCACCTGACCCGGATGGAACAGATCATGCGGGACGTGTGCCGCGACTTCGAGGCCGAGCTGGTCGAGTTCAACGGCGAGGACAACCACGTCCACCTGCTGGTCGACCACCCACCCAAAGTCGCCGTTTCCCGCCTGGTCAACTCACTCAAGGGCGTCCCGTCGCGCCACCCGCGGCAGGAGTTCCCCGACCTCGCCCGCCACTACCACCGGGCCAACAAGCTCTGGTCGGGCTCGTACTTCGCCGGCTCCGTCGGCGGCGCGCCACTGAGCATCGTGACGCAGTACATCGAGCAGCAGAACCGGCCAGGTTAGAGCACTGCTCGGGCCCTGACGGCCCTCCCAGCGCGGGCCTTCACCCCCGGCCTGAAGGCCGGAGCACTGGCCCGCATTCCGGTAGCGGATGTCGGCGACCCGGACGATCATCGAACGGTCGGCGTACACCCAGTCGGCCTTGCCCAGGCGCAGCGTGTCGCCGACACGGAGCAGTTCGTCACGCGACATCGTCACCACCCCCATTCCCATCGGCTTCGTCGTCGGGGGTCATCGGAGGCCACAGGCCGGCGAAATAGAGTACGGCCATCACCCGTCGGGCCTTTCCCGGATCGTGCCGGCGCAGCACCGCGAGTGCCTTCGTGAACGGCTCGCAGAGCGCGGCGGAATTGCACACTCGGCATTCGGCGAGCCGACTCGGCAGGTGGGTGCTGACGATCTCCCGGGCTCGCCGTACCACTGGATGATCCACTGACAGGTGGACGCTGTCCGGCAGCGGCGGGCGATTCGGCGTCGGATCATGATCCCTTTTCCCGCCGGGCGGGGTGCCGATCGAGGTGTAGCGGGCGAGGCGGGGTGTGCCGCCGATCCCGTCGTTGCGTAACACGTGATCTCCCTTGCCGTCGTCGAAGCGCCTGTGGTGATTTCCACCCTGGACTGTGCGACCCCGACACGGAATACTGAGTCCACCGATTGCCGTGCGTCAGTCATTCCAGCGCGTACCAATGGATTCCAATGGAGGCCAGGAGATGAGCGAACTTCAGGATCTGTTGCGCAGTGAGCGCCTCAAGCGCAACCTGACCCAGGCCCAGGTGGGTGAGGCCATCCGGGTCAGCAATTCCCTGATCGGCGCGTTCGAGACCGGCAAGTCGATCCGGTTGCCGGACACCGCCGTCGACCTCGACCGCATCTACGAGACTGGCGACCAGATCCAGCGGCTGTCCCGGACCGCCCGGGAGGACGCGCAGGCCCTGTGGCTGCGCTCCTGGCTGGAAAGTGAGCGCCGCGCGCTGGTGCTGCGCTCGTTCGAGCCGCTGGTGATCCCGGGGCTGCTGCAGACCGAGGCGTACGCCCGCGCCGTCCTCGCCGTCGGCACCCGCACCCGACGGCGGCTCGACGAGGCGCTCGCCGTTCGACTGGAACGCCAGTCGGCCACGCTGGCCCGCGACGAGGACATCCAGTTCACCGCGATCATCGCCGAGGCGGCGCTGCGCGTGACCGGTGCCTTCATGAAGGATCAGTTGGAGCACCTGGTCGACATCGGCCACCGCTCGGATGTGCAGATCCGGGTGCTCCCCGCCGACGTCGGCATGCACGTCGGGCTGGCCGGCGCGTTCGTCGTCGCCTGCCTCTCCAACGCCCGGCGGATCGGCTACCTCGACGACCATCTCGGTGGTCGGATCGTCACCGAGGCTCAGGACGTGCTCGACCTGGAACAGTCGTGGGATGCTGTGTCGGGACTGGCGCTCACCGTCAGCCAGAGCCGCGACCTGATGCTAAGGATGATCGATGAACGCGAGTGAGCCGATCTGGCGCAAGTCGAGCCGCAGCAGCCCGAACGGCGGCAACTGTGTGGAGGTCGCCGACAATCTGCCGGGCCGGGTGCTGGTGCGGGATTCGAAGGACCGGGCTGGTGGCACGTTGGCCTTCGCGCCGGCTGCCTGGTCCGCCTTCGTCGCCCACACCCCGTCAGCCGTACGCTGACCCACCCCCAACGCCGCCCCACCCGCCCTCGGGCATGTGCGCTCAGCCGACCGGCTCGCCCCCATCTCATCAGCGGGCGAGCCGGTCGGACACCATCGAGTGACCGGTGGCGGGACAATGCTGGTGTGGCAGCGTGGGCTGACGGCGCGCTGGCGGTGAGCCGAGCCCGCCGTCGTTATGATTCGTGGTAGTTGACGATGTGTTGGCCAGGATCGGGGACTGGGACGTGGACGAGTTCGGCAGGGCGGGGCGTGGCGCACCAAGCGGGTCGCGTTACGCCGACCAGCGTCCGTACGTGGTCAGCGAGAACCTGGACGATCTCCATGGCCCGGTCAGTGGGCAGGTCACGTTGAGTAGAAGTCTGGACTGGTCGGGGCGGGCGCAGTACGACCTGGCCAACCCTCGCAGGCTCGCCAGCATGTACGAGACAGTGCTCCGCGAAGCGACGACAGTGGATGACCTTATTCAATGGCTGGACGGCCCGACGCTGGTCCGCATCTGGCCTACGCTGGTCCTGCCTCCACAGGTCCGGCAGGTGTGGGAGTCCAAGCACCAGGTTCTCGCGCATGCGCGGCAGGCCGCCGCGTAGTGCCGCACGAGACTCACCCACTCCATCGACAACTGGCTGAAATCGGTCTGCGAGCGGGCGGACCCTTCGGCTTCGCGTTGGCCGGCGGCCATGCGGTGGCAGCGCATGGGATCCTCGATCGGCCGAGTGAAGACGTCGATCTCTTTTCCGACTGGCAGCGTCGCGCCGACTTTCCCCAAGCTGTTGACGTCCTCATCGCTGCCTACGAAGCCGAAGGATTCAACGTCACCGTCGATCTTCGGCTGGACACTTTCGCTCGACTGCACATCAGTCACGGCGATGCCCCGGGCGAGCAGCACCGCGTCGAACTTGTCGCGAACTGGCGCGCGCAACCGCCCGTTGAGATGCAGATCGGCCCGGTGCTCCACCCTGACGATGTGATGGCAGGCAAGATGGACGCGCTCTACAACCGCGCGGCAGCACGCGACTTCCTCGACATCGACGCTGCCGTAACACGTGGCCGGTACACCCATGACGAGCTCTGCGCACTTGCGACAGCCGCAGATGCTGGCTTCGACCAGCAGCTCTTCGCACAGATGCTCGGCTCGATCGCACGGTTCGATGACCAGGACTTCATCGACTACGGGCTCGACGCCAACGATGTGGCCGCATTGCGTGACCGGTTCAGCGCCTGGCAGGCTCGGATCCGGGCCCAGCTCTCCGGGGCCGCACCGCGATCTGAACGTGAGGATGATCGATGAAAACGAGTGAGCCGATCTGGCGCAAGTCGAGCCGCAGCAGCTCGAACGGCGGCGACTGCGTGGAGGTCGCCGACAACCTGCCGGGCCGGGTGCTGGTGCGCGATTCGAAGGACCGGGCCGGTGGCACGTTGGCCTTCGCGCCGGCCGCCTGGTCCGCCTTCGTCGCCCACACCCCGTCAGCCGTACGCTGACCACCGGGGCCGGCGTGCACCCGCCGGAGCTTCCGTCGACGCCGATCGGCCTGACGCCGGTCGACCGGTCGCACCGTGCGGTGCTCGGCAACCTGGGGCAGCTGTACCGGTACGACCTCGCCGAAGCGTACCGTCACCTGCCGAACGCGGACGGCACCTACAACAATCGCCGTCTCGATCGCTTTCTGGCCGGCGCGGATCCGGACACTCGGGCGTGGCTGATCACAGTGGCGGGAGGGCTTGGCGGATTCGTCATGGCGGGCCGGGTGGATCAGATCGCCTCGATCAATGACTTCTTCGTGGTCCGGCCGTTGCGGCGGACCGGCGTGGGACGTGTGGCCGCCGGCCGGGTCATTGCCGAATGGCCGGGCCGGTGGCGGATCGCCTTCCAGGCGTACAACCCTGGAGCACAGCTGTTCTGGCAGCGGGTGGCGACCGACGCGGTCGGACCGCACTGGCACCGGTCCGAGGCGCCGTCAGTACCGGGCGCACCTGCGGATATCTGCCTCAGCTTCGATACATCACCAACGACCGGGTGATGTTCGATCATGGCTGGGGGCGGTGAAGGTCACTGTTTCGGAGGGGGCGGACGTTATGCCAGCCTGGTCGACCGCCCGTACGTAGACCTCGTATGTCCCGCCTGGGGAAACGGCGAACGTGACGGTCCGTACGTCCGGCCCGGGGTTCGGGATTCCGAGGCCGACGCCGTTGACGTACGGGTAGTACCGAGAGATCGGGAAGTCGCCCGGCGTCGAGGCCGTCCACGACACCGTCGCAGAGGTCGGGCTGAGCGCGGTGACGGTCAGGTCGGACGGCGGGGACGGCGGCACCGACGGGACGGTGGTGAAGGCGCCCCGTGCCGACGGGGCCGAACGCGGCGTGCCGCCGGTGTATCGGACGACGACGAGGAAAACGTAGCTCGTGCCCGGCCTGAGCCCGACGAGCTGGACGCTGGTCGTCGACGGGTCGGTCCTCGCCCGGATCTGGATCGGCTGGGTCGGGGTGGCGGGTGGGACGATCAGGTCGTAACCGGCGATCCGTTCGACGGCGACCGCCGGTGGTTGCCAGGAGACCGTGGCGGTGGTGGCGGTGACGTCGGTCGCCACCGGCGGGCCGGGAACGATCTCGCTCGGCAGGGTCGTGATGTTCACTGGGGCCGAGGCGGGCCCACGGAGGCCACTGGTGTCCCGTGCGCGTACGAACAGGTCGTAGTTCGTAGCCGGGCGCAACCCTCCGATCGGCACGAAGACCCACGAGCTGGTCGTGGTGGCGACCAATTCGTCCGGGTAGATCCAGCCCAGCCGGCGGGCGTAGACCTCATATACCGCGATTGGGTTGGTCCCTGCGGCGGCCGGCATCCACGCCAGGTCGACGGTGGTGGCGGAGAGGAACTGTGTGCCGGCGGCTTGTGGAGCACCGGGCGGGGTCACCGGCGCGCTTGCCTGTGCCGGCACCGGCCCGGAGATCACCAACGCGACGGCGAGCGCGACGCCGAGAAAATGCCTGTGTCCCACTCCGACATGCTGCGCCAGACAATTACATCTGTCAATCACTCGATGATGTTTCAGCTCGCGGTTGACGCCTCGGTCTCGACAGCTCCGGCCGGGAGTGGGTGACGGCGCCCCGATTCCCGGCGGTGGTGGTTGAACTCGACCACCCTCCACCTCGGTCACCTCACGTCGGCGAGCGGTCGCCGGGTCAGCACCCGGCGGACCAGGTTGTGGATCGTCGCCGCCATGTCGACTGCCATCGGCACCACGACCAGCTCCGTCACTCCAGGTAGGAAGGTTTCCATCCCGAGCCGGCGGGAGCTGAGCTGGTCTCCAGCCGGCGGCATCCGGAAACTGCTTCTGGCGTCACCGCGGCGCCGCCCCGGTGTTCCGTTGAGACGAGAATCGCGAGGATGCTAGAAGTCGAGCAGGGCGTCGGTCGTGATGTCGATCGGGAACGGAAGGTCGGAGGTCAGCCGCTGTCCGTCTGCGGCGACCGAATGTTCGACGTAGTGCTCGCCCTCCAGCCGGAACAGCCGCAGCGTGAGTGATTCGTACTCGACCATGTCGGGCTCGACGAGCAGGTACCAGCCGATTCGCGCGGCCGCGTAGAACTGCATCTTCTGTACGCGGTCGGTGGCGACACTGCTCGGCGAGGTGATCTCGCCGGCCAGGACGACCTCGTGTGCGTCGGCGACGCCACCGAGCCGCCCGACCTTTGCCACCACCAGGTCCGGGATCACGATCCGGTTGGCGGCCAGTCGTACGTTCACCGCCTCGTGCGCGCGCATACCCGCCGACCGCGCGGCCGGCCGGATCGCGGTCAGGAGGAGGAACGAGATGTCCTGATATGGCCTGTTCGGTGCGGGGCTCACCCACAGTCCTCCGTCGATCAACTCGATCCGGTTTCGGGTCTCCCCGAGCGCGAAGTACTCGGACTCGGTCCACGGCTCGGGGTGATCAAGTGCGGCAACGCTCATTGGCAGACTCACCTCCTTACGGATGCTGTCACAAGTCTCCCACCACTGCGTGCTGCAGCCCGGCGATCGTCGGCGAGCCGAGTAGTTCAGACTCAAGATGGCCACGCCCTGGTGATGCTCCTGGATACTTGGTTGGCGGGTCAGCTGTCGGTCGCGACCAGGTGGACGCAGTGTCGGGCTCTGCGGAGCGTGGTCGGGTCACCGGTGGCGGCGTACACGTCCAGAGCGGTGTCCGCGAACTTGATCGCGTGCGGATCGGTGGTGCGGGCAGCGACCTCGAACAGCTCGGCTGCCTGCTCCGCGTCGTGTACTGAGTCCGTACAGCTCACGGTGTCGCCGGCCGGGTCAGGCACTGGCCGGGGTTCGGCGGGGGAGTAGGCAGCGGTCACCGCTGCTGTCGCGGCCCAGGCCGCGGCGAGGCTCGGCTCCCAGAGCCGTTCGGGCAGCGCTGGCAGGGCGCGCAGGACGGCGTTCGGCGCGGTGGCCGCGTGCACCAGCATGACCGGGTTGGCGTACCCGTGGGTGGCGTGCCGGGCGACGGCGGCGGCGACGATCGCCGCCAGTCGGTCGGGAGCCGACCCGGCCGCGCTGCCCGGCTCCGCGCCCGAAGCGGCCGGTAGGTCGGGCACCGCGCCTGCTGTTGCGGGCCAGTCGGGCAGATCGGCGAGCTGTGCCAGTCGCGCCCGGATACCGTACCGCTGGTCCGGCACCCTCGGTACGGCGTCGAGCGCTGTCCGGGGGTCCGACGTCGGGTAGGCGCCCCTGCCGGGCGGGGCGAGTGGTTGCCAGCGGGCGGCCCAGTAGGCGAGCCCGTGGCCCAGTTCGGCGACCCGGGGTGCGGTTTCGGCGTCGATCAGCGCCCGGACGGCATGGCCGACCCGGATCACCCCGTGCGTGGCGCCGGCGGCGATCCCCGGCAGCAGCCGGGGCCACCATCGGGTCAGCACCTCCCGCCAGGGGGCGAGGGCCAGCTCCCGCTCGAAGTAGTCGAGCCAGTCGCCGGTGCGGACCGGGTCACCGAGCGGGTCGCGCCACTGCTGCGCCGCGATCGGGCTGACACCTCGGGGTCGAGGTTCGAGTCGGTCGGCGTACCCGTCCAACCACTTGTGGACGACGTCGCCGCGCCCATGCCGGGCCAGCGCCTCGGCGGCCATCGGCGCGTGGTTAGACAGCCAGCCGTCGCGCTCCGGCCCGGTCGCCAGAATCCGTTCGTACGCCTCGTCAAGCACTCCGTCCACCATGTTCCGCAGTCTGCAACTTCGATCGAACTTGAGGTCAAGCCAGGCGCCCGCGTCGTTGCGGTGGCTCTGGCTGCTGGGCGCCGGCAGTGCGAGACAGAAGGCCCTGGGGGAGGTAGACTGAATCATCATACGAGAAAGTGATTCAAGTCGGGAGGGGCGGCGGCAATGAGTACTGGTGCCCGGATCGAGCGTGCCCGGATCGCCGCTGGTCTGAGTCAGCGAGCTCTCGCCGAACGTTCAGGCGTCTCGCAGTCGACCCTGTCGCGCATCATCTCCGGCGACCGGGTGGCCAAGATGCCCGAGATCGTCACTATTGCCTGGGCCACCGGACACACCGTCGCTCAACTCACCGGGGCGGTGGCGGTGGCGGACCGCGTCCAGTTCGCGGCCAGGGCGACCGGTGGTTCGGACATGGAAGGGATGAGGCAGGCACTACTAGGGTTTCTGGAACTCGATGACTATCTTCACCAATATGCCATCCCGGCCGTCAGCGACATCGGTTCCGGGCGTGACACCTGAAGCACAGGGACGCGCGGCGGCCAGCCGTTTCCGCCTGGAGCACCACCTCGGGATTCAGCCGCTGGGTGATCTCGTCGCAGTCATTGAACAGGCCACCGGCGTCGATGTGGCGGTCCTTGACGCTGGACCCGACGAACACGGTCTGACCATGTGTGACCCGGCCCACGGCACTGTGTTCATCGGCGTCGCCCGGACCCGGCACCCGATGCGGCAGCGCAGCACGCTCGCCCACGAGCTCGGCCACGTGCAGTTCGGTGACTGGGCGGCAGACGGTGCCGGCAGCTGCGGCCAGCGGTCACCGGTCGAGGTCCGGGCCGATGCTTTCGCCCGGCACCTGCTGCTGCCGCTGGACGGTCTGCGGCAGTTCCTCGCGGACCTGCGGGTGACTGATCGGTCCGTGCTGTCTGCCGTCGTCCAGCGCTACCTGGTGTCTCCAGCCGTCGCCGCCATCGCCTTGGAGCAGGCCGGATACATCGACGCGGGCAGGAAAGCGGAGTGGATGGGAGTGACGACCCCCCAACTCGCTGTCCGCTTCGGATGGATCGACCAGTACAACGCGCTGCAGGCTGACTCGAACCGACGGCGGGCGCCACAACGACTACTGTCCCGCGCAATCGAGGGCTACGCGGCAGGTGTGCTCTCCGCCCAGGTCATCGCCAACCTGCGCGGCGTCGCCCTCGAAGCAGCCGAAGCGGAACTGGCCGAGGCTGGGATCGGACCGGCGGCCCAGCAGACGGTCTGGGCTGATCCGGCGGACCTGCCGGATGTCGGAGTCGATGTGACGGAGCTCGACGACTATCTCCGCGACGCGGGCGACGGTGAGGAGTGGGCCACGGAGACAGGGAAGCAATGAGCCCACGGCCGATCATCGATGCAGGCCCTGGTCTGAACTTCCTGTCGATCAACAAGGAACGGCTCCTCATCGGTGTCCTCGGGCCGTTGAGTGCCCCGGAGACGGTGCAGGACGAGGTGCTGCGCAAGGCGCGGGCGGACCCACGATTCCGTACGGCAGGCAGTGTGTGGCGCAAACTGACGCCACGGTGGATCCAGGTGCTGTCTGACGATGAAACGCCAGAACTTGCGGTGGCCGTACGCCGGATGACCCAGCAACCGATGCAGAAACGGATGCAACAGCCGAAAGATCTGGGCGAAATCATGGTGGTGGCGCACGCTGTCGTCGCAGCAGAAGCGGGCGCAGCGATGTCCGTGCTCATCGACGACGGAGCGGGAGCCCGGATCGCAGCCGCTGAAATCGGTCGGTTGCGACAACTCCATGCCGCCGGTCAGCCAGTCGGGTCGATCCGACTGGTCAGCACGCTGACGGTGCTGCAGCGGGCGGCCGGCACGCAACACATTCCGGACCGAGCCGCCATGCGTGACATCTACCAGCGCCTCCGTGGCTTGGACGACGGGCTGCAGCCGATCGAGGCGACGCCACTGCTGTCTCCTGGCCATTGGGCGTGACCGGCCTCGGTTGGCCGGCGCAGTGGGTGGAGGCTACCGCTCGACGTACGTGGCGAGGTTCGCCAGCGAGGAGGCGAGGCCGGCGGCGTGGTCCGCCGCGCTGATGCCGGCCGGTACGTCGTCGGCGCGGATGTCCACCCGGGTGCCGCCGTCGACCGCCGACACCTCCCAGGTCATGGTCATCGTGCCGGCGTACGCCGGATCGTCGGCGACGAAGTCGACGGCCTGCACGACCCGTACGCCCGGGACGAGGTCGACGAAGCGGGCCTCGACGATGTCGGAGTCGGCGGTGGCCTTGCCCGGTCCGGTCGTCGCGTCGGCGTAGGTCAGGACCAGCCGGTAGCCGCCACCGGGCCGGGCGTCGAACCGTTCGAACCGGCCGGTCATCCCCTGCGGCGGCAGCCATGCGGCGAGTGCCTCCGGGTCGACCAGGGCGGCGTAGACGCGCGCGACCGGGGCGGACATCACCCGGGCTGCCGAATCGGTACGGGTCACGGCGCGTCACCGGGACCGGCGATCAATCGTTGCGCTGACACCCGGCTAACCTACGTCGCGACGCGGCCTATCCGGGAGACGACGAACAGTGGCGAAGCTGGAACTCACCGTCGAAGAAGCGGCGCTGTGCGAGATCGTCGGCGTACGGGCGTTCCTGCGCGCCCGTGCGCAACTCGCGGACGGCGAGTTGACCGACGCCCGCTGGGATCCGACGACCGGGCACGCCCAGGGCCGACTGGACCCTGGTCGCGGGGGCACCGTGACGGCGGCGGTCACCACCGACCCCGACGGCCTCGTCGCCACGGTCGACGGTGCCTGCTCCTGCGGCGAGAGGTCCTGCGGCCACCCGTACGCGCTGGTGCTGCAGGCCGTCGTCGGTGCCGCGCCGACGGTCCCGCAGCAGCGGCAGGCACCGGACGCGCCGACGGCGGACTGGGAGAAGAGCCTGTCGGCGCTGGTCTCCGACGTCGCCCCGGTCGTCACCGCCGCGCCGGCCCGGGCCACCGTCGGCCTGCAGTTCGAGCTGGTCAAACCGGGCGCGGCCGGCGCCGGCGGGCCCGCCGGACGCATCGCGTTGCGTCCGGTCGTACCCGGCCAGACCGGCTGGGTCCGCTCCGGCATCAGCTGGTCGAACGTGCAGTATGCCGGCTATGGCCGGTCGCCCGAATCCCAACGGCACCGCCAGTTGCTCGGCGAGATCCTCACGCTATCGAGGTTGGACGAGGACCGGTACGGCTACTACAGCCACCCGACGACGATCTTCCTGGACGCGTTCGCGAGTCGGCGGATCTGGGACCTGCTGGCCGAGGCCGACGACGCCGGGCTGCCGCTGGTCCAGCCCGGCAAGTACGGCCGGCCGGTGGTCGTCGGCCGGCAGCCGGCCCGGCTGTCGGTGCAGGTCGACCGCGCCGACGACGACCTGATCGTGCAGCCGGTGCTGCTGGCCGACGGCGTACCCGTCGCCGCCGAGTTCTCTGTCTTCGTCGGCCGACCGGCGCACGGGATCGCCTGGTGGGCCGAGCGCGGCGGCGTCGAGCCGCAGCCCCGGGACCGGGTGCTGCGGCTGGCGCCCCTGTCCGGCGCGGTGTCGGCGGCGGCGGCGAAGGCCCTGGCCGGTCCCGCGATCCGCGTCCCGGCGGCCGACGAGGCACGGTTTCTCGAACGGTTCTACCCGGAGCTGCTCAAACAGGTCGAGGTCGTCGCCGCCGGACCGGCGGTGCACCTGCCACCGGTGCTGCCTCCCACCCTGACCCTGGCCATGACACCGATGCCGGGACAGGCGTTGTCGATCCACTGGCAGTGGGTCCGCGCGGTCGGCGCGCACCGGCAGACCGAGCCGCTGTGGGCCACCGGTCCGCGCGGGCACGCCGACTCACGTGGGCACGCCGACCCCCGTGACGCCGTCGTCGACCAGGTCACCGAGGCGACGGCCAAAGCGGTACCGGAGGCGATCGAGTCGACTCCGAACGGCCCGCGACTCGCCGCCCTGACCACGCTCACCGGCGACGCCATGATCCGGTTCCTCAGCGAGGTCCTGCCCCGGCTCGCCGACCTCGACGGCGTCGAGGTGGTCGAATCGGCAGCGGAGCCTGTACCGGACTACCGGGAATCCGACGAGACGCCGGTCATTCGGTTCGCCGGCACCGACCATCCCGGCGAACACGACTGGTTCGACCTGTCAGTGCAGGTCAGCGTCGGCGGCGAACAGGTCATCTTCGATCAGCTGTTCACCGCGCTGGCGCAGGACCGGCAGTACCTCATCCTGCCCAGCGGCACGTACTTCAGCCTCGACCGCCCCGAGTTCGCCCAGCTCCGCGAGCTGATCGACGAATCGCGGGCACTGGAGGACCGGCCGCCGGGCGTGCTGCGCGTCGGCCGGTTCCAGGCCGGCCTCTGGGCCGAACTGGCCGAACTGGGGGAGATCACCGGCCAGGCCGCCGCCTGGCAGCGCGCGGTCCGCGAGCTGGCCACCGCCGGCGCCGCCGTCGACCACCAGGTTCCCTCGCAGGTACGGGCGGAGCTGCGCCCGTACCAGCTCGACGGGTTCCGCTGGCTCGCCGCCCTGCGGGAGCACCAGCTCGGCGGCATCCTCGCCGATGACATGGGTCTCGGTAAGACCCTGCAGACGCTGGCCCTGATCCGGCACGCCCGCGCCGACGTACCGTTCCTCGTCGTCGCCCCCGCCAGCGTCATCCACAACTGGGTCGCCGAGGCCGCGCGGTTCACCCCGGACCTGACCGTACGGGCGGTCACCCAGACCTCGGCACGGCGCGGCGTGGCTCTCGCCGAGGCGGCCACCGGGGCAGACATCGTCGTCACCTCGTACACGCTGCTGCGGCTGGAGTTCGACGACTACCAGGCGCTCGACTGGGCCGGGTTGATCCTCGACGAGGCCCAGTTCGTCAAGAACCACCAGTCGCAGAGCCACCGCTGCGCCAAGCAGCTGACCGCGCCGTTCAAGCTGGCCATCACCGGTACGCCGATGGAGAACAACCTGCTCGAACTCTGGGCGCTCTGCTCGATCACCGCCCCCGGGTTGTTCCCCCGGCTGGACCGGTTCACCGACTACTACCGCGGGCCGATCGAGCGGGACCGCGACGGTGACCGGCTCGCCCAGCTGCGCCGCCGCATCCGGCCGCTGATGTTGCGTCGCCGCAAGGCCGACGTCGCCGCCGACCTGCCGGAAAAGCAGGAACAGGTGCTGGAGCTCGACCTCGACCGCAAACATCGCCGGATCTACCAGGCCTATCTGCAGCGGGAACGGCAGAAGGTCCTCGGCCTGCTCGGGGACCTGGAGAAGAACCGGTTCGAGATCTTCCGGTCGTTGACGTTGCTGCGCCAGGCCAGTCTCGACGTCGCCCTGGTCGACCCGAGACACGAGGGTGTTCCGTCGACCAAACTGGACGTGCTGGCCGACCAGATCACCAACCTGGTCGCCGAAGGCCACCGTACGCTGGTGTTCAGTCAGTTCACCCGGTTCCTCGGCGCGGCGCGTGACCGGCTCGTCGGCGCCGGCGTCCGGTGCGGCTACCTCGACGGGTCGACGACCAACCGGGCCGCCGTGATCGCCGAGTTCAAGCGTGGCGACGCCGACGTCTTCCTGATCAGCCTCAAGGCGGGCGGGTTCGGCCTCAACCTGACCGAGGCCGACTACTGCATCCTGCTCGACCCGTGGTGGAACCCGGCGACCGAGGCCCAGGCCGTCGACCGCGTCCACCGGATCGGTCAGACGTCGAACGTCATGGTCTACCGGATGGTCGCCAAGGACACCATCGAAGAGAAGGTCATGGCGTTGAAGCAGCGCAAGGCCGAGCTGTTCAGCAGCGTGCTGGACGGGGGCGAGTTCGCCTCCGCGCAACTGTCCGCCGCCGACATCAGGGACCTGCTCGACCTGGACTGAGTCGACCGACCGGCCCGTGCGGTGAGCTGCGTCTGCCGGCACCGGCGTCCCGGCCGGCGGCGCCGTCGCGAACGTGCGCACCGCCGGTGCGCCGGGCCGCGTCAGAGGTACGCGACGCCGGTGAGCCGGGCCGCCTCGGCCCACATCCGCCGGCCGTTGCCCAGGTCGCGGGCCTGGGGGCTGGCCCGCACCTCGGTGACCGGGCCACGGATCTCCTGGAACCCGCGCGGCCCGAGGAACTGCCCACCCCGTACGCCGGGAGCGGTCGCCGCGTACAGCTGGGGTCGGGCCCCGGCCTCGACCGGGCTGACGACCAGTGACATGAGTCGGCTGGCGGCGCGCATCAGCCGGCCCCGGTCGGCCATCGCGCGCGGGGTGAGGTTGGTGCGGGTCATGCCGGGGTGGGCGAGCACGCTGACCACCGGCGACCCGGTGGCTCGCAGCCGCCGGTCCAGCTCCAGGCCGAGGATGGTGCCGACCAGCTTCGACAACGCGTACGCCCGGTTTCCGTTGTAGGACCGCTCCAACGTCAGGTCATTCAGGTCGAGATTGCGCCATCTGTGGACGATCGACGACACGGTGACCACCCTGGGTTCCTTGCCGGCGGTCAGCCGGTCCAGCAGCAGCCCGGTCAGCGCGTACGGCCCGAGTGCGTTGGTGCCCATCTGCAGGTCGAACCCGTCCACGGTCAGCGGCGGTCGCGGGCCGGTCAGCACCAGCCCGGCGTTGTTGACCAGCAGGTCGAGGCCACCGGTGAGGTCGGCGGCGAAGGCCCGGATCGACGCGAGTGACGCCAGGTCCAGTCGGCGTACCTCGACGTCGGCACCCGGCACCTCGCGCCGGATCGTGGCGGCCGCTTCCTCGCCGACCGCCACGTTGCGTACCGCCAGCACCACGGCGGCCCCGTGCCGGGCCAGCTCCAGCGCGGTGACCCGCCCCACGCCGGAGTTCGCGCCGGTCACCACCGCGCGCCGACCGTGCTGGTCGGGGATCTGCTCTTCGGTCCAGTTCCGCATGTCCTGCATGACCGTCGACGCTAGGTAGCTGGACGCACCGTCGGAGAGACCTGGCCAACCTGGGACCACGGGACCTACCCTGCGGGGTGCGTCGACCGGCACACTCGACAGTGTGACGAGCACGGTCTACGCCCGCGAGCTGGCCGACTTCCTCCGAAACCGCCGCTCCCGGCTGCGGCCCGAGGAGATCGGGCTGGCACCCGGCCCGCGTCGGCGGGTCGCCGGCCTGCGCCGTGAGGAGCTGGCGCTGCTCGCCGGGGTGAGCACCGACTACTACCAGCGGCTGGAGCAGGGCCGCGACGTGCGCCCCTCCGACGACGTACTGACCGGCATCGCCCGCGCGCTCGCGCTCAACGCCGAGGAGACCCGCCACCTGCGCGCCCTGGCCCGCCGGGCACAGCAGCCACCGAAACCACGACGGCGTGCCCGCGAGACCGTTCCGGAGAGCACCTGCCGGCTGCTGCACAGCCTGCACACCCCGGCCGTGGTGGTCAGCCGGCACCTGGACCTGCTGGCCTGGAACGCCATGGCTGCCGCCCTCTACCCGGGTATCGGGCCGGCCAACGCGCTGATCGACATGTTCGACCATGCGCAGGCGCACGGCCGCTGTCCCGGCTGGGAGGAGACGGTGCTGGACTATCTGGGCTTCCTGCGGGCGGCGGTCGCCGCTGACCCGGAGCACCCACGCGCCCGGGAGATCGTCGGCACGCTCAGCATCCGCAGCGAGGAGTTCCGCCAGCTCTGGGCCCGCCACGAGGTGCGTGAGTCGGTCAGCGGCAGCAAGACGTTCCCGCATCCACTGGTCGGTGACCTGCGGCTGGACTGGGACGCCTTCACCCCGCCAGGACGCTCCGGCCCGATCCTGATCGTCTACACCGCCGCGCCGGGCAGCGCCGACGCTGAACGGCTGCAACTGCTCGGCGCGTACGCGAGCTAATGTCTTACTCGGTGACGGGTACCACCGGGTCGGGTCGGCGGCGGGCGAGCAGCAGCCGGCCGAGCGTTCCCAGGTGCGTACGCGGTTCAGGGCCTGCCACCCTCCCTGGCCCGTTCCCCAGTCCGCTCCCGATCCCGCGCTCGCTCCCGGGGGCGGGCCCGCAGGTGGGCGCGTTCGCCCTGCTGGCCGAAGAGGCTGAGGAACTCGACCGGCTCATCACCGACCGCGCCGAACCAGTGCGGCACCCTGGTGTCGAACTCCGCCGCCTCGCCGGGAGCCAGGATCAGATCGTGCTCACCGAGCAGGACACGCAGCCGCCCGTCGAGGACGTACAGCCATTCGTAGCCTTCGTGGGTCTTCAGCTCAGGCTCGCGGCGTGGGCTGCGTGTCGGGATGATCAGCTTGTACGCCTGGATACCGCCGGCCCGCTGGCTGAGCGGAAGAACGGTCATCCCGAAGCGGCTGACCGGCCGCAGGTGGATGCGTGGGTCGCCGGTCGGCGGCGCGTCGACCAGTTCGTCCAGGCTGACCCCGTGGGCGCGAGCGAGGGGTAGCAGCAGCTCCAGGGTGGGTCGGCGGGTGCCGGATTCCAGCCGGGACAGGGTGCTAACCGAGATGCCGGTGACTGCCGACAACTCGGCGAGGGTCGTCTCGCGCTGTTTGCGCAGCGCCCGCAGCCGGGGGCCGACCGAGTCGAGGGCATGGTCGAGGTCGTCGTCCATGCCACCCAGTTTGCCAGACCGGCAAGAGCATTTGCCGGTACGGTGGCCCGCCCGACGGCGCCCTGCCGGACATGCCCGGCACCGACCTTGTCGACCCGGTGCCCGGCGCAGGCATACTCGGTTGGTGACCACTACCAAACAGCCACGGTTGGAGATCGAGTACTGCACGCAGTGCCGCTGGATGCTGCGCGCCGCATGGACGGCTCAGGAGCTGCTCACCACATTCGCGCTGCGGCTCGGTGAGGTGGCGCTGGTGCCGGGCACCGGCGGAGTGTTCGAGGTCAGGCTGGACGGTGAGACGATCTGGTCGCGCGGGGAGAGCGGCTTCCCAGGAATCCCCGAGCTGAAAAGACTGGTACGGGACCGCATCGCGCCCGATCTCAGCCTCGGCCACACCGACCGGGCCCTGCCGCACGGGCTCTGATCCACCGCTCGGCTGTGCACCGTACGGCCATCGGTAGTCAACTCCTTGGATATCGACGTTGACCACAATACGCTGGTCACTTCGGTCAATCAGGGAGGTCGCCTTGCGTCGATCCGCCAGCCCGAACCGTACCGCGATCCACGGCCGAAACTGGATCGCAGCCGCAGCGCTGTCCACTGTGCTGGTGGTCGCTCCAGCCGCGGCCGCGCGGGCCGCGAACCTGCCCAACCTGCCCCAGTCCGCCGGCGGTTACGAGCTGACGTTCTCGCCGGCGTACGACTACGACGGCGACGGGTGCTATCCGGTAGCGGCGATCGCCCCCGACGGCACCCTCAACGGCGGCCTGAACACCACCGGGGCGGTCAACGGAAACTGCCGCGACCAGTCGGACCTCGACCGGACCCAGACGTACGCCAGGTCGAAGTGCAACAACGGCTGGTGCGCCATCGTGTACGCGAGTTACTTCGAGAAGGACCAGGTCCTGCAGGGCTGCTGCGGTCACCGGCACGACTGGGAGCACGTCGTCTCCTGGGTGAACCAGGCGTCGGACCGGGTCGACTACGTGTCCCGGACGGTGCACGGCGAAGTGCAGACCTATCCGCGGTCCTCGGTGCGGTTCGACGGCACACATCCGAAGATCGTGTACCACAAGGAAGGCGCCTTCGGCTCGCACAACTTCCGGCTGGCGAACAGCAACGACGACCCGCCGGAGAACCACTACGGTACCTGGCGGTACCCGCCGGTCGTCGACTGGAACGGCTGGCCCGGCACGGCGCTGCGGGACCGGTTGATGACGGCCGACTTCGGCTCCGCCAGCATCAAGATCACTGATCGGGACGACCGGTTCCGTAACCTTTTGAGCAGGTCGAAACCGGCAGGTATCCCCTTCGACCCCTGGGCCTGAATCCGAGGCTGATGCCACAGGTGCATCAAGATGTACCTGTGGCATCAGCCTCGCCCAGGTCGACCAACCCTCAGCGGGGCTGTACGACGGCTCTCAGACCGGCGCGGAATGATCCGCCGGGCATCGTCGTTGTGCATGGTCGCGCCACGCACTCCGGCCCGCAGCCGCCAGGCCCCGGCCAGGCGGCCCGGCGGGTGGGCCCGGTCGGGAATCGTCGACGGGTCGGCGTGGTTGTACATGGTCACGGCGCGCGGCAGCGCACCCGCACCCCCCATTCGGGGCGTGCCGGAGCCGCCCGCGAGCCGACGTCGCACGTCTGACATCCCGTACCACCCGGACGACCGTTTACCGCGCACCCGCCCGTGACAGGTGTGGTGCGCCCCCTCGGCAAACGGAAGGTGGACCCCCATGACCACGATCATCACCCGTACCCTGCGTACCAGCCTGCGCACCACCGCCCTCGGCATCGCCGGGCTGACCCTGGCCGGCGGCGCGGTCGCCGCCCCCGCCCTGGCCGCCGAGCACGCCCCCACCGCCCTGGCCGCACCCGCGGCCGCCGCGAGCAGCGACAGCGTCGACACCGACAAGCTCACCCCGCACGGCGTGCAGGGCGAACAGTCCCGCATCAGCCTGTCCGGCGAGCAGACCGACAACGTCAAGGGCATCATCGCCGCCACGAAGAAGGCCGGCATGCACGAGCGGGCCGCCGTGGTCGCCATCGCCACCGCCCTGCAGGAGTCAAAGCTGGAGAACCTCGGCCACCTCGGTGACCGCAACGACCACGACTCGCAGGGCCTGTTCCAGCAGCGCCCGTCGTCGGGCTGGGGCACCGTCGAGCAGATCACCGACGTGGAGTACTCCACCACCGCGTTCCTCACCGGGCTCAAGGCCGTCGACGGCTGGCAGGACATGCCGCTGACCCAGGCCGCGCAGACCGTGCAGGTGTCGGCGTACCCGGACCACTACGCCCAGTGGGAGACCCAGGCCGCCGAACTCGTCGCCCAGCACTGGAACAGCTGACCCGAAACACCCCAAGCTCAGCGCGAAGGGCCGGACCCCGCACCCGGGGTCCGGCCCTCGCGCTGCGTCGGGTCCCGAGCCGTTGGAAAACCGACCGGGATCAGTCGGACAGTGACCGGCGGGCGGCGGCGACGACCTCGGGGTCGGCGCAACCGGCCGCGTAGCCGGCGATGCGGCGGCGGATGTCGCGGCCCAGCAGCCACACCCCGATCCGGTCGGCGACCGGGCGCAGCGGTGCCGGCCGGCAGCGGAAGCTGTACCGCCAGGTCGCCACCGTACGACCGGACCCGCATACCGGGGCGAACCGCCAGCCGCCGGCGAACATCTCGAAGAACCACGGACCACGCACCATCTTCATGCCGACGTTGGTCGGCGGCGCGTACGAGACGTACTCGCTGATCATCGTCAGACCGTGCCGGGACCGGGTGAAGGCGAGATCTGGTGGTACGGGGACGGTGACCGCTGCTTCCACCACAGGCATCGGCCCATCATCCGCCACCGGCGGTCAGGTGCGGCGCGGGCGCTCGGCCCGAACGGGTGTTCTTCCGGCTATGTCCGGCCCGGTACGGGCTCGGTGCCTGCCAGCACAGGGGGCCAGTCCAAGAGGCGGCGAACTCCTCGGCTCCGCTGCCGTCGAGGCGGACCTGCGCCGACCGGTAGGTGTCCGGCCGGTCGCCGCCGACGGTCCGAATCCGGCGGGTGGCCAGGCGGTGGGCCACCAGGTCGGCGACGACCCGCTCGATGCGTTGTACGCCGTCGGCGCCTCCTCGAACAGCAGCTGACGATCACCGCACACCACCGAGTTGACCGGGGTACGGCGCAGCTCCGCCACGGTGTGCTTGACCCGACCACGGCGCAGGGCGTCAGCGCGGGACATTCTGCGGCCGGCTCCGTGCGCCACCGAGTAGTTGGCGTCCGGGCCGGCGTGCGCGGCGACCAGGTAGGAGGCGGTGCCACGGGTGCCGGCGACCAGGACGTCCCGGCCGTCGCCGGGAGCCGCCCCTTTATGGTGCAGGTACCTGCCGTCACGGATCTCCCCCAGGTTGTGGCACCGGTCGACGATCGGTTCGGCCGGGCCGGCACCGTGCACGTCGGTGTGGGTACGCAGGATCCGTTCGCCGAGACCACGGGAACCGCTGTGCACGATCAGCACGAGGTCGCCGTCAGCCACACCGAGCCGGCCGGCGTGCATGACGTCGCCGTCGGCGACCTCTCAGGCCGGATCGCCGTCACCGACGCGTAGTGGGCGGTCCAGGTCGGGGAAGCGCGGGCCAGGTTCACGGCGACGGCCCGTCTCAGCGTGATCGGGAAGACCGCGATGCGCACCAACTGGCCTGGGTGCCGGAAATGCATACAGTAGACAAAACGCAACCAGTCCGTACCGGGCAACGCGATTTGCTCGAAGCTCGCTGCAGGGGACCGGCGGTACGAGCGGTCAGAACAGGGTCAGCGGCTGTGCCGGGATCGGTTCGGGTAGCCGGTCGAGCTGCGGCAGCGTGGCCCGTACCTCGTCGTGGAAGCGGCGGGCCAGGGCCGGCGCGTCGGCGTTGTCCGGGGTGTGGATGAACACCGTCGGCGAGCAGCCCTGCCGCAGCCAGGCCACCGATGCCTCGACCCAGCGTCGCCAGCCGGCGACGGTCTGCTCGACGTCGTCGCGGCCGAGGTAGCGCACGATCGGCCGGTCGGTCAGTGCCCGGGTGCGCAGCGGGGCGCGGGGCTTCTTGACCCAGGCGTCGCGTTCGGCGTCGCTGGTCGGCCCGGCGGCGAAGAACGTCGTGGTGTCGAACGGCACCCACTCGGCGTCAACGTCGCTCAGCACCCCTTCGAGCAGCCGGGTCGCGGCCGGGTCGGTGAAGAACGCCGGGTGGCGGACTTCGACCGCGTACCGGTGGTCGCGGGGGAGCCGGCGCAGGAAGCGGGCCAGGACGGGCACGTCGTCAGGGCCGAACGACGCCGGCAGTTGGGCCCAGATCGCATGGGTACGCGGCCCGAGCGGGGCGATCGCGTCGAGGAAGGCGTGCAACGGTGCGTGGGCTTCGGTGAGCCGGTGGTCGTGGGTGACGGTCTTCGGCAGTTTGAGTACGAAGCGGAAGTCTGGGGCGGTCTGTGCTGCCCAGGTGGCCACGGTCTCCCGGGTCGGGGTGGCGTAGAAGGTGGTGTTGCCTTCGACGGCGGTGCACCAGGTGGCGTAGTGGCGCAGCCGCTCGGCCGGCGGCAGCGGGTGCGCGATCAGCCGTCCCTGCCAGGACCTGTGTGTCCACATCGCGCAGCCAACGTACAGCTGGGGCCTTGTCGGCGAGGGGGAGGCGGCGTCGATGCTCGGCACGGCCACAACGATAGGGCCATCCGGTTGGAGCGCTGGACTTAACGCCGTGTTCATCGACTCGTCTTGATCAATGTAATCGAGGAGCTTAGATTCCCGGTATCGACCTGCCCACCGTATCCCCAGGCCGGAGCGCCCGACCCGGCCGCGGCGGGCAGCGACACCAGGAGCCCACATGGCCCGCCCCACCGTCAACGTCCGCCGCACCGTCAGCGCCGTCGTCGCAGCCACGGTCGCCGCCGCCGTCGCCCTCACCGTGACCGCCGTCCCCGCACAGGCCACCCCGCCCAACATCCCGTCCTACAGCACGGCGCTCAGCCGGCTGAACTCGCTGACCGTGGCCGCCGAGTCGCACCAGTCGAGCTACAACCGGTCGCTGTTCCCGCACTGGATCACCATCACCGGCAGCTGCAACACCCGGGAGCAGGTGCTCAAGCGCGACGGCAGCAACGTCGTGGTCAACAGCAGCTGCGCCGCGACCTCCGGGTCCTGGTACAGCCCGTTCGACGGAGCCACCTGGACGCAGGCGTCGGACGTAGACATCGACCACATGGTGCCGCTCGCCGAGGCGTGGCGTTCCGGTGCCTGGGCCTGGTCCACCGCCCGGCGTCAGACGTACGCCAACGACCTCGGCGGGCCGGAGCTCTGGGCGGTCACCGACAACGTCAACCAGTCCAAGGGCGACAAGGACCCGGCCGACTGGCAGCCGCCACTCGCGGCGTTCCGCTGCACCTACGCCCGGGCCTGGATCCAGGTGAAGTGGTACTACGACCTGACAGTGGACAGCGCGGAGAAGTCCGCCCTGTCCGGCATGCTGGCCACCTGCTGACCCTGCGGCGTACTGGCCACCTTGCTGACCTGACCGCCCTGTCGGGCAGCCCGGCTAGCCTGCCTCGCATGAGTCTTGCGGTCACGGTCGGGATCACCACGGCACTGTCCGGCATCGACGACGAGGGGGCGGCGCACAACCGCGCCGCCCTCGACCAGTTGAGCGCCGCGCTGGCCGCCGAGGGCGTCGGCTGGCAGGAGCAGTATGCGGCGGCGGTCCCGTCGACCCGGCCGCACCTGCGCAGCCTGCCGACCAACTGGCTGCACCAGCTGCGCCGGGTGCTGGCCCTGGTGGACGTGGACCGGCCGGTCACCCCGGTCACCGACGTGAGCGGGCTCGCCGCCGACCGGGAGCTGGTCGACGACCAGGCGTCGATGCTGGAGTCGCACCTGCTGTGCCACTCCGACACCGCCGGCTACTACGTGCCGGCCGATCTCGGCGACCCGGTGTTCCTGCCGGGCGAGGCAGGGGTGGCCGGCGGCGGCATCGTCGGGTCGAGTTCGGCTCTGCTCGCCGAGCTACGGCGCTGTGCCCCGGCGCTCGGCGTCCGGCTGGACCCGGCCGGGAATTTGCCGGACACGGAGGCGGCCCGGCTGTTCGCGGTGCCCGACGGCACCGCCTTCTCCGCCGAGACACAGGCGTGGCTCACCCTGCACGAGGCGGGCCGGGCGAGCATCACCTGCGGCCGGGCCATCGTGTTCCACTGACCCTGACCCTGACCCTGACCCCTGGCCGCGCCTGCTGACCGTGACCGTGCCCCTGGTCGACCGGCCTCCGGCCGGGCGGCGCATCGCCCCCCGGCCGGCCGGTGTGCTCAGCGCAGCACGTGGGAAAGCTGTTCGATGGCGAAGTCCACGTCGGAAGCATCGGCGACCAGCGGTGGAGCCAGCCGGATCGTCGCACCGTGGGTGTCCTTGGCCAGTACGCCCCGTTCGGCGAGCCGTTCGCAGGCCTGCCGACCGGTCGTCCGCCGTGGGTCCAGGTCCAGCCCGGCCCACAGCCCGCGACCTCGGACGGCGAGCAGCCGTCCCTCGTCGCGCAGCGCGTCGAGCCCGGCGTGCAGTCGGGTACCCAGCTCCGCCGAGCGCCGCTGGTACTCGCCGGTGGCCAGCAGCCGCACCACCTCGGTGGCGACCGCGCAGGCGAGAGCGTTGCCGCCGAACGTCGAGCCGTGTTCGCCGGGGCGCAGCACGCCGAGCACCGGCCGGTCGGCGACCACCGCCGATACCGGCACGATGCCGCCGCCGAGCGCCTTGCCGAGGATGTACATGTCCGGCACCACGCCCTCGTGGTCGCAGGCGAACGTCGCCCCGGTGCGGCCCAGGCCGGACTGGATCTCGTCGGCGAGCAGCAGCACGTCGTTGCGGGTGCACAGGTCCCGTACCCCGGTCAGGTAGCCGTCCGGCGGCACCACCACGCCCTGCTCGCCCTGGATCGGTTCCAGCAGCACCGCGACGCAGGTCTCGTCGATCGCGTCGGCCAGCGCGGCGAGGTCGCCGTACGGCACGATCCGGAACCCCGGGGTGTACGGCCCGAAGCCGTCGCGGGCCTCGGCGTCGGTGGAGAAGCTGACGATCGTCGTGGTCCGGCCGTGGAAGTTGCCGTCGGTCACGACGATGGTGGCCTGCCCGTCCGGTACGCCCTTGACCTGGTAGCCCCATTTGCGGGCGACCTTGATCGCGGTCTCCACCGCCTCGGCGCCGGTGTTCATCGGCAGCACCATGTCCTTGCCGCACAGCTCGGCCAGCTCCCGGCAGAAGTCGGCGAACCGGTCGTGGCTGAACGCCCGACTGGTCAGGGTGAGCCGGTCCAGCTGGGCGTGCGCGGCGGCGGTCAACGTCGGATGCCGGTGGCCGAAGTTGAGCGCCGAGTAGCCGGCCAGGCAGTCGAGGTAGCGCCGGCCGTCGACGTCGGTGACCCAGGCACCGGCGGCCTCGCTGATCACCACCGGCAGCGGGTGGTAGTTGTGCGCGGTCCAGCGTTCGGCGTCGCGTACCGCCCCCGGCGTCCGCAGCATCCCGTCGACGATCATCGGCTCGACCCCCTCAGCTCCAGGGTGCAGCATTTCGGGCCGCCGCCAGCCTTGCGCAGCTCGGACAGGTCGACCCCGATCGGGTGGTAGCCGCGTTCGCGCAGCGCCGCCGCCAGCCCGTCGGCCTGCACCGGCAGCACCACGTGCCGGCCGTCGCTGACCGCGTTGAGGCCGAACGCGGCGGCGTCGGCCAGGCTGGCAGTGACGGCGTCCGGGAACAGCCGGCGCAGCACCGCCTGACTGCCGGGCGAGAACGCCTCCGGCAGGTACGCGATGGTCCGCTCGTCGATCACGGCGAGTGCCGTGTCCAGGTGGTAGAAGCACGGGTCGACCAGTTGCAGGGTGACCACCGGGCGGCCGAACACCTCCTGGGCGTGGGCGTGCGCAGCGTGCGAGGTGCGGAATCCGGTGCCGGCCAGCAGGTAGTCGCCGACCACCAGGAGGTCGCCTTCGCCTTCGTTGACGTGTTTGGCCTCGTGCACCGGGAAGCCGGCCTGCTCCAGCCAGTCGCGGTAGGCGGGTGCCTCGTCGGCCCGCTGCGGCTCGCGGAACTGCACGGCCAGGGCCCGGCTGTCGATGACGGTGGCGCCGTTGGCGGCGAAGACCATGTCGGGCAGGCCGGGCAACGGCTCGATCTCATCGACGGTGTGGCCCAGTTCCAGGTAGGTCCGGCGCAGCTGGTCCCACTGCGCGATCGCCAGCTCCCGGTCGACGGGGCGGGCCGGGTCCATCCACGGGTTGATCGCGTATTCCACGGCGAAGTACGTCGGCCGGCACATCAGGTACTGCCGGCGGGTGGCGTGCATCGTCATGCGGCTGGCTCCTGTGGGTCGAAGGCGCGCCCCGGCGGTGGCCGTGGGCTGGCGCTTGTTCTCCACGCTAAGGGCTAGCACCCGCAGAAACCATCGCCAGGAGTTGCTTCTAGCAGCGATTCGTTGCGTCATCGATGACTGCGGCATGCGCTTTGTTGCGTACGCACGCTTTCGGGGGGCGACCACGCTGTCGCCCCCCGAAGATGCGGTACCCGGTGAACCACCGGTTCGGTCGGCCCTCGTGCGGTGAACCACCGCTGCCGGGCCCTGCGGGGCGGTGAACCACCGTCCCGGGTCACGATTGCCCGTCAGAAGATTCCGGCAAACTGTGAATCAAGCCACTGCCGTACCTGCTGCACCATGTCGGTCTCGGTGGTCAGCCAGCTCAGCGCGCCGGTCAGCGCAAGGCTGCCGACGATCATCGTCCCGAGGGCGAGGACGATGCCCGTCAGCGCCTCGGTCCGGCCGGCGATGTGCCGGCGGGCCGTCGCCGAGATCCCGCCGAGGCCGGTGGCGAGGGCGATCACCCCGATCGCGATCCCGTACGGTGCCAGCGGCCCGGACAGCACGAACAACGCGCCGGCGACCCCGGTGATCAAACTGACCGTGGCCAGCAGGCTGGCCCGGGGCCGTGGGCCGGCAGGTGCCGGCGGGGGAGCCGGCCGGGGGTCGCCGCCCTCCCGGGTGGGTGGCTCGGGGCGCGGTCCGGGCGGCGACGGCCGGGTTGCCGGATCGGTGAACCCGGCCCGCGTGTTGTCGGCCCGCGTCGCGTCGGCCCGTGCGGTGTCGTGCCGCTGCGTCTCGGCGCGGTCGGCGGCCCGCTCGGCGTCGTCGGCCGTGCCGGTCGCGGTCGCGGTGGAACCGCCGGTCGGTGGTGGGTCGTCCGCCGGCCTCGTCGGCTCCGTGCGCCGGGACAGCGAGGGAATCCTGACCATGACAGACCTCCTTATCGGTACGCCGGACCGCACCGCGGCTGGGCGGGTCTCCGACGGTTGCCGGCTTGCAGTACCCGGATGTCCGGTCCGCCACACCAGTCACGGTCAAGCAGGTGGCGATACCCTCGGGCGGTCAGGTTCCGATCATGGGCGGGTGTAGCGGTGACGGTGAGGCCAGCAGGACCGGAAGCGGATCAAGGGACGCGCGGTCCCGACGATCCGCCGGAGCTCACGGACTACTTCCGTCAGCTGCTGTGGCAACGGCACATCGTCGGTCTCTGCCGGGCCGGGGCGGCGGCGACCCGCATCGGTGAGGCCGCCGCCGCGCGGACCGGCCGTAACCTCACCCAGTTCCTGGTGCTGGGCATGCTCGACGCCACCGGTCCCCGTTCCCAGCAGGAGCTCAGCGACGGGTTACGGACCGACCGGACCACGATGGTCGGCACGGTCGACGCGTTGGAACGCGCCGGTCTGGTCACCCGGCAGCGCAATCCGACCAACCGGCGGGCGTACATCGTCACCATCAGCCCGGCCGGTCGGGCGGCCCTCGCGACGATCTCGGCCGACGCGGCGACCCTCGAGGCCCGGTTCTTCGAGCGGCTCACCGCCGACGAGCGGGACCAGTTGGTCGGCCTGATCGGCAAGCTACTGATCGGTGCCGACTAGGCTCTGCTGTCATGCCCGAGGGCCACACCATCCACCGGCTGGCCGCCCACCACCACGCCGTACTCGGCGGAGCGCAGGTCGTCGCGACCAGCCCGCAGGGTCGGTTCACCGCCGGCGCCGCCCAACTCACCGGCGCCACCCTCGCCGCCACCGAGGCGTACGGCAAGCATCTGCTGCACCACTACCGGGGCGGTCCGGGAGGCGGCATCCTGCACGTGCATCTGGGCCTCTACGGCACCGTCGCCGACGGGCCGGGACAGCCGCCCGCACCGGTCGGGCAGATCCGGCTGCGGCTGGTCGGCGGGCCGGCAGTGGCAGCCGACGGACCGTCCGCGACAGCCGGCGTAACCGACCGCCGACACTGGCTGGACCTGCGCGGACCGGCCGCCTGCGAACTGCTCACCGAGGCCGAGGCCGACGCCCTGCGGGACCGGCTCGGCGCCGACCCGCTGCGCGACGACGCCGACCCGGACACCGCCGGCGGACGGATCCGGCGCAGCGTCAGGCCGCTCGGCGCGTTGCTGCTCGACCAGACGATCGTCGCCGGGGTCGGCCTGGTCTACGCCACCGAGGTGCTGTTCCGGGCCGGGATCGCGCCGACCACGCCTGGCCGGCGGCTGACCGCCGACCAGTGGCAGCGGATCTGGGCCGACCTGGTCACCCTGATGCGGATCGGGGTGCGTCGGGGCCGGATCGACACCGTCCGCGACGAGCACCTGCCGGAGGCGATGGGCCGGGCGCCGCGCAACGACCGGCACGGTGGGGAGGTGTACGTCTACCGGCGTGCCGGCCAACCCTGCCTGTGCTGCGGCACCACCGTGGCCGCCGGAGCGCTGGCCGCCCGCAACACCTACTGGTGTCCGACCTGCCAACCGGGCTGACCAGCCGTCGTCACCACCATTTGCGCTTCGGTGGACGCACCACGACCGAGCCGAAGATCACGTTGCAGACCACCTGGATGACCGGGGCACCGGGCCGGGGCGGTGCGGTCAGCTTCGACTTCTTGTCGCCGAACACCGCCGTGCCGGTCATCCGGACGTCGACCCCCTCCGGCACGTACACCGTGACCGAGCCGAAGATGGCGGTCGCCTCGATCGTGGTCACCTGATGCTGGATCTGGGCGTCCTGCAACTCGATCTTGCAGTCGCCGAAGACCGCCCGTGCCTCCACCCGGTCCGGCACCAGCCAGTGTCCCTTGCGCACCTCGTCGCCGAAGATCGCCACCATCCGCTCCACCGGGGCGGGCAGCGTCGCGCCGCTGCCCGGCACCGCCGGATACGCCGGACCGCGCGCCGCCAGCGCACCCGGCCCGGCGGCGACCGGCAGCCCACCAGACGGCTCGATGGGCAGGTCGGCGGTGAGCCGGGCCAGCTCACCCCGGGTCTTGGCCTGATGCGCCTCAGTGGCCCGGTCGGCGTACTCGTCGAGGGTCAGGCGGCCTTCCGCGGTCGCCTGGCCGAGCAACTCCACCACCTGCTCCCGCTCGGTGTCCGAGACGCGCAGGTGATCGTCGCTGGAATGGGTCGCCGGGTCCACCCACCAAGCCTAACGGCCACGCCCAACGGCAACCGCTACCCGTCCGGCCCGGCCGGGCGCCCGCTCACGGGGTGTTGGCGACGGCGTCGTTGGCCCGTCGGGCGGCGACCAGCACCGGATCCCAGACCGGCGAGTACGGCGGGGCGTAGCCCAGGTCGAGGGCGGTCATCTCGGCCACCGACATCCGGTTCCACACCGCGACCGACAGGACGTCGATCCGCTTCGCAGCCTCCGACGTACCGACGATCTGCCCACCCAGCAGCTGCCCGGTGTGCTGCTCGGCGATCAGCTTGATGGTCATCGGGGCGGCACCGGGGAAGTAGCCGGCCCGGTTGCTCGACTCCACGGTGGCGCTGACGTAGGCGTACCCGGCTTTCGCCGCCTCACGTTCGAGCAGCCCGGTGCGGGCCACCTCCAGGTCACAGACCTTGGTGATCGCGGTGCCGATCACCCCGGGGAAGGTGGCGTACCTGCCACCGATGTTGATTCCGGCGACCCGGCCCTGCTTGTTGGCGTGGGTGCCCAGCGGGATGTGCACCGGCTGCCCGCTGACCCGGTGGAAGGTCTCGACGCAGTCGCCGGCCGCCCACACGTCGGGCACCCCGACCACCCGCATCTGCAGATCGGTACGGACGCCGCCGGTGACGCCGATCGGCAGGCCGGCCTGCTCGGCGAGCCCGGAGTTCGGCCGTACGCCCAGGCCCAGCACCACGACGTCGGCCGGCACCGCGCCTTCGTCGGTCAGCACCTCGCAGACCCGCCCGTCCCGCTCGTGCAGACCGGTGACCGATACGCCGGTACGCACGTCGATGCCGAGCCCGACCAGCGCCGAGCGGACCAGCGCCCCCATGTCTGGGTCGACAGTGGACATCGGCTGTGGGCTGCGCTCCACCAGCGTCACCGCCAGGCCACGCCGGATCAACGCCTCGGCCATTTCCACCCCGATGTACCCGCCGCCGACCACCACCGCCCGGCGCGGCACCGGTTCCTGGTCGAGCCAGTCCCGTAGCGCCGCGCCGTCGTCGAGGGTCTGCACCCCGAACACGCCGGAGGCGGCGTTGCCCGCCCACGGCGGCTGCGCCGGCGCCGCTCCGGTGGCGTACACCAGGGTGTCGAACGGCTCGCGGACCTCCCGCCCGCCGTCGCCGAACGACGTGGCCACCACCTCCCGCGCGGCCAGGTCGATCCGGGTGACCTCATGCCGGATACGCACGTCGATGTGGTGGTCGCGGCGGAACGTCTCCGGATCGCGGACGATCAGCTCCTGCGGGTCGTCGACCAGGCCGGAGATCCAGTACGGGATCCCGCAGGCCGAGTACGAGGTGAACCGGCCCCGCTCGAACGCGACGATGCTCAGCTCGTCGGGGCCCCGCAGCTGCCGGGCCTGGGACGCGGCCGACATGCCGGCCGCGTCACCGCCGATCACCACCATCCGTTGCGCCATCTCACATCTTCTCCAGTCGCGTCTGGTCGGACCAGGTCAGCGGTCCGGCGGGGGATCGGTGACCGGACCGGCGGGGGGAGCAGTCACGTGCGGCGGTGCCGGGATGATCGACCGGCTGCGGGTCTGCGCGGCCAGGTAATCCACCACCGCTGCCAGGTCGCCGGTGCCGGCGTGCACGGCCCGCTGCCGGGCCGCTCCGGTGCCCCGGGCCCGCAGCCGGCCCAGCAGCGAGTTCACCAGCGCGACGTCGCCGTGCCGGTCGAGCTCGGGGCGGACGGTGTCGACCAGCCGGCGCAGCAGGTGCCAGCCGGGACGCAACGCGGGTGCCCCGGTGCTCAGGTCCACGGCCTGCCCCTCCAGCCCGTCGTGCGCGGCCCGCCAGTGGGCGGCGACCAGCACATGATGTTCCACGTCGACAGGTGGCCGGTCCTGTGCCACCGCGGCGAGCGCTGTGCCGACCAGACCGCGGACCAGCGCGGCGAGCAGGATCGTGTCGTCCAGGCTCGGGCAGACGTCGCCGATGCGGACCTCGACGGTGGGGTAGTGCGCCGACAGTCGGGCGTACCAGTGGAGCATCCCTTCGTCCAGGATGAGACCGGCGGTGGTCAGGTCGTCGACCAGTGACCGGTAGTGCTCGTACGAGCGTAGTCGTGGGGCCGGTGCGACCGCCGGCCAACGCTGCCACATCACCGAGCGCCAACTGGCGTACCCGGTGTCGACGCCTTGGAAGAACGGTGAGTTGGCGGTCGCCGCCTGCAGCACCGGCAGCCACGGGCGGAGGTGGTTGAGCACCTGTACGCCGACCTGCTGGTCCGGGACCGCGACGTGCACGTGCAGCCCGTTGGTACCCGGGCCGGGCAGCAGCCTGCCGTACCGTTCGACGATCCGGTGGAAGCGTGGGTCGTCGACCACGTCGACCACGTCGGGCTGCGGTCCGGCGACCGGTGCGGTGCCGACGGCGAGCAGCCGGACACCGGCCCGCTCGGCGGCGTCGGCGACCCCGGCGCGCAGCGTCCCGAGGGTACGGCGCAGCGCCCGTAGGTCCAGGCCGGGTGGACTGCCGATCTCGATCTGGCTGGTCTGGAACTCCCGCTGCACCTGCCCGCGCAGCTCCGGCGGGATCTCGGCGAGCACCGCCGCGACCGCCGGCGCGGCGGCGCCGGACCGACGGTCGACGAGCAGGAACTCCTCCTCCACACCCACGGTCAGTGCCTCGGGCCGGTGCCGGGCCGGCTCGGCGGCGACAGTACTGCTGGTCATCGGGCCATCCTGCGCCTTCGGGTGACCCGGCGGTACGGCTTTGCGGTGCCGCCGGAAGCGCCGGTCGGCTCAGCGTTCGCGGCGGGGTGGCCGGGGCAGCGGCAGGTCGTGCCGACCGGCGATCAACTCCTGGACCCGGATCTTGGCCAGGATGATCGGTTGCCGGTAGCGGCGCTCGCGGTCGGCGGACCTGGCTCGCCGCCACTCGGCCCAGCGGCTCTCGCCGCGGTAGAACCAGCGTGCCCAGGGCGCGTGCGGCCGGGCCAGCCGCAGCGCGCCTACGATCAGCAGGACCGGGAGGAACAATCCCAGCAGCCCGGTCCAGATCTTACCCTTGAGCAGGGTGACCGCCGCCAGCACCAGGTTGATCACGATGAGCGCGGCGCCGGCGAACTGTGCCGGGTCGGTCTCGCCGGTGAGGAACTCGTTGGCACCCAGTGGCCGCAGGCCGAGCAGCAGCAGCCCGGAGACGGCGATCGCGACGAAGACCGCGTCGATCGAGGTGCGGCCGCGCTCCGACCAGTAGACGTCGCTCAGATGCAGCAGCAGGGCGAACTCGTCGAGCACCAGCGCGGCGCCGACGCCGAACAGCGCGGCCGCCACCGCTCGCCACAAGGTCGTCTCCACCGGGATCGCCAGCCCGGCGACCCCGGCGACCAGCATGAAGACCACCCCGAAGACGACGTGATGGATGTGCAGGTCGCCGCGGGTAACGTTGCCGGGCCACCAGCGCACCTGTGCCCGGATCATCCGGACCGAGAAGCGGATGAACGCGAAGCCGAGGACGACGCCGACGAAGAAGCAGAACAGCGGCAGCCGCCCGGTCGAGACGATGGTCTGCTCGAACCAGCCGTTCACCGGGCTCCTCCATGCGACACGCGCACACTGTCTCCTTATCCACTGCTATGCAGGGATTTAACTGACTTTACGAGCTGCCCGGCCTGGTCGGACGGGTGTCTCCAAGGGTGCCGGTGATCCGCACGCCGCCCCCGCCGGGGGCGGCCGCACGGGTTCAGAGCCAGTCTCCACGCCGGCTGTGGCATCGACATCGGTTGACAAGTCCAGTCTGGAGACGTATAGACCCTGAGAGCGCTCTCCCATGTGATTCGAGCGATCCCAACCGTCCCCATCAGTTCTGATGCTCCCTAGAACGTAGATCGGCAACCTCCCGGGGAGAACGCTCTCAGCCGGTCGACGGCATCTGCCCTGACCCGGATCCAGATCGGCGACGTGACCGGGGCCGCCGCCTCCGGCTACCGGAATGCGGGCCAGTGCTCCGGCCTTCAGGCCGGGGGTGAAGGCTCGCGCTGGGGGGGGGCAGCCAGGCCCGAGCAGTGCCTTAACCGGGACGGTTCTGCTGCTCGATGTACTGCTTGATGACGCTCAAGGGCGCGCCGCCGACAGACCCGGCGAAGTACGAGCCGGACCAGAGTTTGTTGGCCCGGTAGTAGTGGCGCGCCAGGTCGGGGAACTCCTGCCGGAGGCGGCGCGAGGAGACCCCTTTGAGGCTGTTGACCAGCCTGGCCACGGCGACCTTGGGCGGGAAGTTGACCAGCAGGTGGACGTGGTCATTCTCGCCGTTGAACTCGACCAGTTCGGCCTCGAAGTCGGCGCACACGTCTCGCATGATCGCCTCCATCCGGGTCAGGTGCCGGTCGGCGAACACGTTGTGCCGGAACTTCGTCACGAAAACCAAGTGGACATGCATCGCGAAAGTGCAGTGCCTGCCGGTGCGGATGCCTTGAAGTTCGACCATAAACCAACATGATACATATGATGGCCGTGCAGCTCCGTTACAACTACCGGATCACCCCGGACGCCGCCCAGCGCACCGCGCTGGCGCAGGCACCGGATCGCTGATCGGGGACCTGCGGGCCAACGCCCGGCTGGTGCAGCGCACCCTGGCCGATCCGCGTCAGGGTGCGCTCTTCCGGGCGGTCATCGTCGCCGCGACCTGCGACCCCCGCGCCGCCGAGGCGCTGCACCGCTTCTACGCCGTCCGCATTGCCGAGTGGCCACCCTGCGTGGAGCAGGCCGTACGGCGGGCGGAACTGCCTCAGGGCACGGACGCCGTCGAGGTCATCCGCGCCGTCTCGGCGCCGCTGTACTACCGCCTGCTCGTCAGCGGAGACCCGGTCGACGAGGCCACGGCAGACCGGGCCGCCGAAGCGGCAGCCGCAGCCGCCCGCGTCGGCGTCGACGCGTCTACCAGCGGTCTCAATTAGAAACAGGTCGGCGCAACCGAGATCCACTGGGGGACGGTACATTCACTGGCAGTACCCGGTTCCCGGGTGAGGCGTTCCCGGACCAGGTCGTCACCCAGCAGCTGCGCGTTCAGTTCGAGGCGTTCCTCGACGAGCACCGCAGCGCACTCAACCGCTGTCTGGACGGGCTGACCGAGGAGCAGGCCCGCCGGTCGTTGGTCGCCTCCCGGACCACGTTGCTGGGTCTGGTAAAGCGCGAGACCTTCGTCGAAAGGGTCTGGTTCGACAAGGCCGTGACGTGCCGGTCGCGTACGGAGCTCGGGCTGCCCGCTACCGCTCGTCCGGGGCGAGTCGCACCCGGCGGAGCAGTTGCGCGTTGAGGGCGACCACGATGGTGGACGCGGACATCAGGATCGCCCCGACCGCCGGGCTCAACGTCAGCCCGGCCCAGGCCAGCACGCCGGCGGCGAGCGGAATGGCGATGACGTTGTAGCCGGCGGCCCAGCCCAGGTTCTGCAGCATCTTGCGGTAGGAGGCCTTCGACAGCCGGATCACCCCGGTGACCCCGCGCGGGTCGGACGAGGCGAGAACGACTCCGGCGGATTCGATCGCGACATCGGTGCCGGCCCCGATGGCGATGCCGACGTCGGCACGGGCCAGCGCCGGTGCGTCGTTGACGCCGTCGCCGACCATCGCCACGGTCAGCCCCCGGGCCTGCAGGTCCGCCACCGTCTCGTCCTTGTCGGCGGGCAGCACCTCGGCGAAGACCTCGTCCACGCCGGACCGGAAGCCGAGATCGGCGGCGACCGCCTCGGCGACCGGCCGGGCGTCACCGGTGATCATCATGATCTTGTCGATGCCCTGTCGGCGCAGTTCGGCGATCGCCTGCCGGGCCTCGGGCCGGACCTCGTCGGCCAGCCCGATAGCGCCGAGCACCTCGGCGCGGCCGCCGTCGAGCCGCAGCAGATGCAGTACGGCGGCACCACGCTGCGACCAAGCGTCGGTCGTGGTGGTCAGCTCCGGCGGGACTGAGGCGTCGAGTTCGCCCAGCAGCGCCGGGCCGCCGACGGCGTACTGAGTGCCATCCACGTTTGCCTGCACGCCCCGGCCGGTCAACGACCGGAAGTCGGTTGCGGCGCTCGTCGGACCCCGTTCGGTGGCGGCGGCCACGATGGCGCGGGCCAGTGGGTGCTCGCTGTCGGTTTCCACCGCTGCGGCCAGGCGCAGTACGTCGTCCTCGGTGTGCCCGGGAGCCGCCGCGACGCCGGTCACGGTGTGCGCGCCCGTGGTCAGGGTGCCGGTCTTGTCGAACAGCACCGCGTCGACGGTGCGCATCCGCTCCAAGGCCAGCCGGTTCTTGACCAGGATCCCGGCCTTGGCCGCCACGGCCGTCGACAACGCGATCACCAGGGGGATCGCCAGGCCGAGGGCGTGCGGGCAGGCGATCACCAGTACGGTGACCGTCCGTACCACGGAATCGTCGAGGCTGCCGAACGTCCACCAGGCGGCGAAGGTCAGCACGGCGGCGGCCATCGCGACGTAGAACAGCAGGGCGGCGAATCGGTCGGCAAGCATCTGGGCCCGGCCGCTGGAGGCCTGAGCCTGTGCGACGAGACGTTGGATGCCGGCCAGGGCGGTGTCCTCGCCGACGGCCTCGACCCGTACCCGGATCGCCGAGTCGGTCGCGACGGTGCCGGCCACCACCGGGTCTCCGACGCGTCGGGGTACCGGCCGGGACTCTCCGGTGATCATCGACTCGTCCAGCTCGGCTTCGCCGTCGGTGATCCGCCCGTCGGCGGGTACCCGGGCGCCGGAGCGCACCAGGACCAGGTCGCCGGCTCGCAGGTCGGCCACCATGACCGGCTGGACCTGCCCGTCGTCGGCGACCCGTTCCGCGTCGTCGGGCAGCAGCGCGGCCAACGCGGACAGCGCGCCCTGCGCCTGGCCGATCGCCTTCATCTCCTGCCAGTGGCCGAGCAGCATGATGGTCACCAGCGCCGCCAGCTCCCACCAGAAGTCCAGGTCGAAGGCGCCGACGCTGGTGGCCAGTGAGGCCAGGTAGGCGACGGTGATCGCCATCGAGATCAGCAGCATCATGCCGGGGGCACGGTCTCGGACCTCGTGTACGCCGCCGACCAGGAACGGCCAGCCGCCGTAGAAGAACACCACCGAGCCGAGCACCGGGCCGACCAGGGACATCCCGGGAAAACTCAGCGAGTAGCCGAACCAGTCCATCACCATATGACTGGTGAGCACGACCGGTACGGTCAGCGCGAGACTCAGCCAGAACCTGCGGCGGAACATCTCCGGATCGTGCCCCGCGTGCTTGTCGTGGCCACCGTGGCCGGTGTGCTCGTCGTTTCGGGTTCCGTCCGTTCCCACGCTGCCACAATACCCCCTAGGGGTATATCCGCAAGGGGTTCATGAACCTCGCGGCTCCGGGGAACCCAAAGGTGTCTCCGCAGGTCTGATGCCACAGGTGCATCAAGATGCACCTGTGGCATCGAGGCTGGACGGGTCTGTCGTCCCGTCGGGTCACGCCGAGTTGGTCGGCCGAGGGCTTATCGGCACCGCCGACGGCTCGTCGGCCGAACCGTCCCTGGCATCAGGGCGACGGTCGGCGGCCGGCCGCAGCCCGACGGCGGCGACGCCGGACCTGGCCGACCACCCAGTAGACGACCAGCCCGCCAAGGAGCACGAGGACCGCCACGTCGAACCAACGGCTGTACCGCTCGACCTGCTGCCACTGTGAACCGAGCGCGAACCCGGCACCGACGAACAGCGCGTTCCATGCCCCGCTGCCCAGCGTGGTGAAGGCGCTGAACCGGGTCAACGGCATCCGGTCGGCGCCGGCCGGCACCGAGACCAGGCTCCGCACGACCGGCACCATCCGGCCGAACAGCACCGCCCACCGACCGTACCGCTCGAACCAGCGGTCTGCCTTGTCCAGGTCTTCCAGATCGACCAGCGGCACCTTGTCCAACCAGCGTCGCAGTCGTGCCTCGCCGATCGCCGCACCCAGCCAGTAGAGCAGCAACGCGCCGGCCAGCGAGCCGATCGTCGCCCCGGCCCAGACCCCGACCAGATTCACCCGGTCCTGGCTGGCCAGGTAGCCGGCCATCGCCAGCACCACCTCGCTGGGGATCGGCGGGACGACGCTCTCCAACGCCACCAGCAGGCCGACCCCGATCTCGCCCAGCCGGGCGATGACGTCAGCCACCCAACCGGTCAGCCCACCGACCTGGTCCGGCGGGGTGTCGACGGTGACTGCCATGGTGCTCCCTGCGTCCGCGGTAAGCCCATCCGGTACCCGGCGGCCGACAGCGCTACACCTGCTCAACGACCGCTGGCGGCCGGCGACGTACCGAGCTCTCCCGGACCTGCAGCTTGGTGGGCAGGGTGACGGTGGTCGCGGCCCGGTCGGGGCTGGCGATCCGCTCGATGAGCAGCTGGGCGGCGGTCTCGCCCAACTGGTACGTCGGCTGGGTGACGGTGGTCAACGCGGGCCGAACCAGATGTGCCCACGGCAGGTCGTCGAAGCCGACCACACCCATCTCCGCCGGCACCGCGATGCCCTGGTCGACCAGGCACTCCACCGCACCGACGGTCATCAGGTTGTTTGCCGCGAACAGCGCGTCCGGTCGCGGTCGCAGCCGCAGCAGCTCCGTCATCGCCCGGTAGCCGCCGTCGGAGCGGAAATCGGCGTGGCGGACCAACTCCTCCTGGTACGGCTGTCCGGCATCGGCCAACGCCCGCTGGTAGCCGCCGAGCCGTCGGCAGGCGGTCCAGACGCCACGTCGGCCGGTGATGCAGGCGATCCGCCGGTAGCCCGAGTCGAGCAGGTGTGCGGTGGCCAGCCGGGCGCCGTGCTCGTTGTCCACCAGCACGGTGTCGATCCGGCTGCCGTGCAGCTGCCGGTCGACCACCACCACCGGCACCCGGGCGGCGATGAGCTGCCCCAGATCGGCGGCCGGCCCGGACGGGGCGATGATCACCCCGGCGACCTGTTCGGCGAGGACCGCGTTCAGGTAGCGGCTTTCCTTGACCGGATCCTCGTCGGTGTTGCACAGCACGACCGAGTAGCCGGCCTGCTGAGCGAGGTCCTCGACGCCGCGGACCAGGGCGGTGAAGAACGGGTTGCCGATGTCGCTGATCACCACCGCCCACAACGTGGTCCGGCTCCGGCGCAGATTACGGGCCACCGCGTTGGGCCGGTAGTCCAGCTCGTGCATCGCCCGCCGGACCCGGTCGGCCAGCGCGGGATCCACGTTGGTGTGGCCGTTGACGACCCGGGAGACGGTAGCTGGGGAGACCTTCGCTTTCCGCGCAACGTCGTAGATGGTCGCCATTGTTCATCGCCCTCTTTACTTGCTCCCGGCCCGAGGGTGCCGGTGACGGAACCCGGGACAATAATTACAGACCGGGCATGGAGCGCGATGGCCCAGCAGGTCGGACGCGCATGGCGGAGCGCATGCAGTCCGGCGCTGAGCTGCGATGCCGGCACCGTCCACTGTCGGGATACCGACATCAGCGACGGTTCCACAGCGGACGCCGGCCGGCAGGTGGCCGAGCCGGCCCGAGCGTCGGTGGCCGGCCTACGCCGGTGCGTCGGCCTCAGGACCGGCCGAGGCTCGGCTGCGGCGCAGCCAGAGAAGCCCGACGACCGGCAGCACCAGCGGAATGTAGCCGTACCCGCTGCCAAAGCCCGACCAGACCGTCTCGTCCGGGAACGCCGCCGGCACCGCGAAACTCACCGCGCCGATGCCGAGTACGCCGACCAGCTCCACCGTGCAGCAGCCGTATGCGATTCGGCGACCGACCGGGCCGTCGATGATCAGCCCGGCGGCCGCCACCAGGTACACCACCGCGGCGAAGGCGGAGAGCAGGTATGCCACCGGCGCCTCGCCGAACCGGGTGGCGATCTGTACGCCGGCCCGGGACGAGGCGGCGATCGCGAACAGAATGTAGACGCCGATCAGCACCCGGCCCGGCCCGCTGCGGGTCCGCGCCGTCCGCCCGGTCCGCGCCGTCCGCCCGGCCGTCGATGTCGGGTCAGCCACCGCCGACCGCCGTCCAGGTCTGCTGCAGCCGGACCACCAGCACCGGGATCACCAGGGCGAAGACACCGATGGTCAACGAACCCCACCGGGTCGGCTCCATCCGGCCCAGCACCCCCGCCATCGGCGGCAGGCTGAGCGTGGTGATCAGGTAGCCGGCGAAGACCGGTGGTTCACCGGGACGTTCCCCGCCGACCAGCGCCACCACGGCGGCCACGGTCAGTGCGAGCAGGGCGACCTCGACCACCGCCAGCCCGCCGTACTGGATCAGCCCCGGCGGCCGGTCCAACGCTGCGCAGAGCAGTGCCCAGCCGGCGACGGCCAGCGCGCCGACGATGACCACGGTGGCGATCGGCCCGTTCACCGCCGCACCGCCGTCTCAGCTGCCACAGTCACGCCGAACACCCTACTCACCAGCTACGCGACCCGCCGAGGTGCGCCCCCGCAGGTCGCCGAGGACCGGTGACCGGTGCTCCGATCCGCAGTGTCCGGACGGTGGCTCTCGGTATCAGCCGGAGTCTATAGTCAGTCCGGGACGGTCCGATCCACCCTGGGGAGGGTGTGGTGGTTGGCGTCGGCATCTGGGGCCTCCTGATCGCCAGCTGTCTCGTCCTGCTCGCCCTGCTAGCTCTGGCCGCGTTGGCTGCCCGTACGGCAGAGCACCCGACCGACCGGCGGGCGCTGCGGGCCGAGGCCGACGAGCTCGCCGCCGAGGCGCAGACCATCGCCGCCGCGGCCGACACCGCCCGGACCACCGCCGAGCAGCTGCGCGACCGGGCGGCCGCCGCTGAGCTGGCCCGCGACGACGCCTGGCAGCGGCAGGAAACCGCCGGCCAGGCCTATCAGCAGGCGTTGTTCGCCGACCAGGAGGACCGGCCGGCGGCCGTCGTCACCGGTGCGGCGCTGCCCGCCGAGCACGGGCGCGACGTCAGCCGGGCCGCGCTCACCGCGTACCGCCGGGGCGACATCTCGGTGCAGCAGCTGCGTGCGGTGTGGCGGCGGGCCGGCGGCGCGCCGCCGGACCCGACGGCGGGGGACCGGGCCGACCGCGCCGTCGACCGGCACCGCGTCCGCGACCAGGCCGCCCGCCGGGAGTACGACGTGGTCGCCGCCGCCGCGCGGCGTGCCGCAGAGGCGGCGTACGTTGCCGAACTGAGCGCCGCCGCGCTGGCCGAGGAGGCGGCGGCCGCCGCCGTTGACGCCGAGGAGGCCCGCTACGTCGCCGACCGGGCTGAGCGGTCACACTGAACACCGGTCGACGGAGGGAAACGTGGCAATGGCATTGCGGTTTGGTCTGTTCGGCACCGGGCACTGGGCGGCCGAGACCCACGCGGCCGGGCTGGCCGCGCACCCCGACGCGGAACTGGTCGGCGTCTGGGGGCGGGACCGGGCGAAGGCCACGGCGCTGGCGCAGCGGTACGGCGTCGCACCGTACCAGGATGTGGACGCGTTGCTCGCCGACGTCGACGCGGTCGCCGTCGCTCTGCCGCCCGACGTACAGGCCGAGATCGCGGTCCGTGCCGCCGACGCCGGCCGGCATCTGCTGCTGGACAAGCCGTTGGCGTTGACCCTGCCGGACGCCGACCGGGTCGTCGCGGCGGTCGACCGGCGGGACGTCGCGTCGGTGATCTTCTTCACCAGCCGGTTCAACCCGTCCATGATCGACTTTCTGGCCCGCCCGGCCGACGGTGCCTGGCACGGTGCCCGGGGAGCGCTGTTCGCGGCGATCTCCGAGCCCGGGAACCCGTACGGTGCCTCGCCCTGGCGGCGCACCTACGGCGGGCTGTGGGACATCGGCCCGCACGCGCTGTCGGTGGTGCTGCCGGTGCTGGGCCCGGTCGCCCGGGTCGCCGCGATGCCCGGCCCGGCCGGCGGGGTGCACCTGCTACTGCGACACACCGGCGGGGCCACCAGCACGCTGTCGCTCAACCTGGACGGCCCGGTGGCGGCGAAGACCTTCGACGTCACGTTCTTCGGCGAGCCCGGGATCGTGCCGGTGCCGCACCGGGACGTGACCACCGGGCAGGCGTTCCACTCGGCCATCGACGCGCTGCTCGGGCAGGTCACCGCCGGGTCACCGGGACACCCCTGCGACGTCCGGTTCGGCCGGCAGGTGGTGGCCGTCCTGGCCGCCGCCGACACCGCCCGGGTCGAGCAGCGCATCATCGACGTCCCGGCTGGAAGACCGGTCGCCTGAGCGATCCTCGCCGGCTGGCCTGCCACTGGCCGGAGCAGTGGCTCACCCTGTTCCGGCTGATCACCGCCCGCTGACCCGTCGCCTCAGCCGGTGGCCAGCGCCAGCCACTGGTGGCTGGCGACCTCGGCGCTGGGCGGCACCAGCAGCCGGTCGAGCGTGCCCGGTGTCGCGGCCACCAGGTCCCACAGCGCGCCGCCGGGCAGCCGGACCCGGGCCAGCGGGGTGCCCGCCGGATACGGCTGACCCGGCACCACCAGCCAGCGGTGCAGCCGCGCGGACCCGCCCGGGATGCCGAACGACAGCGGAACCATTCCGGTGGTCTCCGTCGACGCCCGGATGGTCCGCGGGCCGCTGCGCGGCAACCATCGGGCGGCACCGTGCACGGTCGCCAGTTCCGGCTGCTCCACCTGACGCAGCGGGCGCTGGAAGGCGTCGTGCACCGCCTGGGCCACGGCTGGCATCCGGGCCCCGCCGCCGACCAGCAGCACCGATCCGATGCTGGCCGGTGGCACCCCTACAGCGGCCAGCATCTGCCGGCAGCAGGCGATCGTCCGGTCCAGCAGCGGAGCCACCAGCTGCGCCAGGTCCGCCCGGGTCAGCCGGTACGCCGGAGTGTCCGGCAGCAGGAAGTCCTCCACCGCCGGAGTGTCGCTGAGCTGATGCTTGATCCGGTTCGCGAAGTCGGTGACCGCCATGCCGAGCCGCAGGGTGGCCGGTGCGGACTGGCTGGCGGCCGCGCTCGCCAGCAGCGGTGCCAGCCACTGCTGCCCGTCGGCGTGGATCCTGCCGGCCAACAGCGAGTCGATGTCCCGGCCGCCGCAGTCGTCGATCGCCGCGTGTCCGAGCACCTCGTGCCAGCGTTCGTCGATGCGCACCAACGCGGTGTCGAAGGTGCCCCCGCCCAGGTCGTAGACCAGCACCAGCTCGCCGGGGACCGGCGGTGGGCCGGCGACCGGGGCGAACGCGGCCGCAACCGGCTCCGGCAACAGCTCGACCGGGCCGAGACCGGCCGCTTCGGCTGCGGCGATCATCTGTGCGCGGCGCGGGTCGTCCGGGTCGTACGACGCCGGGACCGTCACCACCGTCCGGTGCACCGGCGCGCCGTACCGCCGCTCGGCCTCCACCCGTAGCGCGGTCAGCACCGCCGCGACCTGCTCGATCGGCCGGAACCGGCGGTCGCCGAGCATCATCGGCACGTCGGCGGCCATGCCGCGTTTGAACTCGGCGGCGTACGCCGTCGGCTCGGACCGCTTCCGCCGCTCGGCCAGCGCGCCGACGATCATGCTCTGACCGTCCCAGTGCACGGCGGACGGCCAGGTCGGCGCACCGGTGACCGGGTCCGGCACCAGCTGACCGGTCTCACCGGTGACCACCATCGCGGCGGAGGAGGAGGTGCCGAAGTCGACCACCAGGACGGGCTGGTCAGACATCCCAGACATCGATCAGGCTCCGCTCGTTGGACTCCCAGTTGGCCAGCAGGTGCCGGCTGTCGGCGCTGAACCCGACCCGGACCCGTTGCCCGGTGCCGCCCAGCACCCGGAACAGCTCCTGTCCGGTCGAGGTGTCCTGCAGGACCACTGCGGCGATGCCGTCGAGCGCGTCGGCGACCACGGCCCGTAGTTGCCCGTCGGCGCTGACCGCAGCCGTGCCGAACCCTTCCCGCCGGCTGTGGTCGGCGAACTCCGGCATCCGCTGCTCCCACCGGTCGTCGACGATGCGGTCGATGTGGGTGCCGGTACGCAGATCCCACAGGGTCGTCGCGGTACGCCGAGACCGGCCCACGGCTTTCGCCCGGCCTTCGGCCGCCGCCCGCCACCCGATCTCGTCGATCAGCACCCGGTGCGGCCCGCCCGGGTCGTGGAACCGGGCGCTGATCTTGCCGGTCTCGATGTCCCACACCGAGATGAACCCATCCGTGGCCCAGGCCACCACCGCCAGCCGGCCATCCGGGTCGACGAACACCCGGCCGGTCGGCTGCGCGCCGGCGGTGTGCTCCGGACGGAACTCGGCGCGGACCGTGTCGTCTGCGATCGCCCGGAGCCGGACCAGCCGGGCCGCCGGGTCGCACTCCACCAGATGCTCGCGGTCCGGGGTGAGCAGCCAGCTACCGGTGGACTCCAGGTGCCGCCGCCGGGGTGGCGGCTGGCGCTGCAGGGCCACCGCGTCCTTCGCGGTAGCCACCACCAGGACCGGGCCGACCAGGTCGCCCGGGTACGCCTGCTGGCCCAACTGCCGGCCGTGCTGGGCGGCGGTGAGCTCGAAGACCCGCTCGTCGGGGGTACGGACGTGGGCGAGCACCGCCCCGGCCGGGTAGGGCTCGCCCGGCGGTACGCACCAGCGCAGCAGCCGGGCCCGACCGCCCGGGATCTCCCACGAGGTCGGCTCGGTGCGCCACCGCTGCGGCTCGGCGGTGACGGTGCGGCCGCTGGCGCCGGCCGCGAACCGGGCCGCGCCGCGCAGCACCGCCAGCTCCGGGTCCGAGCCGCAGCGCAGCGGCCCCGGCGACCCGGCGTCGATGATGCCGAGGCCGGACCGCAACGTGGTGTGGACCGCCGGCAGGTAGGCGTTGCCGCCAGCGACGACCACTGCGGCCAGGTCGGCCGGTGCGGCGCCGACCGCGCCCAGCACACCTGCGGCGCCCTCCACCAGCCAGCGCAGCGCCGGTTCGGCGAACGCGTCCAGCCAGGCCCGGGTCAGCCGGTACGGCGGCGTGAGCGGGGTGAGGTGATCGACCACCTCGTCGGCGTCGACCAGTTGGTGTTTGAGTCGGCGGGCGAAGTCGATCGCCTCGTGGTAGGCGCGCAGCCCGGCGTCACCGGGTGCGGCGAGCATCGGCTCCAGCCAGGCCCGCCCCTCGGTGCGCAGGTCGTTGATGAGCAGCGCGTCGAGTTCCTGCCCGGCAGGGCTGGTCTGCTGAGCGAGTTGGACGGTGTGGCTGCCGTACACCTGCACCAGCGCGACGGTCCAGGTCGCGCCTAGGTCGCAGACCAGCACCAGAGCGCCGGCCGGCAGGTTGTCGCCGGTCGTCGGGTCCAGCGCCGCCGCCACCGCGCTGTCGATCAGCTCCACGTCGCGGAACCCGGCGGCCTCACCGATGGCGAGCATCGTGTCCCGGCGGGGGTCGCCGGGCAGGTAGTCCGCCGGCACGGACAGGGTCAGCCGGTCGATCTGGCCCCCGTACAGTTGGCGGGTCTCGTTGGCGACCACGGTGAGGTACACGGTGAGCGCCTCGGCGCCGGTGACCTCACGGTGCTCCAGCCACATGGCGGCCTGGGCGTCGACGGCCCGGCGTGGCCCGTCGATGTACCGCCGCGGCATGGCCCGTTTACGTACCTCGGACGGGGTGCCGACCAGGAATCCCTCGTCCGCCAGACACACCGACGACGGCCAGCTGGTCGCCCCGCTGGCCGGCTCCTTGACCAGGGTCGTCTGGTCGGCGACGACCAGCGCCACCCGGGTGCCCGAGGTGCCGACATCGACCACCATGATCGGCTCGGTCATGTTCCCGCCCTCACCACAGCAGTCCGGCGATTGATCGTCCTGGAAGTTCCGGGACAGTGTCCGTGAGTGCCGCCGTCACGTCCACCCTGGGCGATGTGCGCGGTACGCCACGGACAGGGGTGAACGTAACGGAAACTGGTCGCGTTGGTGGACCCGCCCCCGTGTGTTCGGTCACCAACTGCGATCGTCGCTGCTGGAGCGGCTAGACTCGGCGACTGCGAAGGGGAGTAGCTCCCAACATCGCGGTCGACACACTGGTGCTGCGCACCCGGCTGCGGCGACCCGGCGGTACGTCGGGTGGGCGAGACCTTCGACCCAGGCTTCAGCAGCCGGGTCGAGGTCCGCGTGCCACGATCCGGCCCCGACCGGATGAGAGGCACCATGGACGGCTTCCTTGCCGCGACCGCGATCAGCTTCGGCGTGATCTTCGTAGCCGAGCTGGGCGACAAGTCACAGCTGATGGCGTTGACCTTCGCCACCCGATTCAGGACCTGGCCGGTGCTGGTCGGTATCACTGCTGCCACCGCCGTCGTGCACCTGGTGTCGGTCGCCCTCGGGTACGGCCTCGGTGTGGCCCTGCCCACCGGCTGGATCGCGCTGGCCGCCGCGCTGGCGTTCATCGGGTTCGGCTTCTGGACGCTGCGCGGCGACACCCTCACCGACGAGGAGTCCCGCCGGGCGCAGCGGACCACCAGGACGGCGGTGATCGCCGTGTTCACCGCGTTCTTCCTCGCCGAGCTGGGGGACAAGACGATGCTGGCGACGATCACGTTGGCCACCCGGCACGGCTGGTTCGGCACCTGGCTCGGCTCCACGCTCGGCATGGTCGCGGCCGACGCACTGGCCATCGTGGTGGGCCGGCTGCTCGGCAGGCGGCTTCCCGAACGGGTGATCGCGTACGGGGCGGCCGCGCTGTTCTTCGTGTTCGGCTGCTGGCTGCTGGTCGAGGCGGTCGTCGAACTGGCCGGCTGACCCAGCGCGCGCCGGCTGGCCGGCTGATTCGGCGCACGCAGTGGTCGGCCGTGTGCACGGCAACACGCGTACCGACGGCCGGTTCTGGGTACCTTGAGTGGTATGCAGCACTTCACGATCGCCACCGTCGCTGAGCAGAGCACCGATTTCCGCCGGGTGCTCTGGACCGGTGAGCATTCCCAGCTTGTGATCATGACCATTCCGCCGGACGGCGAAATCGGCGAGGAGGTCCACGAGGACATCGACCAGATCCTCACCTTCGTCAGCGGTGTCGGCGAAGCGCTGGTGGCCGGCGAGCGGCGGGCCGTCGCCGCCGGGGACCTGGTCGCCGTGCCGGCCGGCACCAAACACAACTTCGTCAACACCGGTCCCAATCCACTGGTGCTCTACACCGTCTACGGCCCGCCGGAGCACGCCGACGGTGCGGTACACCACACCAAGGAGGAGGCGGACGCGGCGGAGGAGTCCGGCCAGGACGAGCCGCCCACGTCGTGACGGCGGCCTCCGCCGGGTACCTCGGCCACCCGCCGGCGGGGCCGGTTCAGCCCTCCGTCGCCCCGTTGAGCAGTGACGGATCGCGTCGGATCAGCTCCGCCAGGCGGGCCGCTGGACCGTCCTGGGTGGGCTGTCCGCGTGGCGGCCACTCCGGTGGACGCCCGGCGGTCGGCACCCCGGGCGCCGCCGGGTCGCCGGACGGCGGGTTCGGCCCGACCGCAGGCGTACCGCCGTCGACCGTCACCTGCACCCGGCCGTCCCGGTTGCCGACGGTGAGCTGCACGGCCTGACCGCCGTGGGCGAGGTGGACCGTGGCGGTCAACCCAGGGTGGCGCTCCACCACCTGCCGGACCGCCGCAGCGATCTCGTGCGCCGCCGACGCCGTCCGGTCGTTGCCCTGGCTGACCCGCTTCTGCAGCTGGTCGCGTCGGGCGAGCCGGGCGAGCGCGTCGTCCAGGTCACCACGCATCTGTCCTCCTCTGCTACCACCTCAGGATGGCTGACTCCGTACCGCTCGGTCCAGCGCCCGGTCCAGGACCACCAGCAGGGCGTCTCGGACCGACAGCCGGTCGCGGGCGTCGTACGCGACGACCGGAACGGCCGGGCCGGTCGCCAACGCCCACTTGACCTCGTCAATGCTATGACCAAGGCGGCCGTGGAAGGTATTTACTCCCACCACGAACGGCAGCCCGGCCCGTTCGAAGTAGTCAACGGCGGGGTAGCAGTCGTCCAGGCGTGAGCTGTCCACCACGACCAGTGCGCCCAACGCCCCCCGGGCCAGGTCGTCCCACATGAACCCGAAGCGGGTCTGACCCGGGGTGCCGAACAGATACAGCTTCAGACTCTGGTCGATCGTGACACAGCCGAAGTCCATCGCGACGGTCGTGGTGGTCTTGCCGGACTCTGGGCCGGGGTCGTCGACCCCGACGGAGACGGCGGTCATCTCCGCCTCGGTGGTCAGCGGGACGATCTCGGAGATGGCCCCGACGGTGGTGGTCTTGCCCACCCCGAAGCCACCCGCCACGACGATCTTGACCGGGATCGGCGCGGTCCGGGGTGGGGCGCGGTGCCGGGCTGTCGGGGGCGGTCCGGCGGTCGGCCGGTCAGGAGATGGCACGTAGTCCACGGATCACTCGCAGGATGGTGTCGGCATCGGCAGGGGCGTCGACGTCGGGTACGTGGACGTCGAGATGGGCGGAGGCGCGCAGATCGCCGACGAGCACCCGGGTCACCCCCAGGTGCAGCCCCAGCCGGGCGGAGAGTTCCGCGACGGAGATCGGGTCGGCGGCGAGCGAGATGATCGCCCGCAGTTCAGGGGCGAGGCCGGATCCCGAGGGGCCGGGGTCGAAGGGGTCCGGAACCCGCGCGGTCACCTGCGTCTCCAGGTTGATGTCCGGGTCCGCCCCGGTTACCCGACCGGCGGTCAGCACGAACGGCCGCAGCGTCGTCGCCGCGGCGTCGCCGTCCGACCGGTCCGGCACGCCGCCGTCGGACCCGCCGACGCCGGGCGGACCCCCGCCCGCCGCCGGGGTGTCACCCGACGGCGGGGTACGCAGGTAGGGGCGGATGCGCGGCTGCGGATCGACCGGCTCGTCCGCCCCGTACGGCGGTCGGGTCACGACTGGACGGAGTTCTTCAACTCGGCGATCAGCCGGGGAGTGAGCGGGCCACCGGCGCGCCCGGCGAACAGGGTCATCTCGTAGGCGACCGTGCCGAGGCTGGCCGAGCGGTCGGCGATCACCCCCAGCACCGACCCGGAGCTGATCGAACTGACCAGCAGGTAGCCGTCGGCCATGTCCACCACCACCCGGTTCAACGTGCCGAGCGAGTACCAGTTCGCCGCACCACCGGCCAGACTGGTCATGCCGGACACCACCGCCGCCAGCCGCTCGGCATTGGCCCGGTCCTGAATCGCGGACATGGCCATCAGCAGTCCGTCGGAGGAGACCGCGATGGCTTCGCGGACACCGGCGGTGCTGGAGGTGAACGAGTCCAGCAACCAGTTGAAGGTCTGCGCTTCGGCGCTCAGCGAGCCGCTGCCATTGCCGGCCGGGGTCGTCGGGCGTTCCGCGGTGTCCGGCGTGTAGGGACTGTTCATCCGTTGGTTCCTTTGCTGCCGTGCTGGAAGGTGGTGGTGATCTCGGTGAGCGCGCGCTGAACGCCCGTCTCGAACTCGTCCAGGGACTCCTTGGCCTGCTGCGGGTCCGGCGGCCAGGGCTGGCCCTTGCCGGGGGATGCGCTGGCCGGGGGCGGGTCGGGCAGGCTCGCGCCGGGCACCCGCTGGGTGAGGCGGTCCGACCTGGCGACCGTCGGGTCCTGCGCCACCTCCCGCTGCGCCCGCCGTACCCCGGCCTCGAACTCCTCCAGCAGTGCCCGTGCGGCGACCGGGTCGGCCGGTGCGTCGCTGAGCGCCGCCGGTCCGCCGCCGACCGGGTGCTGGGCACCGGGAACGCGTTGCCGCAGCGGCCCACGTCCCACCGGCTCGGCGGTGGGGGCTGCCGCCGGCTGATCCGGTGCCCTGGCTGGTTCGGCCGGCGTGCCGGTCGCTGGCGTACCCGTGCCGGCCGCAGTGGTGTCGGAGCCGGCGGCCGGGGCACCGGCCCCGGCCGCTGCGGTGCCGAACGCGTTCCACGGGGTTCCGGTGCCGAGCGACCGGGTGGCCCGCTGCACCGCCGACGAGTCGAAGCCAGCGCCGGAGCCGTCCGGCACGCCGGTGCGGACGCTGGCCCGGGCGACGGTCCGTTCCAGACGGGGTCCGCCGGGGGCCGCCGGCGTCACGGCCGTCGGCCTGTCTCCGGACGGACCGTCTCCGGGCGGACCGCCCGGTGCGGTGCCAATCAGCACGGCGTTGGCGGGGACCGTGCCGGGCAGCGGCGCGATGGTGGGCGCGACCGCTGGTGGCCGGCCGGTGGGACCGGTGGCCACGGCCCGTCCAGGGGCGCCGGTGGCCGGCACGATCAGGTCCGGTCCCAGGTCGACCGTCACCGTGACCCCGCCGCCCGGCGTTGCGGTCAACTCGACGGCCATCGCATGCCGGCGGGCGAGTCGGCCGACCACGAACAGGCCGAGGACCTCGGTCGGTACCAGGTCGAGCCGTTCCCGTCGGGTCAGCCGGGCGTTCTCCTCGGCCAGTCGTGCCGGGGACAGCCCGAGCCCACGGTCGATGACGCTGACCCGCAGGCCGTCGTCGAGCGGTCCGGCGGCCACGGTCACCCGGGTGTGCGGTGGGGAGAAGACGGTGCCGTTCTCCATCAGCTCGGCCAGCAGCAGCACCAGGTCGGCGATGACCGACGGCTGCAGGGCGTACCCGGCCGGTGCCTGCACGTCGACCCGGGTGTACTCCTCGATCTCGCCGAGAGCGAGCCGGATGACGTCGGAGACCGGCAGCGGGGCCATGTGCTCCTCGGCGCCGGTCGCCCCGGAGAGCACCACCAGGCTGCCGGCGTTGCGCCGCAGCCGGCTGGAGACGTGGTCGAGCCGGTAGAGATGCTGCAGCCGGCGCGGGTCGGTCTCCTCCCGCTCCAGCCGGTCGATGATCGCCAACTGGCGGCTCACCAGGTTCTGGGTCCGCCGTCCGACGTGGCCGAACATCTGCGCCACGTTGCGTCGGCTCGACACCTGTCGTTCGACGAGCCGGGCGGCGGTCTGCTGTACCCGTTCGAAGGCGCGGGCCAGATCGCCGATCTCGTCGGTGGCGGAAACCTCGACCGGGTCGAGGCGCACCGGGTCGGGGCGTTCCGACTCGTCATCGGCCACCCGTACCAGCTCCGCCTCGGCGATCCGGGCGACACGGTCGGCCGAGGAGGTGAGCCTGGCCAGCGGCTGGGCGACCGACCGGGCCACGTACAGACTCAACGCGACGACCGCCAGCAGGACCAGCAGCGCACCAGCCACCACGCTGTACGCGATGAACAGGATCTGTTCCTGCCGTCGGGTCACGTCGACTGTGACGTCGATGACGATCTTGCGTTCGACGAACCGGCCGAGGGCGATCAGCGATTCCAGGGCCGGGAACAACGTGGTTACGGACAGGCCGGCCAACGCTTGGGTCGGGTCGACTGTGAAGCCGTCCTGCGCGCCGGCCTGGGAGGTGGCGGTGAACCCGCTGCCGAGCCGCTGGTCGAGTGCCTCCTCGACCAGGCTGTAGAGGGCCACCTGATCGGCGGTGGCGAATCGGCTGAACCGGGCGGCGTTCTCCTGCGCGGCGACCAGGCTCATCGCGTACCGGGTGGCGGACTGCGGATCGCGGGATCCGACCACCAGCAGCATGTGAGTCGCTCCGGCGCTGATCGCGGCATCCAGCCGCAGCGCGGCGTCCAACGCTACGATCTGGCGTCCCTCAGGGGTGGCGACGTCGGCCGAGTCGACCAGCTTCAATCCATCGATCAACCGCTCGATGAGATCGCCGTACGTGGTCATCACCTGATCGCTGGTTGCCGTGCGGTCGCGTACCGCGGACCGGACCTCAGCGAGGTCGTCGACAGCGTCGACCGCTGCGGCCAGTTCGGTGCCGAGGTGGTCACCCAGCTCCGCCCGGAGGTCGGCGACCCGGTCGGTGACGGCCGCCTCCTGCAACACCAGTCGGGACCGATCCACGCTGTCCAGCAGGTAGCCGATCGCCAGCAGACGCTCCTGCTGCAGGTCCTGGGCGAGCGAGCCGATCTGGCCGCCGGTCTGCACGGTGCGGACCGTGTCGGCGGCTCGGCCGGCCAGCGCGGCGCGGTCGATCACGATCGGCACCGCCAGGGCAGCGACCGCGATCAGCGGGATCATGACCAGCAGGGCCAGTTTTCCCCGGATCCGGAGCCTATCGAGCAGCAACGGTCGGCCCCCATCGTCCGGTGCCCGGGTCGGCGGTGCCGGCGGGGGCGCCGCCGTGCGCCGTCGGGTCGAGTTTCGGCCAGCGGGTCGGCTGGTCCGCCGTGTCGGGACCGGGCTCAACCGGTTCCAACGGCTGGCCGACCCCGACATGGCCGCCACTGCCGGCACCGGGGCGACCGGGCTGAACGAGGTAGGCGATGACCATCGGGGCTACGGCCAGAGCGAAGGCCACCACCAGGGCGCCGACCGAGACCCACTGGCTGCGTTGCAGGGTGCTGATCCGGTCGGTGATCAGATTGTCCAGCTCGGCCAGCATGGTGCCGGTGAGTTCGGCCGCCGCCACCTGGGCATCGACCCGGAGCCCGACGAGGGGATCCAGGTCGGGCAGCGCTGCCCCGCCGCCCGGCCCGGCGGACCCGTCGCCCGAGACGACATCCGCGGGTTTCAGCGCGGCGGCGGCCGCGGCAATGGTGTCCATGCTGCGCCGGAACCGGTCGACCTGGGTGAGCAGGTTGCTGCTCATCGTCCGGCTGTCGGTGCTCTCCACCGCGGCCTGGACGTTGTCGGCCAGGTCGCCTGCGGGGGAGAGCACGTCGCCGACCGCGCTGATCAGTTCGACCAACGCCAGTGGCCGGTCCTGCGCCGGTCGGGTCGGCAGCAGCACCGCGAGATCCGCGAAGCGTCCGGTGGCGACGATCGCCTCCGGCAACTCTTCGGCCGCGCCGTCCTGCAGGTGGTAGGCGTCGCCTTCCGGGTCACGCGTCAGGTTCGAGCTCTCCCGGATCCTGTCGTACTGGGCCAGCAGCAGGTCGGTGGCCTGGCGGTACGCGTCGAAGGCTTCGGTCGGCCGGCTGAACTGCCGACCCGACAGGGATTCCACGGCGGAGCGCAGCGTCGCCCACCGTTGCTGGGCTCGTAGCGACGCGCCGATCCGCTGGTCGACCTCGGTGACCGCATCGAGGGCCCGAAGCAGCGCCTCGTCGTTGACCGGCTGACCGGCGACGGCAGCTGACTGCGCGTCGACCAGGGCCACGGTCAACTCGTTGAGCGCGCCGAGATACGCCACACCCTCGCGTTCGCGTTCGGCGAAGGCGATGTCCGCCGAGGTGCCGCGCCACAACTGGGTGAACAGCACACAGATCGGCACGAGCATCAATACGGTGATGACTGATCGGAGCAACGCCCCGTCGAGCCATCGCTTTCGGCCTACGGCGTCCTGTCCGGGTCGCCGTGCGGCATCGTGTGCGGGTTGCATCGCCCACCCCTCTGGCGGTAGCAGCAAAAACGGCGGACAGCGTCGAGTGCGCAGGATCGCGTCGTTCGTGCGGCCCACCGGCAGGGAAAGATAGATGTCCTGCCGGCGGGCCGGAACCATCCGTGAGGACGCCAGTTGCGCACCGTACGGTCGACTCGACCCACCGTGAGAAGGTGGCTACGAACAGTGAGAATCTGTTGATCAGTAACCGTTTTCTGTCTTATATGCAGCTTATGTCGTAATCAACGGCATCTGCGGGTGGTCAGCCGAATGGGTATTGGTATCGGGCAGACTGTCGGATCGGCGTTGGTCGACGCGGCTCCCCTACTATCGGGTAACTGCTAATCGATCGGACCGCCGACCGGCGGAGCCTCGCCTTCGCCCAGCAGATCGAGCACCAGCGCTGCGGTCCAGCTGAATGCCGCCGAGCCGACCCCGTCGCCGGTCTCCGGGTGGAAATACTCGTAGTAACCGGACCGGCGAACCAGTTCCAGCATCGCGTCACGCAGAGTTTCGGCCTGATCCAGATGGCCATGCTCACGAAGTCCCCGACGGAGCAGCCAGTTGATATTGATCCACACCGGTCCGCGCCAGTACCGCACCGGGTCGAAGTCGACGGCGGCCCGGTCGTAGCTGGTCACCGGCATCGACGCTGACAGCCCGAACCGGTGCGACTCGGCCGTAGCCACGAGCGCCGCGACCCGGTCGGGCGGTAGGCCGGGCAGGATCAGCGGGACCAGTCCGCTCACGCAGCGTGCCGGGCTGAGCCGTCCGGTCCGGACGTCCCGGGCGTGGTACATGCCGGTCCGCGGATCCCACAGTTGGTCGTCGACGGCCCGGGTGATCCGCGCGGCGCGGTCCAGGTGGACCGCTGGATCTGCGCCGACCACGGCGGCGATCCGGGCGAGCGCGTGTTCGGCGGCGGCCAGCAACGCGTTGAAGGTCGGACACTCGACCACGAAGTCGTGTCGGGCGGCCAGCTCGTCGTCCCGGTAGCCGCCGTCGCGGTACGCCAGTGCCAGCGCGACGAACCGGGCGTAGTCCTCATCGGTCGGCCGGTGGGACGCTGCGGCCACCCGGTTGTCATGCCGCTGCCGCCCGACGAGCACGCCGAGGTCGGCCGGTACGGCGGACAGCGCCGCATCCCAGGCCGGGCTGTTGTCCAGGCCGGACTCCCAGGGGTGCACGATGCTGGCCAACCCGTCCCCGCCGACGTCGCGACTGCTCGACAGGTAGTCCTGAGCGGCGACCAGCCGTGGGTAGAACCAACGCAGCTCGGCTTCCGCCTGCGGCCCCGGTGCCCGTTGGTAGATCTCCCAGATGGCGACGGCGTGGGCGGGCGGCTGGACGATGCCGGTGCCGTCCGGGTGCCCGGGGCGGCGCAGCGGTACCTGCCAGAATCCCGGTCCGGGGAAGTAGTCGCGTTCGGCGACGTCCGGGTCGAAGACGATGTGCGGGACCCGTCCGTCCGGCCACTGCGCCAGGAACAGGCTGCGCAGGTCGTGCCAGGCCCGATCGGGGTCGATCCGGGCCAGGCCGATCGCGATGAACGCCGCGTCCCAGCTCCACTGGTGCGGGTAGAGGGTGCGCGACGGCACGGTGTGGTTGCGCGACCAGTTGGCGTCGAGCACGGCTCTGGCCATGTGCCACAGGTCGGCGGGCGTGCGTTCGGTGAGTTGTTCGGCCGGTAGCCGGTCCGTGACCGGGATGCTCGCGATGGCCGTGTGGGCGGTGCTGATACTGCTCATTCTTCCGTCCTGGTCAATCTCCCGCCGGGCCGTCGGCCAGGCAGAAACCACCGCCAGCGGTGGGGTGGTAACGACGAATGTACGCGCGGTGAACAGCATGTGCCCTTGTCGCAGACGGCGGTAGGGTCTGTCGGCTACCGGACGATGAGTCGTCCGGTCAAGGAATACGTGCAGGTTGAAGGGGGTAGGCGGGGAGGATGGCAACGCATGGTGAGCAACCTGTGGCAACCTTGCCGTCCGGGATCGGGATGCCGCTGCTCGGGTTCGGCACCTGGCAGGCGTCGGGCGACGCCGGGTACCGGGCGGTCCGAGCGGCATTGGACGCCGGCTACCGGCACGTCGACACCGCCACGATGTACGGCAACGAGGCCGAGGTCGGCCGGGCGATCAAGGACAGCGGAATCGCCCGGGACGAGATCTTCGTCACCACCAAGCTGCCACCCGATCGGGTCGGGCGGGAGGCGGAGACGCTGGCCGTGAGCCTGGCCGCGCTGGGCACCGAGTACGTCGACCTGTGGCTGATCCACTGGCCTCCGGCCGGCGGTGCCGGCGTGCCGACCTGGCGCGAGTTCGTCGCCCACCGGGACACCGGTGCGGTGCGGGCGATCGGTGTCTCCAACTACGGCCTCGACCAGATCGACGAGCTGACCGAGCGGACCGGGGTGGTGCCGGCGGTCAACCAGGTGCCGTGGGCGCCGGCGATGCACGATCCGCGTACGGTGGCCGAGCACCGTGACCGCGGGGTGGTGCTGGAGGGGTACAGCCCGTTCAAGAACACCGACCTCGACGACCCGGTGCTGGTGCGGGTCGCCGCGGCCCACCGGGTGAGCGCCGCCCAGGTGGTGCTGCGCTGGCACATCCAGCACGGCATCGTGGTGATTCCCAAGTCGGTCACTCCGGAGCGGATCCGCGGCAACGCCGACGTCTTCGGCTTCACCCTCTCCGCCGAGGAGATGGCCACAGTCGACGCCCTGCGCGACTGAGACCACGACACCCCGGGCGGTGCGGGCCGGCCGCGGAGGGGGCCTCACCCCCCGCCGAGGCCGGCCCCGGCGTTCGCGGATCAGCCGGTGGTGCAGGTGGTGCCGTTGAGGGCGAAGCTGCTCGGTGAGGAGTAGTTGCCGCTGTAGCTGGCCTGGTAACCGAACGAGGTGGTCGCCCCCGGCGCCAGCGTGCCGTTCCAGCCCACGTTCCGGGCGGTCACCGACGATCCGCTCTGGGTGACGGTGGCGTTCCACGAGTTGCCGACCGTCTGCCCGGCCGGCAGCTGGTAGGCCAACGTCCAACCGTTGATGGTGCCACCACCGGTGTTGGTGACGCGTACGTCGGCGGTGTAGCCGTTGTTCCAGGTGTTCGCCGTGTAGCTGACCCGGCACCCGCCACCACCGGGCGGCTGACTGGTCGGCGGGGCGGTGGTCGGCGGGGCGGTGGTCGGCGGGGCGGTGGTCGGCGGGGCGCCGCCGGTGGAGACCGAACCGGAAAAGGAGGTCACCCCGAGGCCGACGCCGCCGTTCCACGGCTCGAAGCCGGCCTGGACGCTGGTCAGGTACCAGGAGTTGGTGATTTGCCCTCGGGCCCGGACGTCGGCGATGAAGTCGAGCACGTTGAAGCTCCAACTGGTGATCGACGACGGGGCCAGGTAGGACACCACGTTGTTGGAACCGTTGCTGCCGGTCCAGACCTGCCAGTTGCGGCCGGCGACGGTGGCGTTGCCGACCGGCGAGCCGATCGGCTGGATGGAGCCCTGCCGGTGGAACCAGATCATGATCTCCATCTGGCTGACGCCGTTGGTGCGCGGGGTCGGGTCGAGCCAGATGTCGTACGAGGCGTTGTACGTCCCGTTACCGACGTACCGGTAGTTGATGCTGGTCGGCGCGTTGCTGATCCGGCTGACCTGGATCGGCAGGTTGGTGCCGGGAGAGCAGTTGGTGTAATGGCAGCCGTAGAAAATCGACGGGTACGACACCGGCGCGCCATTGGTCGGCGAGCTGCCCTGCTGCGAGGTCACCGAGAAGCCGGTGTCGGTCACGTTGATGCACTGTTCGGCGGTGGTGCCCCAGCGGTTGTTCTGCACCACGTAGCGGCCCTGAATGGTGGTGCTGCCGTATTGTTCGCAGATTCGCGTGTCGGCCTGGGCTGGTGTGGCGGCGACCACGGTGACGAGGCCGCCGGTGAGCAGCAGGACGGCTGCGGCGGCGGCGCGGATCGGACGTCGCATGGTTCTCCTTGTGTCCGTGGAGACGGCGGGTAGGAACCAACGTCGCGGGAGCGCTCCCATGATGGTAGATCACATCGACATGTATGAAAAGAATCAGCGGGAGATCAGCCCGCGGGCGGCGGCCACCTGGTCGGCGGCGGCCCGCAGTGCCTCGACCATCCGGGCCTCGCCGGCGGCGTCGATCCGGGTCGCTGGGACGGACAGGCTGATCGCGTCGGCGGCCGGCCGCCGCAGTGGCATCGCCATCGCCAGGCAGACGATCCCCTCAGCGTTCTCCTCCCGGTCGACGGCCCAGCCCTGGGCGCGGACCTCGGCCAGCGCGGCGTGCAGGGTGGCCGGGTCGGTGATGGTTCGCCGGGTCATCCGGCGCAACGGCCAGCTCAGCAGTTGGTCGACGACGTCGTCCGGATGTTCGGCGAGCAGCGCCTTGCCCAGTGCGGTGGCGTGCGCCGGCAGGTGTCGGCCGATCGCGCTGTACAGCCGCAGCGGGTGCACCGACTCGCGCTTGGCCAGGTAGACCACGTGCGGGCCGTCCAGCCGGCCGAGATGGACGGTCTCACCGAACTGCCCGGCCAGCGCGTCGAGCACGCCGTCCAGCAGGCTGACCGCGTTGTCGGCGGCCAGGTACGCCGCGCCCACCTGCAGCGCCCGTACGCCGAGGCCGAACCGGGTGCCGGTGGGATCGGTCTCCACCCAGCCACGGTGCATCATCGTGCGCAGAATTCCGTGCAGGCTGCTCTTCGGGATCTGCAGGACCCGTGTCAGTTCGCCGAGGGACCGGCGGTCAGGGGTGGCGGCCAGCGCCTCCAGCACCTCCAACGTCCGGCCGGCGGACTTCACCGGCTGGAAACCCTCCTGCGCCGCCATGGCGGTCACTCTAACCAGCGTCGCACCCGGTTGACAGCGATGTACCGCCGAGTATGGTCACGTACGTGACCGATGTTCATGATGCTGAACGTGAGTCGGCCGGTCGCGAGGCCGACCGGGGCGCGCACCACGGCGGCGACGTCGTCTCGGTGATTGGCGCGGGGCGGATTCTTCCGGTGGTCGTCCTGGCTGATCCGGCCGGCGCCGCGCCACTGGCCGAAGCGCTGCTCGCCGGCGGACTGCGTACCGCCGAAGTGACCTTCCGCACCCCGGCGGCGGCGGACGCCATCGCGGCGATGGCCGGGCACCCCGGCATGCTGGTCGGCGCCGGCACCGTACTCACCGTCGAGCAGGTGGACCGGGCCGTCGACGCCGGTGCCCGATTCGTGGTAAGCCCTGGCTTCGGACCCGCCGTCGTCCGTCGCTGCCAGGAGCTCGACCTGCCGGTTTTCCCCGGGGTGTCCAGCGCCACCGAGATTCAGATGGCCCTCGACGCCGGGCTGGACACGGTCAAGTTCTTCCCGGCCGAACAGCTCGGCGGGGTGGGCATGGTCTCGGCGCTCGCCGCGCCGTTCAGGTCGGTGCGGTTCATCCCGACCGGCGGGGTGAGCCCCGGCAACGTCGCGGACTACCTGGCCCACCCGGCGGTCCTCGCCGTCGGCGGCACCTGGATGGTCGCCCCCCGCCTACTCGACGCCGGCGACTGGGCCGAGGTGACCCGGTTGACCGCCGCCGCGGTCGCCGCCGCCCGCGCCGCCGACTGACCCGCCAGCCCGCGCCGCCGACTGACCCGCCCGACCTCGACCAGGACCGGTCCGACCTTTGACTGAGGAGTCGTGAGATGGCCGAACAGCACCCCGCCGACCGTGCCCCGCTGCACCCCCGGCCGGCCACCGAGTGCCGCTACGACCTTGTCTCGCTCGGCGAGGTCATGCTGCGGCTGGATCCGGGGGAGGGACGGGTGCGCACCGCCCGCAGCTTCCGGGCCTGGGAAGGCGGTGGCGAGTACAACGTCGCGCGGGGCCTGCGCCGCTGCTTCGGCCTGCGTACCGCAGTTGTCACCGCGTTCGCCGACAACGAGGTCGGTCGCCTGCTGGAGGATCTGGTGCTGCAGGGCGGCGTCGACACCGCGTACGTGCGCTGGCTGCCGTACGACGGGATCGGCCGGACCGTCCGCAACGGGCTCAACTTCACCGAGCGCGGCTTCGGGGTGCGCGGCGCGGTCGGCACCTCCGACCGGGGCAACAGCGCGGCCAGCCAGCTACGCCCCGACGACGTCGACTGGGACCACCTGTTCGGCACCCTCGGCGTGCGTTGGCTGCACACCGGCGGCATCTACGCGGCCCTGTCGCAGACCACACCGGACACGATCGAGGCGGCGATGACGGCCGCCCGCCGGCACGGCACGATCATCTCCTACGACCTGAACTACCGGCCCAGTCTCTGGAAGGCGGTCGGTGGACAGTCCCGGGCGCAGGAGGTCAACCGGCGGCTGGCCGGCTACGTCGACGTCATGATCGGCAACGAGGAGGACTTCACCGCGAGTCTCGGGTTCGCCGTACCGGACACCGATGAGCGCCTCACCGAACTGGAGGTCGCCAACTTCCAGCGGATGATCACCGAGGTGACCGGGGCGTACCCGAACTTCAAGGTGGTGGCGACGACGCTGCGTACGGTGCGTTCCGCGACGGTGAACGACTGGGGTGCGGTCGCCTGGTCGGCACCGACCGGTTTCGTGTCCGCCACCCACCGGCCGGGCCTGGAGATCCTGGACCGGGTCGGCGGCGGCGACAGCTTCGCGTCCGGCCTGGTCTACGGCCTGTTGGAGCTGGGCGACCTGGCGGTCGCGGTGGAGTACGGTGCCGCGCACGGAGCGCTGGCGATGACCACCCCCGGAGACACCTCGACGGCCAGCCTCAAAGAGGTGGCGGCGCTCGCCGGTGGCGGTGGGGCAAGGGTGCAGCGCTGAGGGTCCCGCCGGCACCGGTAAGCCGTTAAGATTTCCACCAATGGATGTTGCCTGGCGCCGTGGCGGGTGGCATTCGCGTGGAGCGAACAGGGTGGGATGGGCCTACCGCGGGCAGCGTTGCTGGCAGTAGTCTCTTGGCTTCAATGAGTGTCTATTCCCCCGGAGGCGGCGCGGACCATGGCTCAACCACCCGTGCGCGTGCTCATCGTCGGTGCCAGCGTCGCCGGGCTGGCCGTCGCCCGAGCACTGCGGCTGGCCGGCATTCGGCCCGAGCTGGTGGAGAAGCTGGCACCGACTGTCGTCGCCGGTGCCGGGATCTTCCTACCCGGCAATGCCATCCGCGCGCTGCGTGAGCTCGGGCTGGACAATCCGTTGCGTCCGCTCGGCGCGGTGATCCGGCGGCAGCGATTCCTCGACGCCACCGGAGCCGAGCTGTGCTCGGTCGATCTGGAACAGCTGTGGCAGGGGGTCGGGCAGTGCCGGGCGCTGCCCCGCGCGGACCTGCACCAGGTGCTGCTCACCGGCGCCGGCGGGGAGGTGCGGTACCACACCGAGGTGTGCGACGTGGAGGTCGGTGACGAGACCACCAAGGTCGCCTTCGGTGATGGCTCCTACGCCGAGTACGACCTGATCGTCGGCGCGGACGGGCGCCGGTCTGCGGTCCGTCGACTCGCCGAGATCGGCGGCGCGCCGCACCCGGTCGGCCAGATCGCCTATCGCAGCGTGGTCAGTGGCGGTCCGGAGATCACCGAGTGGACGGCACTGCTCGGGCAACGGTCCGGCATCGCGCTCGCCCCGATGGGCTACGGCCGGGTCTACCTCTACGCCGACGAGCCGTTGCCGGCCGGCTCCGCCCCGCCCGCCGACCCGTTGGTCCGGCTCCGCCAGCTCCTCGGCGACTACGGTGGGCCGGTGCGAGCGGTCCTCGACGCGGTGGAGAAGGTGCAGGTGGCCGTCACCGACGAGGTGGAGCTGAGCGGCTGGTCCCGGGGCAACGTGGTGCTCGTCGGGGACGCCGCCCACGCGACCGCGCCGACGCTGTCCCAAGGGGCGGCGATGGCGTTCGAGGACGCGCTGGTCCTGGCCGAGGAGCTGCGTGCCGCGCCGTCGGTCGTCGAGGCGCTCGCCAGGTACGAGAGCCGGCGTCGGCCGCGTACCCAGTGGGTCCTGGACCGGACCCGGGACCGGGACCGGACCCGCGACGTCGCCCCGGCCCTGCGCGACCCGGTGCTGCGCGCCAAGGGCGGCACGATCTTCCAGGAGCACTACCGGTTGCTCGTCGACCCGGTGTGACTCGACCCGGTGTGACTCGACCCGGTGTGAACCGCCCGGCGGCCCGCAGCCGTCCGGGCACCCGGCGTGCGGACCGGCGGTGAACGGGGACTATCCTGCCTGCGAGGCACGGCCAGCGGATCATCAACCCGGGCGCCGTGGGATTGACGAGAACCGGAGGCCATTCGTGACCACCGTCGCACCGAAGCCGATCGCCAGCCGGCCCTTCCCGGTCCGCAGGCCGGTCCGCGGCTCGGCCATGGCGCGGCTGCTGCGCACGACCGACGCGAAGCAGATCGGGATCATGTACATGATCACCGCCTTCGCGTTCTTCATGATCGGTGGCCTGATGGCCCTGATCATGCGTGCGGAGCTGGCCCAGCCGGGGATGCAGTTCCTCTCCCCGGAGCAGTACAACCAGCTGTTCACCATGCACGGCACGATCATGCTGTTGTTCTTCGCGACGCCGATCGTGTTCGCCTTCGCCAACTACGTTACGCCGATCCAGATCGGTGCGCCGGACGTTTCCTTTCCCCGGCTGAACAGCTTCGCCTACTGGCTGTACCTGTTCGGTGGCACCTTGGCGATGGGTGGCTTCCTCACCCCGGGCGGCGCCGCCGACTTCGGCTGGTTCGCGTACACCCCGCTGAGCAGCGTCGAACACTCCCCGGGCGTCGGCGCCAACATGTGGATCGTCGGACTGGCGATCTCCGGTCTGGGTACCATCCTCGGCGCGGTCAACATGATCACCACGATCCTGACCCTGCGCGCGCCGGGCATGACCATGTTCCGGATGCCGATCTTCACCTGGAACATCCTGGTCACCAGCCTCCTGGTGATCATGGTCTTCCCGCTGCTGGCCGCCGCGCTGTTCGCGCTCGCCGCCGACCGGATGCTCGGTGCCCACGTGTACGCGCCGGAGACCGGTGGGCCACTGCTGTGGCAGCACCTCTTCTGGTTCTTCGGCCACCCCGAGGTGTACATCGTCGCGCTGCCGTTCTTCGGTATCATCAGCGAGATCATCCCGGTCTTCGCCCGCAAGCCGATCTTCGGCTACAAGGGCCTGGTGGCCGCGACGATCGCGATCGCCGCGCTGTCGATGAGCGTCTGGGCGCACCACATGTTCGCCACCGGCGCGGTGCTGCTGCCCTTCTTCAGTTTCCTGAGCTTCCTGATCGCCGTGCCGACCGGCATGAAGTTCTTCAACTGGATCGGTACCCTGTGGCGGGGGCAGATCAGCTTCGAGACGCCGATGCTCTGGTCGATCGGCTTCCTGGTCACCTTCCTCTTCGGCGGGTTGTCGGGTGTGCTGCTGGCCAGCCCGCCGATTGACTTTCACGTCTCGGACTCGTACTTCGTCGTCGCCCACTTCCACTACGTGCTGTTCGGCACGATCGTGTTCGCGGTGTTCGCCGGCATCTATTTCTGGTTCCCGAAGTTCACCGGACGGATGCTCGACGAGCGGCTGGGCCGGGTGCACTTCTGGCTGACCTTCGTCGGCTTCCACACCACCTTCCTGGTGCAGCACTGGCTCGGTGCCGAAGGCTTCCCCCGCCGGTACGCCGACTACCAGGCGATCGACGGCTGGACCACGCTGAACATGATCTCCACGGTCGGCTCGTTCGTCACCGGCATCTCCACCCTGCCGTTCCTGTACAACGTGTGGAAGTCGTACAAGACCGGACCGCTGGTCGAGGTCGACGACCCGTGGGGGCACGGGAACTCGCTGGAGTGGGCGACCAGCTGCCCGCCGCCGCTACGCAACTTCGACCGGATGCCCCGGATTCGCTCTGAGCGGCCGGCGTTCGACCTCAAGTTCCCGGAGCTGGCCGCCGGACACCACTCGGTCGCCGGGCCACCGGAGGGCGGTGCCAAGCCGTTGACCAGCGAGTCGGACGGCGGCGCCACGTACCAGGAGGACACCGCCAGCAACGTCGACCGGCGCTGACCCACCGGCTGGCACTACCCACGATCGGTCTACGACGCGGCCCCGGGCGCATTCCGCCCGGGGCCGCGTCGTGCCTCTGGGAGCCCGTCACCGCAGGCCGGCACCCGGTCCAGCATCGCCCGGCGGCGCAACTGCATGGCGACCATCGGCAGTGCCAGCAGCAGCCCCGCCGCGCCGATTGCCACGAAACCCCACGTCGGCGTACTGGCGTCGATCACCGCACCGGTCAGCGGCGCCCCGACGGCCATGCCCACGGTCATTGCCGAACCATGCAGGCCCATCGCCTCGCCGCGTACCGCCGCCGGGGCCAGCCGGGCGACCGCGTCGGACGTGGCGGCGATCGTCGGCGCGCAGAGCAGCCCGGCCGGGGCCAAGGCCAGCCCCAGCGTCCACCAGTTCCCGGCCCCGAGCCCGACCGGGACCGTGGCGGCGGCCAGCGCGACCATCAACCCGACCGGCGGCACCGCACGCCGGGTCGCTCCGTAGGCGAACCCGCCAACCAGTGAGTAGGCCCCCCAGCCGGCGAGCACGACGCTGGTCCAGACCAACTGGTCGCTCTCCCGCAGCGCGGAGATCAACGCCACGTCGGTGCCACCGAGCACCAGCGTCGACGCCGTGCCGACCGCGAGGACCCCGAGCAACTGCGGGGTCAGCCAGTCCCGGCGGGTGATCCGGACGCCCGCTCGGTCAGCTTCCTCGTGCCGGGCGCGGATCGGCGGGTCGACGACGAACAGCGCCAGCCCGGCGGCGACCAGGCCGGCGCCGACCGCGACCATCGCGATCCGGGGGGAGACCGCGGTGGCGAGCAGCACCGCGAGGGCCGGGCCGACCATGAAGGAAAGCTCGACCGACATCGAATCCAGGGCGTACGCCGGACGGCGCTGTTCCGCCGGGACCAGTGCGGCCAGCGACTGCCGGATCACCGAGAACACCGGCAGGCTGAGCAGGCCGGCGACGACCGCCGCGACCAGCAACGCGGGGTACGGCAGCGCCTGCGCCACGGCCCAGAAGACGCCCTGGGCGGCGGCCGAGACGGCCAGCACCGGACGTAGTCCACGCCGGTCGACCAGCCGGCCCAGCACCGGTGCGCCGATCGCGGCCCCGACGGTCAACGCGGTACCGGCCAGACCAGCCGCGCCGTACCCCCGGCCCTGGTCCAGCACGACGTACAGGGTCAGCGCCACTCCGGCGGCGGTGTTCGGCATCCGGGCCAGCACCGACAGGGCGAGCAGCCGGGCCACACCGGGCAGCGCGAGCGCCTGCCGGTAAGGAGTCAGGTTCATCAGTCGGTGTTACCTCCGGCCGGCATCATGCCCGCCGGGTACGACGCCGGCCAGCCGATATCCGCGCCGGCCAGCCCGACCTGCGGTCCGGCCCCGGCCGGCGCGGTCAGGCCGGTGGCCGGTCAGGCCGGGCGCAGTACCGGGGAGCCGGTCAACGTCACCCCGGCGGCCCGCATCGCGTCCATCGCCACCTCGGTGGTGTCCCGGGCCACCCCGGCGGTCAGGTCGAGCAGTACGGTGGTGTCGAAGCCGGCCCGAGCGGCGTCCAGCGCGGTCGCCCGTACACAGTGGTCGGTGGCGATGCCGACCACATCGACCCCGGTGATCCCGCGTTCCCGCAGCCAGTCGGCCAGGCCGATGCCGTCGTCGCTGTGGCCCTCGAAGCCCGAGTACGCCGCCGCGTGCCGGCCCTTGCGGAAGACCGCCTCGATCCGGTCGACGGCCAGCCCGGGATGGAACTCCTCCCCGCCGGTGCCCACCACACAGTGCGCCGGCCAGGTGTCGACGAAGTCCGGCGGGTCGCCGAAGTGCGCGCCGGGATCGACGTGGTAGTCCTTGGTCGCCACCACGTGCCGCCACCGCCGCTGCGGCGCCTCGGCGACGCTCCGGGAGATCGCCGCCGCCACGTCGGTGCCGCCGCCCACCGCGAGCGAGCCGCCTTCGCAGAAGTCGTTCTGTACGTCAACGATGATCAGTGCCCGGTGCATGGTCGTCGTCCTCCTGCTGCTGGCTCCTGAACGGTCGGTCACCGGTCGCGCCGGTCGCGGCCCGGCGGTCACTGCTCGGCTGGCACGACGGTCACCGGGATGGTCGGGTCACCGGCGGACAGCTTCAGCCCTTCCCACGGTATCGAGATCAGGCAGTGGCGCAGGTGCTCACGGGACTCGGCGATGGTCGGCCGGGCCAGTGGCTCGCCTGCGGCGACAAAGGACCGTTGCAGCACCCGGTCGCCGTTGGACCGGTCCGGCACCCCCTGCGAGACGACGATCTCCTCGGTGGCGGTGCCGGTCGGCTTGTGCCGGCGTACCGCCACCTTGCGGCCCCCGACGGTGGCCTTGTTCTCGGAGCGCTTGACCACCGGCCGGCCGTCGACCTCGACCAGCTTGTAGACCAGCCGGGCGGTCGGCGCGCCGGAGCCGGTCACCACGGCGGTGCCGGCACCGTACATGTCGACCGGCTCGGCGGCGAGCGAGGCGATCGCGTACTCGTCGAGATCACCGGAGACTATGATCTTGGTCTCGGTGGCGCCGAGCGAGTCGAGCAGCTCCCGGGACTGTTGCGCCAGGACCGACAGGTCGCCGGAGTCGATCCGGATCGCTCGCAGGTCCGGCCCGGCGACCTCGATCGCGTTGCGGATGCCCTGGCTGATGCTGTAGGTGTCGACCAGCAGCGTGGTGTCCCGTCCGAGCGAGGCCACCTGGGACGCGAACGCGGCCCGTTCGTCGTCGTGCAACAGGGTGAACGCGTGCGCCGAGGTGCCCGCCGTCGGGATGCCGTACCGGGCACCCGCAGCCAGGTTGGACGTCGCCGCGAAACCTGCCAGGTACGCGGCCCGGGCAGCCGCCACCGCCGCCTCCTCGTGGGTGCGCCGCGAGCCCATCTCGATCACCGGTCGGCCACGGGCCGCGGTCACCGCCCGCGCCGCCGCCGCCGCGATCGCGCAGTCGTGGTTCAGCACCGACAGCACCAGAGTCTCCAGCAGGACGCACTCGGCGAACGTGCCGGAGACGGTGAGGATCGGCGAGTTCGGGAAGAACAACTCACCCTCGGCGTACCCGTCGACGTCCCCGGTGAACCGGTAGTCGGCCAGCCACTGTGCGGTGTCGGCGTCGACCACCGCACGGTCGCGCAGGTGGCGGATGGTCTGCGCATCGAAGCGGAAGTCCCGGATCAGGTCGACCAGCCGACCCGTGCCGGCGACCACACCGTACCGGCGACCGGTCGGCAGCCGCCGGGCGAAGACCTCGAACACACAGTGCCGGTGGGCGCTGCCGTCGGCCAACGCGGCGGCGAGCATGGTCAGCTCGTAGTGGTCGGTCAGCAGAGCGGGGCTGGAGCTGGTCACCCGGTTACTGTACGGCCGCCCGGCGGGTGCGGCCCGGCCCGGCCGGGCCCGGTGGCCCCCGGCTCGTCGGGCAGGGCGCGCAGCGCCTCGGTCAGCTCGGCACGCCCGGTCACGCCGAGCTTGCCGTACGCCCGTTGCAGGTGGTTCTCCACGGTGCGGGGCGACAGGAACAACCGTCGCGCGATCTCCCGGCTGGCCACGCCGGCCGCCGCCAGCTTCGCCACCTGGTGCTCCCGCTCGGTCAGGTTGGGCTGACCGGCCAGCAACGCCGGGGTACGCACGTCGACGCACTGGCCGAGCGACCGGCCCAGCAGCACGTTGGTCTGTCCGGTCACCGGCGACCGGGCCAGTCGCTGCCGGCGTACCGCCATCGCGGCCGACTCGGCGGCGAACAGGTGCAGCCCGAGGCCGGCGAAGCCGCTGGCGGCGCGCAGCAGGGCACCGTACGGTCCGTTGGCGGCGCCCTGCGCCTGGCGCAGGACCAGCGGCGGCAGCGGCCCCTCGACCACCTTGGCGAGCTCGGTCAGCCGGTCCACCGCCAGGTCGGCCCGGTCCAGCCGGACCAGGTCGTGCAGCACCATCACCTCGTGGCCGGCGAGCCCGTCGGTCCGCAGCCGGTCCGCCAGCTCCCGCAGCATCTCCACTGCGCCGGTGACGTCTCCCTCGGCGACCGTCACCCAGCAGCGCGCCTGCTCCCGCCACGGATACAGGATCGCCATCCCGGGCGTCTGCGCCCGGTCCGAGTCGGCCATCGCTGCGGCGGCCTGGGCCGCCTCGCCACGCAGGGCAGCCGCGTGTGCGCGCTCGGCGTGGGCCAGCCCGGCGTACACCCGGCCGGTGGCCAGCGTCGCGCACGCCTGCAGGCTGTGTCGCAGCGCGTCGTCGAGCCGGCCGCGCAGCCGGGCGGCCTGCGCGCGGACCACCGACAGGTAGCCGGACCCGAGCCGGAAGTCGCCGGCGTCGGCCAGGTCAGCGAACTCCTCGGCGACGATCGCCTCGATCCCGGGCAGGTCGCCGGCGAGCACCAGCCGGGTGCCGCGGCCGAGCTCCAGCGCCAGCTGAAGGTAGGGAAGTTCGGTACGCCAGTGCGCAGCGTCGGCCTCGACCCGGGCGATGGCCCGGCCGCTGCCGGTCAGGTCGCCCTGCGCGGCCTGCAGGTGGGCAATGGTGCACTGGGCCAGCCCGTGGGCGGCGTGACTGGCCGCCGGCCGGTCGAGTACGGCGCGGGCCAGCCGCAGCGCGGCGTCACACTCCAGCCGGTGCAACCGCATGATCGCCTCGAACGAGTCGACCCGGACCCGGTCGGCCGGGTCGGTCAGCTCGCGGGCACCGGCCGACAGGTCCTCCAGCGTCGACTCGTTACCGAGCCCCCAGTAGGCGACCAGCCCGAGCACCATCAACCAGCGACTGCGTCGTTCGTCGGTGGTGACCTCGTCGCGGACCGCCTCGATGGTGGCCAGGGCCCGCTCGGGCTCGTCGCGGAACATCAGGATGGTCGCCCTCAGCTCGGCGGCGTCGAACCCACCGCCGACGTCGAACGCCCGGGCGGCCAGCCGGTCGGCCAGTGGGATGTCGTACCCGGTGAACGCCCGGCCGGCCGCGTCGAGCAGCACCGCCGGGTCGTCGGCGGTGTTCGACTCGAGTCGCCAGACGGCGACCCTCAGCAGGTCCTCCCGGCGCCGTGCCCCGGCCTGCTCCACGAGCGAGGCGAGCTGCGCCTGCAGCCGCTGCGCCCGGGTGACCGGGCACCGGCGGCGCACCACCTCGCCGTACAGCGGATGGGCCATGTGCACGTCCTGCCGGCGGTCGTCGATGTCGACCCGGATCAGCCCGCGTTCCTCGGCGGCCTCCACGTCGGCGTGCCGGCTGGTCCGCAGCAGCAGTCGCAGCCCGATCGGCTGGCCGAACGCCACCAGCTCGACGACACCGCGAACCGGCGGGCTGAGCTGGCCGATCCGGGTGTCGATCAGGTCGGTCAGGCTCGGTGCCAGCTCCAGCCGGCCGGTCCACCGCCACACCCCGTACGTCTGGGTCAGCTCCTGCCCGGACTGGGCCGCGATGACGAGCTCCCGCAGCAGCAGTGGGTTTCCTTCGGACAGCCGCCACAGCCGTTCGGCCGATGTGGGATCCAGCGGCCCACCGAGCAGCTCCATCAGCAGGCCGGTGCTGTCGACGACGTCCAGCGGCGACAACTCGTCGTGCACCACGAGATCGTCAGCCCACAGTGCCCGGATCGGCAGCGGCACTGGCTCACCGCTGCGGAGCGTACCCAGCACAGTGGCCTGACCGGAGCGGGCGATCAGGTTCGTCACCGCCGCCGACGAGGGATCGAGCAGATGCGCATCGTCGATGGCGAGCACGATAGGCCGGCCGGCGGCCCGTTGCCGCAGCGACTCGACGGCCCAACGCAGCAGCGCCGACGGGGACAACCCGGGTGGCTGGTCCGCCGGGAGGACCTGGGCGAGGCCGGCGAACGGCAGGCCGGCGGCGCTGACGCTGCCCGAGGCGGACCAGACCGCGTAGGTATCGGTCGGCAGTCGACTGACGACTTCCCGGAGCAGCCGGCTCTTGCCGATTCCGGCGGAGCCACTGAGGATCAGGCCGCGACCGCCGTCGGTGGCTGCGGCGAACAGCCGGTCGAGCTCTTCGGACCGTCCCACGAAGCTCCACAGGCCCATGGCAGGGGAGCATATAGAACAGTTGCCGAGGGGGAAGGGCGCGGCCGGTTCGCAGTTGAGTATGAAGTGTTCGATCAGTTGAGTAACGGTGGTCGTCACTGCGTAAGTGATTGTGCACGTAGCGTCGGTGTACTGGTATTTCGTGGCGATGACGCCCGAAGGAGCTCAGCTTGTGGAGTCTGTGACAGTACCGTCGAATCGCCTGGCTATCCGCTCCGCTGCCCGCGTGCCCCGGCAGCGCAGGCGGCCGCGCCGCCCGGGTGACCTGGCCGTGGACCTGCCGATGGCCGCCCCGGTGCCATCGCCGTCCCCGGCTGACGAACCGGTCGCGGCCGTCGTGGTCGGAGCCGCCGCCAACAGCCGCCGGGCCGTGCTGACCGCGTTTCTCGACGGTGAATCGTCGCCGGACCTCCGGCCGCCCGAGAGTTTCCTGGTCATCCGGCACGGGACGGTCGAGCGGACCGCGGCATACCTGCCGGGCTGGTCGCAGCCGTGGATCGTCCCGGCGCGGTCGGCGCGGTCCGGTGCCGGGCTTGCCCTGCCCCGTCCACCGCGCAGGGTCGAGGTGAGCCGGCCGGACGCCTCGCTGCGCCGGCTCAGCCTGGTCGATTCGCCCGACCTGGAGACGCTCCGGTCGGCCGGCGCGACGGTGCTGCTCGACGCTGCGGTACGCGGCGGCGCGCTGGTTTTCGTGGTTGGTGCCGGGCCGCCGCCCGGGCAGGTCGAACACGAACTGCTGCGCCGGGCGCTGCGCGCCGGTGTCGCGGTGTTCGTTGCCATCACCGCGGCCGGCGTGCAGAGCGCGGGCGAGTCGTTCCAGCGGGCGGCGCTGCTGGCCGCCGTACCCGAGCTGGAACAGGCACCCTGGCATTCGGTCGACGCGGCAACCGGCGACGCGGCCTTTCTCCGCCGGGAGGTGACCGACTGGGCCGCCCGGGAGGCGCTGCACCGGGCCGGAGCCGGTCTGGCCGATCAGTTGGCGTACGACGAGCCGCCGCCGCTGCCGCCCGGTGGGCCGGCAGCCGACTGGTCCGAGCAGCTGGACCGGGTGGTGCGACGGATCGGCCAGCGGGTGCGGCACACCCTGGCGATCGAGTTGGCCAATCTGCACGTGGCCGCGGTACGCGAGCTGCTGTTCGGCAATGGACCGGCCGGGATACCCGGCTTCCTGGACCGCGAGTTCCTGGCCCTGTCGTTGCATGCCGGCGCGGCCTGCGCCGTCGGCGTGGACGACGCGGTGGACGAGGTGGTCGAGCAGGTGTTCGGGGTCGATCCGGCGCAGCGGCTCGGTCCGCTGCTGCGTGAGCAGCTCCGCCGCCGGGTGCTCGGGGATCCACCCACGGCGGTCGCGGAAGGACTTCTGACGACCGCTGCGGGCCAGTGCGAGCCGGTCCCGTCCACCGCAGCCGGGCCGTCCCCCGTCACCGGGCCGTCCCCCGTGGTGGTGGACGTCTTCGCGGGGTACCCGGCGCAGCGGTCCCGGTGCACCGTGCCGCCGATCGGCGTCGCGCTCGCCGCCGACTGCTGGCATCCGCGCGGTGGGCCGACCGGGATGGCACCGGACCAGGCCCGGTCCTGGATCCAGCAGGCGCTGCGGGCGGTGGAGATCGCGCTGTCCCAGGAGATCGCGTTGCGGTTCGCCGCGGTACGGCGTGGCCTGGCCAACCTGCTGGCTGATGCGATCGACAGTGGCGACGCGCCGGGCTGACCGTGGTGGGCGTTGTCCGCCCCGGCCCCGCCGGTGGCACGATGGGGGAATGGCGGCTCTCCAGGTTGCTCCGGTCGAGACGCCGGACATGGTCGAGATGCCAGGTGACGAACGCCTGTGGGTGACCATCGTCTGGGACGATCCGGTCAACCTGATGACGTACGTGACCTGGGTTTTTCAGAAGCTGTTCGGGTACAGCCAGGCCAAGGCCGAGGAGTTGATGCTCGACGTGCACAACAAGGGCCGGGCGGTGGTGTCCAGCGGGCCCCGTGAGCGGATGGAGCTCGACGCGTCCCGGCTGCACGCCTACGGGCTCTGGGCGACGGTCGATCGGGCATGAGCATGTTTCGGCGCCGCAACGGGCGCATCGTCGCGGTCTTCTCACCCGATGAGGTACGGGTGCTGCGTAAGGTCGCCGGTGAGGTGGTGGGTTTGCTCACCGACGGATTCGAACGGGACGACCCGGTGGTCGACCGGCTCTTTCCGGACACCTACCGGGACGATCCGGCGAGCTCGGCGGAGCTGCGGCGGTACACCGAGAGCGACCTCAAGACGGCAAAGATCGACCAGGCGGGCGCGGTGCTCGCCGCGTTGCCGGCCGACGCCGACGACACGGGCGCGGAGGTCCGCCTGGACGGCGAGGCGGCCGAGGCGTGGCTGCGCGCGATCAACGACGCCCGGCTGGCGATGGGCGTCCGGTTGCAGGTGCGGGCCGACACCGATCTCGGCGCCGAGCTGGCGGCGGCCGAGCGGGACGACCCGTCGTCGAGCCGGCTGTTCCAGCTGTCGGTCTACGCCTATCTGGGCTATTTGCAGGAGTCCCTGCTCGGCGCGTTGCTCGACTAGCGCCGAGCAACGCGCCGACCAGTGTCGAGCAGTGTCGAGCAGCGTGACGACCGCCACGGGCCGGCCGGGCCGGAGAAGCGGAGAAGGCGGTAGGCTGGAGTCGTGCTGAGCATCGACCGGTCGATCATCGACGCGATCGTCGCCCATGCCCGCCGGGACCACCCCGACGAGGCGTGCGGCGTCGTCGCCGGACCGGCCGGCTCGGACACGCCGACCCGGCACATCCCGATGCAGAACGCGGCCCGCTCGATGACGTTCTACGAGTTCGACTCGATGGAGCAGTTGCATCTGTGGCGGGAGATGGACGACCGGGACGAGGAGCCGGTGGTGATCTACCACTCGCACACCGCGACCGAGGCGTACCCGTCCCGCACCGACGCGGCGATCGCCGGCTGGCCCGAGGCCCACTACCTGCTGGTCTCCACCCGTGACCCGGAGGTCACCGAGATCCGGTCGTTCCGCATCGTGGACGAGGTGGTGACCGAGGAGCCGGTCAATCTCATTGACGCCGGTGTCGACCCGCACGCGGTGCAGTCGTACCTGTTCGGGCAGACCCCGACCACGGTCGACTACGAGTGTTCGTCCGGCCGCTGACCCTGGCGCCGTACCGCACCGCAGTCTGGTCCGACCTACCGTTGCAATAGGAGCACGTCAATGTCTATCGAAGTTCGCGTCCCCACCATCCTGCGCAGCTACACCGGCGGCGCCAAGGTCGTCGAAGGCAACGGGGACACCCTCGCCGCCCTGCTGGACGACCTCGACGCCAAGCACTCCGGCCTGCGTGGCCGGCTGATCACCGACGAGGGCAACCTGCACCGGTTCGTCAACATCTACGTCAACGACGAGGACGTCCGGTTCCTCGGTGCGCTCGAGGCCAAGGTCGCCGACGGGGACACCGTGACGATCCTGCCCGCGGTGGCCGGCGGCGCGGGCGACGTCGTCGCCTTGGCCGCCGCCAACACCGTCAGCGGCTGAGCGGCCCGCCATGACGCGCTACGACAGCCTGCTCGACGCGTGTGGCGGCACCCCGCTGGTCGGCCTGCCCCGGCTCTCCCCGGTGGTGCCCGACGGGGCACCACCGGTACGGCTGTGGGCCAAGCTGGAGGACCGCAACCCGACCGGCAGTGTCAAGGACCGGGCGGCCATGTTCATGGTCCGCGCCGCCGAACGGGCCGGGCGGCTCCGGCCCGGCGACACCATCCTCGAACCGACCAGCGGCAACACCGGCATCTCACTCGCCATGGTGGCGAAGCTGCGCGGCTACCGGCTGGTCTGCGTCATGCCGGAGAACGTCTCCGCCGAACGGGTCCAACTGCTCCGGATGTACGGCGCCGAGATCATCTTCTCGCCGGCCGCCGGCGGCTCCAACCAGGCGGTGGCCACGGCCAAGCAGATCGCCGCCGAGCACCCCGACTGGGTGATGCTCTACCAGTACGGCAACAGCGGCAACGCCCAGGCCCACTACGAGACGACCGGGCCGGAGCTGCTGCGCGACCTGCCCACGGTCACCCACTTCGTCGCCGGGCTCGGCACCACCGGCACCCTGATGGGCACCGGGCGCTACCTGCGGGAGAAGGTCGACGGCATCGAGGTGGTCGCCGCCGAGCCCCGCTACGGCGAGCTGGTGTACGGGTTACGCAACATCGACGAGGGCTACGTGCCGGAGCTGTACGACGCGAACGTGCTCACCCGGCGGTTCTCGGTGGGTACCCGCGACGCGGTGCTGCGGACCCGGCAGTTGGTCGAGGTGGAAGGGCTCTTCGTCGGCTTCTCGACCGGTGCCGTACTGCACGCCGCGCTCGCCGTCGCGCACGAGGCGGTCAAGGCCGGCCGCCGTGCCGACGTGGCGTTCCTGGTCGCCGACGGCGGCTGGAAGTACCTCTCCACCGGTGCGTACGGCGGCACGCTGTCCGACGCCGAGGAAGCGTTGGATGGTCAGCTCTGGGCCTGAGCCACACCGGTCGGCATGGTCTGTGGCCTGGTGCTCCGGTGCAAATGATTGGTTGCGCTATGGGCGATCCTGGGGCGGGTTGTCGAAGTCGCTCCAGTTGTTCGCGCTTCGGTGTCACGTTGACGACAAGTTGCAGCGGATCTTTCATACCGCTGCTGGCTGCGGCGTAGGCTGCCGAGCGTGGCAGAGCCGCTGGTGGAGATCTTCGATGGTATGAGCGGCGCATCGCCGGTGTCTCACCGCGACCGTGGGAACAGTTGATGCGTCTGACCGTACTCGGCTGCGCCGGGAGTTTCCCCGGACCCGAGGCCGCCTGCTCGGCCTACCTGGTCGAGGCGGACGGGTTCCGCCTGCTCGTCGACTTCGGCTCGGGTTCGCTGTCCGCCCTGCAGCGGTACGCCGGCCTGCACGCGGTCGACGCGATCCTGCTCACCCACCTGCACTGTGACCACATGCTCGACGCCTGCACCTACGTGGTGGTGCGGCGCTACGCCCCGGACGGTCCGTACCCGCCGCTGCCGGTCTACGCCCCGGCCGGTGCGCCCGACCGGATCGCCACCGCGTACAACATCAGCGGCGAGCCGGTCGACGACGTCTACACCTTCTACGGCCTGCAACCCGGCAGCTTCCCGATCGGCCCGCTGCAGGTCACCGTCGACCGGGTCAACCACCCGGTGGAGACCTACGGGGTACGCGTGGAGCACGGCGACCGGGTGCTGACCTACTCGTCGGACACGGCACCCTGTGAGGCGCTGCTGCGGCTGGCCCAGGACGCGCACGTCTTCCTCTGCGAAGCCAGCTACCTCGACGGAGTGGACAATCCGCCGGACCTGCACCTGACCGGCCGCGAGGCGGGGGAGGCCGCGACCAAGGCGGGCGTCGGCCGGCTGCTGCTGACCCATCTGGTCACCGCCTGGGGCAGCGAGGCGTCGACGTTCGAGGCGGCGGCGTCGAGCTTCGACGGGCCGGTCGAGATCGTCCGGGCCGGTGCCCGTTACGAGGTCTGACCGGTCGACACCGGCCAACCGGTCTCTTGCCGCAGAGTTCGCCCGCTGGTCAACGCGGCGTAGCCTCGGCCACCCGCACGGGCGCGAACGTGACACCCATGCGCGTCGCGATCGTCACCGAGTCCTTCCCACCAGACCTCAACGGGGTGGCGCACTCCGTGGTTCGGGTCGCCGAACACCTGGTCGCACGCGGGCATGAACCGTTGGTCATCGCACCGGCACCGGCCGCCGCCGAGCGGGCGGAGGCCGGCACCCACCCGTACCCGGTGATCCGGGTGCCGAGCCTGCCGGTGCCGCTGTACCGAAGCTTCCGGCTCGGTCTGCCGAGCCGCCGGCTCACCGAGGTGCTGGCCGACCACACCCCGGACGTCGTACACCTGGCCAGCCCGTTCGTGCTCGGCGCGCGGGGACTGACGGTGGCCCGCCGGTTGCGGCTACCCACCCTGGCGGTCTACCAGACCGACGTGGCCGCCTACGCCCGCGCGTACCACCTGGGGTGGAGCGTGGCGACGGTCTGGCGCTGGCTGCGCGAGATCCACAACGCGGCGGACCGCACCCTGGCCCCCTCGACCGCCGCGGCCGCCGACCTGACCGCCAACGGCATCGACCGGGTACGCATCTGGGGCCGCGGCATCGACCCGGTCCGGTTCGACCCGGCTCACCGCTGCGAACGGACCCGCAGCGAGCTGGCCCCCGGCGGCGAGACGCTGGTCGGCTACGTCGGCCGGCTCGCCGCCGAGAAGCGGGTGGACCTGCTCGCCGAGACCAGCCGGCTGCCGGGCGTACGGGTCGTGGTGGTGGGTGACGGACCGGCCCGCAAGGAGCTGGAACGCGCCCTGCCGGCGGTCCGCTTCCTCGGTGCCCGGCACGGCCGTGACCTGGCCCGGCTGTACGCCAGCTTCGACGTCTTCGCCCACACCGGGCCGCACGAGACCTTCGGCCAGACCGTGCAGGAGGCGCAGGCCAGCGGCGTACCGGTGGTGGCGCCGGCCGCCGGCGGGCCGATGGACCTGGTCACGCCCGGGGTGACCGGGCTGCTGGTGCCACCCGGTGACCCGACGGCGCTCGCCGGGGCGGTCGCCGGGCTGGTCGCCGACCCGGCCCGGCGGGCCCGGTACGGCCGGGCCGCGCGGGCCGCGGTCGCCGGCCGCACCTGGGCGGCGATCGGCGACGAGTTGATCGAGCACTACCGCGCCGTGCTGGACGCACCCGGCGTCGTGGCCCGCCTGCCGGTCGCCGCCTGACCGGTCCGGTGTGACCCGGACGGGGCCCGCGGCGGCGCGGCACATAGGCTCTGCGCATGGCACGACCCGACGGACGCACCCACGCTCAGCTACGACCGGTGACCCTGACCCGCAACTGGAGCATGCACCCGGAAGGGTCGGTGCTGGTCGAGTTCGGGCAGACCAAGGTGCTCTGCACCGCGAGCGTCACCGAGGGGGTGCCCCGCTGGCGGAAGGGCTCCGGACTGGGCTGGGTGACAGCCGAGTACGCCATGCTGCCGCGCGCGACCACCACGCGGTCGGACCGCGAGAGCGTCAAGGGCCGGCTGGGCGGCCGGACCCACGAGATCTCCCGGCTGATCGGCCGCAGCCTGCGCGCCGCCGTCGACCTGAAGGCGCTCGGGGAGAACTCGATCGTGCTGGACTGCGACGTGCTGCAGGCCGACGGCGGAACCCGGACCGCCGCGATCACCGGCGGCTACGTCGCGCTGAACGACGCGGTCAACTGGCTGGCCGACCGCAAGGCGCTCAGCGGCAAGCCGGACCGGGTGATGCGGCGCTCGATCGCGGCGGTCAGCGTCGGCGTGATAGACGGCGAGCCGCGGCTGGACCTGTGCTACCTGGAGGACGTCGCGGCCGACGTGGACATGAACGTGGTCTGCACCGGCGACGGGGACTTCGTCGAGGTGCAGGGCACCGGCGAGGCGGCGGTGTTCGGCCGGGACCAGCTCGACGCCATGCTCGACCTGGCGGTCGCCGGCTGCGCCGAGCTGACCGCCGCGCAGCGTAAGGTGCTGGACCGGTGAGCGCGGCACCGGCCGGGCGTACCCGGCTGCTGCTCGCCACCCGCAACGGCAAGAAGCTGGCCGAGCTGCAGCGGATCCTGGACACCTCGCTCGGCGCCCACCGGGTCGAACTGGTCGGGCTGGCCGACCTGGAGGCCTACCCGGAGGTGCCCGAGTCCGGCCTCACCTTCGGTGAGAACGCACTGCTCAAAGCCAGGGAAGGATGCCGGTACACCGGGTTACCGACAGTCGCCGACGACTCCGGTCTGGCCGTCGACGCGCTGGGCGGGACGCCCGGAGTGTTCAGCGCCCGGTGGTCCGGCCGGCACGGCGACGACCTCGCCAACCTGAATCTGGTGCTGGCTCAGCTCGCCGACGTGCCGGACGAGCACCGGGCGGCGTCGTTCGTCTGCGCGGCGGCTCTGGTGCTGCCCGGCGGCAAGGAACACCTGGTCGAGGGACGCCAGTCCGGCCGGCTGTTGCGCGCCGGTCGCGGCGACGGCGGCTTCGGTTACGACCCGATCTTCCTCGGTGACGGCCAGGAACGGACGAACGCCGAGCTCAGCCCGGCTGAGAAGGACGCGATCAGCCATCGTGGCAAGGCATTTCGGTTGATGGCGAAGGTCGTCGCGAAGACCCTCGGATGACGCCGGTAAATTTAATTAGTGCTTAGATCTCCGGTTACTCGGCGTATATCTGAGCTCACCCCCGTTAGGCTCGCGCGGCAAGCTCGTGCCACAGGGGGGCTGTTTTCTTGAGTAGACACAGATTGAGCGATGCCATCGCGCGTACCGGGTCCGGCCGTCGCCGGTTGATCGTCGGCGGCGTCAGCGCCGCGCTGCTGGCCGGCATGGTGGTCACCGCCCTGCCGTTGCTCGCCGACGACGAGGTCACCGTGTCGGCCACCGCCGACACCACCGCTACCGACGTGCCGCAGGACGGTGACAACGGGGCGAAGAGCACATTGGCCACCTGTCCCGCGCTCTGCGAGCGCAACCCGCGGGGGGCCCGGGACGCGATCGTCGAGTTCACCGTCGACCAACTGCCGAAGACCGTTCGCAATCTGCGGGTCCGTCTGCAGCTGTACTCCTGGCAGGACCTGGACGCGCGGGTCACCGCGTACCGGACCGCAGTTGACGCCCGTCAGCCGCGGCCGTCGCTGGCCGGGGCGGACGGGGTCGCCCGTACCGTCGACCGGGCGCTCGCGACGCTGCCGACGGTCCGCAAGGGCTACAACGAGTGGGACGTGTCCGCGCAGGTCGCCGGCAACGGCACCTACACGTTCGCGCTGCGCCAGACCGGGCTGAACCAACGCGTCTACTGGCCGTCGGTCGAGTACCGCGACCAGTCGATCCGGCCCCGCCTGATGATCAGCTACGAGCCGGCGGCGGAAGCGCCCAGCAGCCCGCCACCGGCCGCGGCACCCACCCCGTCCGCGCCGCCTAGCGCGCCGGTGCCGACCACGGCTGCCCCGTCGGCGTCCGCGTCGGCGTCCGCGTCGCCGACCGTCGCGCCCAGCGCGTCGGCCAGCCCGCCGGCCCCCGGCGCCGGCTGCGGCTCGGTTTCGGACCTGCTGGTGCCCGCCTGCGGTGCCTGGTGGGGGATGTACTCGCCAACCAGCGCCGCGAAGGGCTGGAACCATGGGGGTGCGGTCGCCGAGGTGGAGACTCAGGTCGGGCGCAAGTTCGACATCGTGCACCGCTATCACGACTTCTCGAACGCCGGCAGCAACGGGGCGTTCCCCGACAAGTTCGAGCAGGAGCAGATGCGTGGCGGCCGGCTCATGTTCTTCGCCTGGGAGTCCCGAATCTTCTCCTCCGGCACCACGTTGAGCTGGCGGGATGTCTACAGCGGCCGGTACGACTCGGTGATCGACGACGTGGCCGGCCGGATCAAGGCGACCGGGGTGCCGGTGTTCATGGGCTTCGACCACGAGCCGGAGGACGAGCCGGTGAAGGGCAGCGACGCCGACTTCGTCCGGGCCTGGCGGCACGTGCACCAACGCTTCGCGAAGGCCGGCGCGGACAACGCGGTGTGGGTGTGGGTGATGATGGGCTGGTCGGGGCATTACGACCGGTACGCCGGCCTCTACCCGGGCGATGCCTATGTGGACTGGGTCGGCTATGACCCGTACAACTTCTACGCCTGCAACGGCGGCAAGACCTGGAAGGATCCGCACACCACGGTCGGCGGGTTCTACCGCTGGCTGGACGAGCACCGCATCGGAGTGGGCAAACCCCGGATGCTGGCCGAGTTCGGCAGCAACTTCCACCCGGACGACCCGGCGGCCAAGCAGCGGTGGTTCGAGCAGTTCCCGGCGGCGATCAAGGCGCATCCGAAGATCAAGGCGGTGATCTACTTCAACTCCGCCGGATCGACGACCACATCGGCCACCTGCAACATGACGATGAACCACAACCCGTCCGCGCTGGCCGGATTCACCAAGGCCGGCAAGGACTCCTACTTCCGGCAGCCGCTGCCGGGTCGGAGCTGACCTGGTAGGACGCTCAGCGATCCTGGTAGAAACCCGATTGGTCGCCGTCCGATCGGTGGATGTCTGACCCGGCTGGGGTTGGCGCACGCTGTCTGAGACAATTTCCCATCTGGAGGGAAGCGTGAACCAATCCCAGCCTGGCTGGCGTCTGTCCAGCGGCCGTCGTCCGTGGGCGTTGTCCCTGGTCGCGACCGCCGCAGTGCTAACACTGATCATCGATGCGACGGCTGCGGGCGCCGCCGTCGTCCCCACCCCGGCTCCGGCCGCTCTGGTCTCGACCAATCCGGCGGACCACACTCCACACGCCCGCAACGGTGAGACCCGGGCGTTCGCCGAGATCGGCGGCGTGATCTTCGTCGGTGGCACCTTCACCGAGGTCCGGCCGACCAGCTCGGCGACCTGGGAGGCCCGGCCGTACCTGTTCGCCTACCAGCGGTCCACCGGCGCGCTGGTCGCCGGGTTCCAGCCCGACCTGGACGGTGCGGTGAACACCCTCGAGGTCACTCCGGCCGGTGAGCTGATCGTCGGCGGGGTCTTCCGCAACGTCAACGGTGAGTCCCGCCGCAACCTGGTCGCCCTCGACCCGGCGACCGGTACCACGGTGCCGTCCTGGGAGGGCCGCTCCGACGGTGGCGTCGTCCGCGACATGGAGGTCAGCGGCGACTGGCTCTACATCGGCGGTGCGTTCAACTGGGTCAACGGCACCCAGCACGCCGGGCTCGCTCGGCTGGACGTGGATACCGGCGCGATCGATCCGACCTTCGACGTCGACATCGCGGTGGGCCGGCACGACGTGCCGCCGTACGTGTGGACGCTCGACGTCGCACCCGACGGCGACACGCTGGTCTTCGGCGGCAACTTCCGAGAGGTCGAAGGACTGACCCGGGAGCAGATCGCGATGGTCGACCTGACCGGTACCCCGACCCTGGTCGACTGGGACAGCAACCACCGGTTCGCCCCGAGCTGCTCCTGGCGTACCTTCACCCACTACGTGCAGGACATCAGCTTCGGCGACGACAGCAGCTACTTCGTCGTCGGTACCAACGGGGGAGCGGGCTGGCCGACCGCGTACTGCGACGTGCTGGCCCGCTACGAGACCGCCACGCGGGGCAGCGGCCTCGACGCCACCTGGCTCAACTTCACCGGCAACGACACAATCACCTCGGTGGTGGTCCGCGACGGCATCGCCTACACCGGCGGGCATTTCCGCTGGCTGAACAACCCGAACCGCAGCGACAACGCCGGTGACGGCGCGATCGACCGGCTCGGCATCGGCGCGGTGACCGTGGCGACCGGGATGCCCGTCAACTGGAACCCGCGGCGCAGCGGCGGATCGGCGCTGCCGTCCGGCGCGAGCAGCTGGGGTTCTGCGGTGCCGGTGCTCTGGTTCGGCTCGGACGGCCTCTACTTCGGCCACAACTCCGACGGCATGGGCAACGAGTACCACGGCCGGCTGGGGATGTTCCCCGACGCGGGTGGACGGACCGTCGTGCCGCGCAACCCGCCGACCGGCGGCACCGGCTACCTCTACCTGCCGGCCGCCAACGGCGACCTGGCCAAGGTGCCGTTTGACGGCGCGACGCTTGGCACGGCGACCGTCACCAACCAGCCGAACCTGGTCGACGCGGGCGCGGTGTGGCGAGTGCACGACCGGATCTACTGGGCCCGCCCGGTCGCCGGTACCGACACCGGCAGTCGGCTGGACATCTCGATGTTCAACGGCAGCAGCGTCGGCGGTCCGTGGGAGAGCTCAGGCTACAACTCCTGGTTTGATGCGTTGTCGCTGAACGCCGCGTTCTACCTGGACGGCCGGCTCTACTACACCCGCTCCGGCAGCGGCAACAACCAGCTGTTCTACCGGTACTTCGAACTCGACGGCAACTACCTCGGCGCCACCGAGTTCACCGTACCGACTGATGGCGTCACCTGGAGCTCGGTCCGTGGCATGGCCTGGGTGGCCGGCGCCATCGTGTTCGGTTCGTCCGACGGGCGACTGCGGTCGGTGCCGTTCGACCCGACCGCCGACGTCGCGGTGGCCGGCACCTCGGTGACCGTGCTGGCCGAGCCCGACCCGGCGTTCGACTGGACCAACCGGTCGATGTTCTTCGCGGTGGAGTGATCGGGCGGCATAGCGCCCCCGGTAAGCGAGGTGGGTCGGCGGCAGCATCCCTGCTGCCGGCCCACCGGCCATTTGTAGGGTGAGGCATCGTTGCACAGGGGAGGCGGACCGGTGGGGTCGAGCACACGTCGGCATGGCGCGTTGCTGCGGGTGTTGTTCGCCGTAAAGCGGGCCTACTACCAGCTGCGCTATCCCCGGCTGCGGCTCGGCCGGGACGTCGAGATCCGGGGCCGGGTCCGGCTGCGCCGAGGGGTACGGGTGACGATCGGCGACCGGACCCGACTCAACAAGCTGGTCCGCTTCGCCGGCACGGGTGAGGTCACAGTCGGTGCCGACTGCCTGCTCAACGCCACCTGGATCGGCAGTTGGACCACCGTCGAGGTCGGCGACCGCTGTCTGTTGTCCGACTGCGAACTGATGGACAACGATTTCCACAATCTTCCGCCGCAGCTGCGGCACGCGCCGCCCGGCCCGGCGACCCGGGCACCGGTTGTCGTCGGGGACAACGTCTGGATCGGGGCGCACGTCCTGGTGATGAAGGGCGTCCGGATCGGCCACGACAGCGTCGTCGGCGCCGGCACGGTGGTTCGCGTCGACGTACCTGACCGGGTCGTCGTGATCGGCAATCCGCAGCAGATTGTGAAGAAGTTCGATGAGTGATCAGCCAGCCCGGACCGTGACCCTCACCGACCTGCTGCGGATCCCGAGTCTGCGGTGGATGACGGTTGTCGCGGGTGCCGTCACCGGTCTGCTGTTGGCGATCGGCTACCTGGTGGTGGCCCCACCCGCCGCCTCAGCCACCGCGGTCGTCGCGGTCCGGCCGGTGGTCACCGACGCCTTCACCTACCCTGGGGCCGGTGCCGACCGTTCGGTCAACATGAACGTCGAGAGTGGCATCGCGGCCAGCACCGAGGTGCTCTCCCGGATCGCCGAGGCCCGGTCTTCCGACGTCGTGGAGGTCCGCCGGGCGCTGGAGATCGAGGTCCCCACCGGCGGCCAGATCCTACGGTTCACCTACTCGACCGGCACGGTCGACGACGCCGTCGACACCGTGAACCTGGCGGCCGCTACCTACCTGCAGGTCCGCCAGGAGATGTACGAGCGGCAGCGGACCGACATGCTGGCCTCCTACGACGAGAGCATCGTCAAGGTGGCCGAGCAGCAGGACGCGGCGCAGCGGCGGGTCGCCAACGCGAACAGTACCCCGGCGGCCGACGCCGCGCTGGCCGAGTTCGGCTCGCTGAGCAATCAGTTGACCGAGCTCAACGCAGCCCGTACCGAGATCGCGGCGATCGACGTCACGCCCGGCTGGATCACCCAGAGCGCCCAGCAGCAGCTGTCCACCGACGGTCCGCCCGGGATCCTGTACCTGCTGGCCGGCCTGCTGGTCGGCGCAGTGCTCGGGGTGCTGCTGACCTACCTGCGGGAGTCGGTGGACCGGCGGATCCGCAGCGAGGCGGAGGCCAGCGAAGTCGCCGGGCTGCCGCTGCTGGGCACCGTACGCCGCCGCGGGTTGCGGGTCGACGCGCGTACCGTCGATGCCGACGTCCGGTACGTCGGCATGGCCATCGCCGAACAGCTCCGCCAAGCGGTCCGAACCCCGGTGGTGGTGATCTCGTCGCGCAACCGGGAGGACACCACCCCGATGACAGCGAGCCTCGCCGTTGCGCTCGCCGCCGACGGGCGGGACGTCTACATCGGCGACGACAGCCACCGGGTGACCGCGCTGCGCGACGCGCTGCTCGCCGACCGGCGCCGGGTGCCGTCCGGGCCGTTCGTTCCGGCGCAGCCGGGCGGTGGGGCACCGACCCCGCCGGGTGCTGCGGAGCAGCGCTCCGGCGACAGCGGCGACCCGGAGAGCACCCTGATCTTCTCCCTGCCCAACGTCGACCAGGACCATACGGTGATCCTGCCCCGGGTGACCGACACGGCGGACGCCCCGGCCGGTCCCGCCCGGCGACCGTCGCCCCGGCCGACCCCGGGTACCGGGCAGGCACGGCCGTCGGGCGGGGACCGGGCCGCGGCCGGCGATCGCCCGACCGGTGACGGCGGCCCGGTGGTGGCCACCATCCCGGTGCGTACTCTGCCGGCGGACGCGCTCACCGTCGGGGCCGGCATGGTCCGGATCGGCCTGTACGCCCAGGCGCCGCGCGACGGGGAGATCGTGCTGTTCAACGCCCCACCGGCCGAGTCGGACGAGCGTGGCGTGCGGGAGGCACGGGCCGGCACCGCGATCGTCGTGGTCGAGCGGGACCGTACCCGGCTGGCCGACCTGCGCCGGTTGACCGACCGGCTGCGTGCCGCCGGGGCCGAGCCGCTCGGCTTCGTGCTCACCGGCAGCGGCCGTGGTTGACCAGGCCCGGCACCCCCCAGCGCTGCCGATCTGGCCGCTGTGGCTGATGTTCGGCCTGGTGCCGGTCTGGTGGCTCTGCGGGCTGTTCTACTTCGGCTGGCCGGTGCTCGGCTCGCTGCTGCTGATCGTCATGTTCGTCCGGGGGCAGATCCCGTTGCCCGCCGGCGCCGGGCTCTGGCTGGCCTTCCTGGCCCTCGTGGTGGTCAGCGCCACCCAGCTGGCCGACGTCGGCGCGCTGCTCACCTTCACCTTCCGGTTGTTGTTCTACGTCACCGCGATCGTCGTCTGCTGCTACGTGTACACGATGGCGAGGGAGCGGGACGCGTTGACGGTGGTGCTCGGCCCGCTGTGCGCGTTCTTCGTCGCCCTGGTGCTGCTCGGCTGGCTCGGCCTGCTGATGCCCCGGTTCGGCATGGTCACCCCGTTCGAACTGGTGCTACCGGGTGGGTTGTCCGGCAACCCGTTCATCCGGGACATGGTGCACGCCCAGGCGACCGAGTACAGCGCCCGCTCGACCGATCCGATCTTCCGGCCGGCGGCCCCGTTCGCCTACACCAACACGTTCGGCAGCACATTTGCCATCACCCTGCCGGCGGTGGTGGCCTGCCTGCTGCTCGGTGCCCGGGGTCCGGCCCGGACGGTCCTGCTGGTCGCCCTGCCGTTGTCACTGCCGCCAGCGTTCCTGACCCTCAACCGGGGCATGTTCCTCAGCCTCGGCGTGGGGCTGGCCGTGCTCGGCCTGCGGGCCGCGGCCCGGGGCAACGTCAAGGCGTTGGCGTCCATGCTCGGGATGCTGGCCGCCGGCGGGCTGGTCACCCTGTTCATTCCGATCGGCGAGCTGATCGAGCGCCGGGTGAGTGTCAGCGACACCAACACCGACCGGCTGTCGCTCTACCTGGAGGTGCTGCGCTGGGTCCAGCGGTCACCGGTGCTCGGTTTCGGCGCACCGGTGCAGGTCGACACGGTCACCGCCGACGCGCCGATCGGCACCCAGGGTCAACTGTGGGCGGTGCTGTTCAGCCACGGTGTTCCGGCGTTGGTCTGCTTCATCGGTTGGTTCGTGATCGTCGGGCTCCGCTGCTGGCCGGCCCGGACGGCGGCCGCGCAGTGGCTCTCCGTCGTGCCGCTGATCGGCCTGGTCCAACTGCCCTTCTACGGCCTGGTCAACCAGAACCTGACTGCGATCTTCTACGTCGCCGGGGTGGCGTTGGTGCTCGTCGACCGGGAACGTCCGGGCCGCCCGCCCAGTCAGCGTCCAGTTCCGCAGCGCCTGGTCGGGGCCGTACGGTGACCGCCGAAACCGATCAGCGGGAGACCCGGCGCAGCGCCCGCAGCGGTGCCATCGGCCTGGCCGGCGCGGCGGTCAGCGGGCTGTTCGGCTTCGTCCTCGCGGTGGTCATCACCCGCGGCTACGGGCCGACCGGTGCGGGCGCGTTCTTCGCCGCCGTCGGACTGCTCACCGTGGCCACCGCGGTCTGCACCCTGGGGGCCGAGACGGGGCTGCTCTGGGCGTTGCCCCGGCGCCGTACCGGCGCCACCGGGGACGCCGCCCGGATGCTGCCGGTGGCGTTGCTGCCGCCGCTGGTGTTCGCCATCGTGGTGGCCGTCGTCGGCCTGCTGGTCGCCCCGCAGCTCGCGATCGGCCTGTTCGACCGGGCGAGCACGGACGCCGTACGCCTGGTTCAGCTCTGCGCGGTCGGGTTGCCGATGCTCGTCGCCACCGGTCTGATGCTCGCGGCCGTACGCGGGGTCCGACCGATCGGCGGCTACGTGGCCGTGCAGTTCTTCCTGCTGCCGATCGGCCGGCCGGTGCTGGTCGGCATCGCCGCGCTGGCCAGCGGCGCGGTGCTGCTCGGGCTGGCCGGCTGGCTGGTGCCGGCGCTGGCGGCCCTGCTGGTCTGCGCCGGTCTGGTCGCCGGACCGCTCGGTCTGGGGCGCGGCGCCCGGCTGCGGGCCGGGTCGGCGGACTGGCGTGGCTTCTGGCGGTTCGCGCTGCCGAGGGCCGGCTCGGCCGCCATCGACGCCGGCAGCATGTGGATCGGGGTGCTGTTGGCGGTGGCGCTGGCCGGGCAGGCCGAGGCGGGCATCTTCGGCGCGGTCGGTCGGTACATCCTGGCCGGTCAGCTCGCCCTGCAGGGCCTGCGGGTCGCGGTCGCGCCGCAGCTGTCCCGGCTGCTCGGCGCGGACCGGCCGGCCGAGGCGGCAGCGGTGCACCGGCAGACCACCAGCTGGGCGATCGTGCTCTCCTGGCCGGTCTATCTGCTGCTGGCGGTCTTCGCACCGGGCTTCCTGAGCATCTTCGGACCGGAGTTCGCCGCTGGTGCCACGGCGATGACGGTGCTGGCCGTCGCGATGCTGGTGAACATCGCGGTCGGCAACGTGCAGACGTTGCTGCTGATGAGCGGCCACAGCGGCCTGCACCTGGTGGCCACGCTGGTGAATCTGACGGCGACGGTGTCGTTGGCGTTCTGGCTGGTGCCCCGGCACGGGGTGCTCGGCGTGGCGGTGGCCTGGGCCACCGGGATCGTGCTGGAGAACCTGATCGCGGCGACCGCCGCCCGGCTGGTGGTCGGGCAACCACTGGTGGACCGGTCGGTGTCGGTGGCGGCGGCGGCGACGCTGGCCGGTGTCGGGGCGGTCAGCGTGGTCGCGGTCGTCGCGGCCGGCCGGGACGTGGCCGGCCTCGGAACCGCGTTGGCCCTGGTCGGCGCGGTCGTGATCGTAATGTCGGCGCTGCCGGGTGTGCGGCGCCGGGTGTGGCGCAGCGTCAGACAGAAAGGTGGGTGAGAAGGCTTTGACGTCCATCAGGGATCGCATCAAGCAGGCGGTACCGACCCAGGTGACCGACCGGGTACGCGAGTCGATGGTGCACTACGGAGTACGTACCAGTCACCGTCGCCCGCTCCCGGACTTCCTGATCATCGGCACGAAGCGCGGCGGCACCACGTCGCTGTGGAACTACCTGATCCAGCATCCGCTGGTGCCCCGGCTGTTCCCGGCCTGGAACACCAAGGCCACCCACTACTTCGAGGAGCACTGGTCGCGGGGGGAGGCGTGGTACCGGTCGCACTTTCCCACGGATCGCCAGCGCGCCGCGCTGGCCGCCCGGTACGGCGGCCCGGTGCGCGCCGGTGAGGCCGCTCCGCTGTACATGTTCCACCCGACGGCCGCCGAGCGGGTCCAGCAACTGCTGCCCCAGGTACGGCTGATCGTGCTGCTGCGCGATCCGGTCGAGCGGGCGTACTCGCACTGGAAGGAGCGGCGGACCGAGGGCAAGGAGCCGCTGGATTTCCCGCAGGCGTTGGCGAGCGAGCCGGAGCGGACCGCCGGTGAGCGTGACCGGCTGATCGCCGATCCGAACTTCTTCTCCGAGCCGTACGACTGGTACACCTACCGGGCGCGTGGGCGCTACCTGGAGCATCTCGAGCCCTGGCTGGACCGGTTCGACCGCGCCCAGTTCCTCTTCCTGACCAGCGAGGAGTTCTACCGCGACACCCGGTCGGCCTATCTGCGTACGCTCGATTTCCTGGGCCTGCCCGGGCATGAGCTGCCGACGTTCAAGGTGTACAACGACCGCCGGTCGGCGCCGATGGACGACGCGCTGCGTGCCGAGCTGACCGCCTACTACCAGCCGCACAACGATGCGCTGGCGCAGCGGCTGGGGCTGCGGCTGGACTGGGCCGGGGCGCCGCGATGACCGGCACCGACCCACGTCGCCGCGACGATGGTCTCGGCTGGGTCACCCGGGCGGTCTTCCCGGACGAACGGGTCCGGCTGACGCTGCTGCCGGCCGGGGCGTCGCAGCCGGCGCTGGATCCGGCCGACCGGCTGCTGGCCCGGTACGCGGTGGTGCCGTCACCGGCCCGGGCCCGGTTCCTGTTGCCGTTGGGACCGCGTCGGGTGACCGCCGCCTCGGTCTGGGCGTACAACGCGCTGCGCCCGCTGCGGGTGCGACTGCCCCGGGCGTTGCTCGGTCTGGCGGCCCGGACCGGGGTGCTGCAGGTGACCCGGCCGGCGGTGCTGACCGTGTCGGCACCGGGCGGCACCGGGTCGGCCGGTGTTCCGCCGGCCGGGCCAGCCGGGCCGGAGCCGGCCGGGCAGCTGACGCTGGTCGACCATCTGGCGGCGCACTCCGGCGGGGCCCGCTGGTACGCGGCGATCGGGGTCCGTCCGCCGGACCCGAACCACAAGCCGACGGTGCAGTTGTTCGACGCGGCCGGCCGGCCACGCGGGTACGCCAAGATCGGTTGGAACGACGCCACCCGGGAACTGGTTCGTGCCGAGGCCGCCGCGTTGGCGGCGGTGGCGCCGGTCGCGGGGGTGGGCGAGCATCCGGTGGTGCCGAGGTTGCTGGCCGCAGGCGAGTGGTCCGGTCAGGCGGTCACCGTCGTCGAGCCGCTGCCCGCCGACGTGCGGGGGGTCGGGTTGGGCGAGCCGCCGCAGGTCGCGGCGGTGCTGGCGGTCGCCCGGCGGGGTGGTGCGCCGGCCGCGCCGCAGCCGCTGGCCGGCTCGGCCTTCCTGGACCGGCTGCGGCGCTCGGCCGCTGCGGCCGCGAGTGACCCCGACGGTGCGGCGGGTGCCGGTCGACCCGACGGTACGGCGGGCGCTGACGGGCCCGCCGTCGTCGTCGCCGACCCGCCGGCCGGACGCCGGTTGGTAGCGGCGGTGGAACGGCTGGCCGACCGGTTCGAGCAGGTGCGGGTCGAGTTCGGTCACTGGCACGGCGACTGGGTGCCGTGGAATCTCGGCCGGTACGCCGGCCGGCTGGTCGCCTGGGACTGGGAGCACAGTGGTCCCGAGGTGCCGATCGGCTTCGACCTTGCACACGACGCCTTCCAGCGCAAACTGGTGCTTGACGGGGCTTCGGCGGCGAGCGCGGCGGCTGCTGTGGACGCCCAGCTGCACCGGCTGGCCGCAGCGTTGGGTGTGGACGCCGAGCAGCGGCGGCTGATCGTCCAGAGTTACCTGATTGAGATGTGGCTGCGGACCTGGCGGCTGGCGACCGGTGGCGCCGGCTGGAATCCGGCGCTGCACCCGGCACTGCTGGACGTGATCGAGCAGCGGGGCGCCGACTGACAGTCGCCCCGGCTCGTCTCATATGATGAGACTTCCTTGTCGTGTGCCCGACGCCAAGCTTGTCGATCATGTGATGGCCAGCGTGCCGCTGGTGGCGCCGGACCTTGCTCACCTACTAATCCTACCGAACGGATAGAAAATCTCTCACATATTTAGGCACGGATAGTAACTGTTTGGGGAAATGCTCAGTTGTCGGACGGTTTCGGTGCGTAGTTGCGAACTGCGGTGGTCGGGGATGTTGTCGCAGGTCAAGTGGATCGACGGGAAGGTGTCAAGCGACCTCCGCCAATTTTCTTTCCGGCCGTGGTCGCATATATTGTTAAACCAAACAGTGGTTGGCCGGCTAGTGAACTCTGGGGGCATCTGTGGCCAACAACGTGCCTGACGTTGACAGTGCACCCACGCTCATGCTCGTCGGCTCGAGTGGTGGTCACCTCGCGCAGTTGCTCGCGCTCGAGCCGTGGTACGTCAACCGCACCCGGTGCTGGGTGACCTTTGACACGCCGGACGCTACCTCGCTGCTGCGCGGTGAGGATGTCATGTGGGCGCACCATCCGACGACCCGGAACCTGCGGAACCTCGTCCGCAACGCCCGGCTCGCGGTGCGGATCTTCCGGCAGCGGCGGGTCGCCGCCGTGATCACCACCGGTGCCGGAGTGGCTTTTCCCTTCGTGTTCCTTGCCTGGTTGCGCGGGGTGCCGGCGATCTACATCGAGGTCTATGACCGCATCGACACGGCGACGCTCACCGCGCGGCTGTGTCGCCCTTTCCTGTCGGCGATGCTCGTGCAGTGGGAGGAGCAGCGGCGCCAGTACCCGGAGGCGACCGTCGTCGGCAACCTGCTATAACTATGCGCATTTATAAACGACGATGACATGTCATCGTAACAAGAGTAGAAGTGGCCAGGTCAAGGAGTTGATCGTGGTGGAATCCGCGTTGTCTAACACCGGGCCGACCAGCGTCGCCGCACGGATCCCCCGGCAGCGCGGTGGGCCGCGTACCGGCACCATCCTGGTCGCCGTCGGGACCGACCGGCACCGGTTCGACCGGCTGATCGGCTGGCTGGAGGACTGGCACGCCGCCGCCGCCGACCGGGCCGACCTGATCGTGCAGTACGGGCACAGCCGGGCACCGGAGCTGGCCGGGGCGATCGACTTTCTCGACCACGATGCGCTGCAGCAGGCCATGCAGCGGGCCACCCTGGTGGTGTGCCACGGCGGCCCGGCGACCATCCTCGAAGCCCGTCGGCACCGCCACCTGCCGATCGTCGTACCCCGTGATCCCACTCTGGACGAGCACGTCGACGACCATCAGATGCTGTTCGCCCGCCGGCTGGCCGATGCCGGGCTGATCCGGCTCTGCCAGTCGCGTACGGCGCTGTTCGAGGCGCTGGAGGCCGGGCTGCGCGCGCCGGCGAGCTTCGGCATCACCGCCGACGCCGGCACCGACACGGCACGACTCGCGGCCGTCGCCCGGGTCGGCGAGATCATCGAAGGGCTGATCTCGTCGGCGAATCCGCGCCGCGTGCTCAGCCGGCGGTCGCGGTGACCGCCGACCGGACCCCGACGATCAGCGTCGTGGTCCCCACCCGGGACCGGCCCGAGCTGCTGCGCGAGGCCATCGCCGCGATCCGCGAGCAGGACTATCCGGCACCTGTCGACGTGGTCGTGGTCTACGACCAGTCCACCCCGGACATGACACTGGCCAGCGACGATCCGCACCGGCCGGTCCGGGTGATCAGCAACAGCCGGACCGCCGGCCTGGCCGGTGCCCGCAACAGCGGCATCCTGGCCGCGACCGGCGAGCTGGTCGCGTTCTGCGACGACGACGACCGGTGGCTGCCCGGCAAGCTCGCCGCCCAGGTCGATGAGCTGCTCGCCCACCCGGACGCCGAGTTCGTCAGCTGCGGTATCCAGGTCAGCTACGACGGCACCGTCAACGACCGGGTGCTCGACCTCGACAGCGTGTCGCTCGCCGCACTGCTGCGCGACCGGATGACCGAGCTGCACCCGTCGACGTTCGTGATCCGGCGCGCTGCGCTGGTCGACGGATTCGGGCTGGTCGACGAGGAGATCCCGGGCAGCTACGCGGAGGACTACGAGTTCCTGCTCCGGGCCGCCCGCAGCGCCCCGCTGCGCAACCTGCGTACGCCGTACGTGCTGGTCCGCTGGCACAAGCGGTCCTACTTCGCGCAGCGCTGGGACACCATCGCCACCGCCCTGCAGTGGCTGCTGGACCGCTACCCGGAGTTCGCCACCGAGCCGGCCGGCGAAGCCCGGGTCGCCGGGCAGATCGCCTTCGCCGAGGCCGCCGCCGGGCACCGTCGCGGGGCGATCCGCTGGGCCCGGCACACCCTGGCCCGCAACCCACGCGAGCCGCGCGCCTACCTCGCCCTCGCCGTCGCCAGCCGGGCGGTACGGCCGGACCTGGTGCTCCGTACCCTGCACAAGCGCGGCCGAGGCATCTGACGCGACGGCTTGGGTGCGCGGCGGCCCGCTGAGCCGAGCGGGGCATCGCTGTGCCTCGCGGCGCTCCGAGCCGGATATCGGTGAAGGTATGCGGCGGTAGTTCGGTAGCCTGCTATCCGTGGCCAGTTCCGATATCCGTGTGCGCTTCGCGCCTTCCCCGACGGGCATGTTCCACGTCGGTAATGCCCGGTCTGCCCTGTTCAACTGGGTGCTGGCCCGACAGTCGGGCGGGACGATGGTGCTGCGGATCGAGGATACGGACGCGGCGCGGAACCGTCCGGAGTGGGTCCAGGGCATCCTGGACGCGATGGAGTGGCTAGGTATCGGTCCGAGTGAGTACGAGGGCCCGCTGTTGCAGTCCGACTATGCCCAGCACCACCGCGAGGCCATCGACCGGCTTCTCGCCGCTGGGCGCGCGTACTACTGCGACTGCGCCCGGGATCAGGTGATCGCTCGGACGGGCAGTGATCACAAGGGTTACGACGGCTTCTGCGGGGACCGTGGTCTGCCTGCTGGGGAAGGTCGCGCGTTGCGGTTCCGTACGCCGGACGACGGCTCGACCGTGATCGTCGACCTGGTGCGAGGCAAGCCGACCTTCGACAACGCGCTGATCGAGGACTTCGTGATCGCCCGTGGCGACGGGTCGCCGGTGTTCCTGCTGGCGAACGTGGTCGACGACATGGTCATGGGCGTCACCCATGTGATCCGGGCTGAGGAGCACCTGCCGAACGCGCCGAAGCAGCAGCTGCTGTGGGAGGCGTTGGGTGCTGAGCCGCCGGTCTGGGTGCACGCGCCGATCCTGGTCAACGAGAAGCGGCAGAAGCTGTCCAAGCGCCGGGACCGGGTGGCCCTGGAGGACTTCCGAGCCGAGGGCTACCTCGCCGAGGCGATGCGCAACTACCTGATATTGCTCGGCTGGGCGCCGTCGGGTGATCGGGAGATCCTGCCGTGGGATGACATCGTGGCGGAGTTCCGGCTGTCCGACGTCAACCCGTCTCCGGCGTTCTTCGATGTGAAGAAGCTCCGCGCTTTCAACGGGGACTACATTCGGGCGTTGTCGGTGGAGGCGTTCATCGAGGCGTGCCAGCCGTGGTTGAGCGGCGATACCGTGCCGTGGCGGCCGGAGGCGTACGACGCCACCACGTTCGCTGCTGTCGCCGAGTTGGCGCAGACCCGGATCGCGCTGCTGTCGGAGATCGTGCCGATGGTCGACTTCCTGTTTCTCGATGAGCCGGTCGCCGACGAGGCGGCGTGGGCGAAGGCGATGAAGGTCGATGCCCCGGCGCTGCTGGCCGCGGTGGTCGAGGCGTACGGCATGTGCGAGTGGCGGGCCGAGGTGCTCAAGTCCACGCTGGAAACCATCGGTGCTGAGCGAGGGCTCAAGCTGGGTAAGGCGCAGGCACCGGTCCGGGTCGCGGTGACCGGCCGTACCGTCGGTCTGCCGTTGTTCGAGTCGATCGAGATCCTCGGACGTGAGCGAACCTTGGCTCGTCTGCGAGCCGCACTCGACCGCCTGAGCTGAACCCCTCTTCTGTGACCGGCGGATCGACCCCGCCGGTCACCGTTTGGTCGTCGATCGATCCGCTCCCGATCATTCCCGGATGATCTGTCTCCCTGGCGGAGGCGGGTCGGAGCATGATTGGCGTACCTGATGAGTCTTGAGAAACTGCTGGCCGACCGGCTGGCGCAGGCGTTTGCGGCGGTGGCCGGCGGGCCGGTTGATCCGGTCGTGCGGCGGTCGCAGCACGCCGACTTCCAGTCCGACGCCGCCCTGCCCTTGGCGCGTCGGCTCGGCCGCCCGCCACGAGACATCGCCACCGACGTCGTCGGCCGGGCGGAGTTGGCGGACCTGTGCACAGCTGTCGAGGTGTCCGGACCAGGGTTTATCAACCTGGCACCCACGGTGTCGGCCTAGCAGATAGCGGGCCGGCAGGGCGTGACGGCGACACGCATCGGGTCAGCGCAGCGGGCCGATCCGGGCCTCGATCTCCGCCCGCAGCTCGGTGCCGGCCACCACCGCGCGCGTCGCCTCCAACACCGGGGCCAGGAAGATGTCCGGCCCCGGCGGACCGGCGACCCCGCCGACCAGCTTCACCGCCGCCTGCCCGGCCGGCGACGGCCGTAACGGGGCCCGCAACTGCAGACCGCGTACCGCCGCCAGCAGCTCCACCGCGAGCAGGCTGGTCAGGTTGTCCAGCACCGTACGCAGCTTGCGGGTCGCCGCCCAGCCCATCGACACGTGGTCCTCCTGCATCCCGGAGGTGGGCACCGAGTCCACCGAGGCCGGTGCGGCCAGCCGGCGGTTCTCCGCGACGACGCCGGCCGCGGTGTACTGGGCGATCATCAGCCCGGAGTTGACCCCGGCGTCCGGGGACAGGAACGCCGGCAGGCCACGGGACCGGTTGACGTCCAGCAGCCGGTCCACCCGGCGTTCGCTGATCGACCCGACCTCGGCGGCCGCGATGGCCAGGAAGTCGGCGGCGAAGCCGAGTGGCGCGCCGTGGAAGTTGCCGGTCGACTCGACCCGCCCGTCCGGCAGCACCACCGGATTGTCCACCACCGACCGTAACTCCCGGCCGGCGACCGTAGCGGCGAACGTCAGCGTGTCCCGGGCCGCGCCGGCGACCTGCGGCGCGCACCGCATCGAGTAGGCGTCCTGCACCGCGTGCATCAGGTCGTCGCGGTGCGAGTCCATCACCGCCGAGCCTTGCAACAGCCGGTGGATGTTGCCGGCCGACACGCCCTGACCGGGATGCGGCCGGATGGTGTGCAGGTCGGCCTGGAACGGCCGGTCCGAGCCGAGCATCGCCTCGATCGCCAACGCGGCCGTCACATCCGCCATGGTGAACAGGTGCCCGGCGTCCTCGACCGCCAGCAGCAGCATGCCGAGCATGCCGTCGGTGCCGTTGATCAGTGCCAGACCCTCCTTGGCGGCCAGCTCCACCGGGGCCAGCCCGGCCCGACGCAACGCCACCGCGCCGTCGACCCGGTCTCCGGTGTCCGGATCCCGCACCCAGCCCTCACCCATCAGCACCAGCGCGCAGTGCGCCAACGGTGCCAGGTCCCCGGAGGCACCGAGCGACCCGTGCTCCGGCACCCACGGGGTGATCCGATGGTTGAGCAGGTCCAGCAGCGCCTGCGCCAGCAGCGGCCGTACCCCGGAACGGCCCAGCGCCAGCGACCGCACCCGCAGCACCAGCATGGCCCGGACCACCTCGTCGGGCATCGGCGCGCCGATCCCGGCCGCGTGCGAGCGGATCAGCGCGTGCTGCAGCTCCGAACGCCGGTCCGGCGCGACGAAACTACTGGCCAGCGCGCCGAACCCGGTGGAGACGCCGTACACCGGGCGGCCGTCGCGTTCGATCGACTCGACGATGTCCCGGCTGCGGGTCATCGCCGCGACCGCGCCGGGGCTCAGCTCGACCCGCGCCCCGTCCCGGGCCACCGCCCGCACCTGGGCTGCGGTCATCCCGTCCGGTCCGATCATTACAGTGGACATACTGGTGCTCCGTTGTGCAGGACCTGATGGATCAGCGGCACCCCCGGCCGGTAGGCCAGGTGCAGATGGGACAGTGCGTCGAGCAGCAGCAGGTCGGCGCGGGCACCCGGGCGCAGCACGCCGACGTCGGCGCGACGCAGTGCCCGGGCGCCACCAGCGGTTGCCGCCCAGACCGCCTCCGCCGGGGTCATTCCCATCTCGCGTACCGCCAGCGCGATACAGAACGGCATCGACGTGGTGTACGACGAGCCCGGGTTGCAGTCGGTGGCCAACGCCACCGTGGCGCCGGCGTCGAGCAGCCGGCGGGCATCCGGGTACGCCGCCCGGGTGGAGAACTCCGCGCCCGGCAGCAGCGTCGCCACCGTCGCCGATCCGGCCAGCGCCGCCACGTCCGCGTCAGACAGATGAGTGCAGTGGTCGGCGCTGGCCGCCCCCAGCTCCACCGCCACCGCAACCCCCGGGCCGGGTCCCAGCTGGTTGGCGTGCACCCGCAGCCCCAGGCCGGCGGCGGCCCCGGCGGCGAGTACCGCGCGGGCCTGGTCGCCGTCGAACGCGCCGCGTTCGCAGAACACGTCCACCCAGCGGGCGAACGGGGCCGCGGCGGCCAGCATGTCACCGGTGACCAGGTCGACGTAGTCGTCCGGGCGGTCCGCGTACTCGGCCGGCACCACATGGGCGCCGAGGAACGTCGTCTCGTCGGTGACCTCCGCCGCCACCCGCAACGACCGGGCCTCGTCGGAGACGCTGAGCCCGTACCCGCTCTTGATCTCGATCGTGGTGCTGCCCTGCCGCAGCGCTTCGCGGCGCAGCCGCCCGACGGTGCCGCGCAGCTCGTCGTCGCTGGCGGCGCGGGTCGCCGCCACCGTGGTCCGGATGCCGCCGCCGTCGTAGCGGACCCCGGCCATCCGGGCGGCGAACTCGCTCGCCCGGTCCCCGGCGAAGACCAGATGCGCGTGGCTGTCCACGAAACCGGGCAGCCCGGCCTGGCCGCCCGCGTCGAGCCGGCAGTCGGCCGCCGGGGCGTCGGCGCTGCGCCCCACCCAGGCGATCCGGTCGCCGTCGACCAGCACCGCCGCGTCGGTGAGCAGCCCCAGCGGGCCGCCGTCGTGGGTCGGATCGTTGGTGACCAGCTCGCCGATGCCGGTCACCAGCAGGGTGCCCGCCGCCGTCGTCATCCGGTCGTCACCGCCCGGATCGCGGCGGCCAGCTCGGCCGGTACGTCGAGGTGCAGATGCCGGCCGTCGGCGACCACCGGCCGGCCGTCGACCACCACGTCGGTGACGTCGGCGGCGGTCGCCGCGAACACCAGGCCGGCCGGGTCGACCCCGGCGGTCCGTACGCTGTCGCACCGGACGGTGACCAGGTCGGCGCGGGCACCTACCGCGATCCGGCCGGCATCGGCCCAGCCCAGCGCGGCGTGCCCGGCTCCGGCGGCCATCGAGATCAGCTCACCGGGGGAGAAGTGTCCCCGCCGTCCGGTGCGCAGCCGCTCATGCGTCTCCACCGCCCGCGCCTCCTCGAACAGGTCGATCACCGCGTGGCTGTCACTGCCCAGGCTCAGCGTGACCCCGGCGGCCGACAGCGGCCCGGCCGGGCCGATGCCGTCGGCCAGGTCCCGTTCGGTCGTCGGGCAGAGACAGACCCCGGTGCCGGACCCGCCGAGCAACGCCACGTCGGTATCGGCCAGGTGGGTGGCGTGCACGGCGGTCGTCCTCGGGCCGAGCACCCCGGCGTCGGCCAGCAGCGCCGTCGGGGTCCGGCCGTGCCGGGCCAGACAGGCCGCGTTCTCGGCCGGCTGCTCCGACAGGTGTACGTGCAGCGGGACGCCCCGCTGCGCCGCCGCCCCGGCGACGACCGGCAGTTCGGTGGCCGGCACCGCCCGTACCGAATGGACCGCCGCGCCGGCCCGGACGTGGTCACCGGCCGGTGTCCACGCCTGCGCCCGCTGCGCCCAGGCTGCCGCGTCGGTGTCGCCGAACCGGCGCTGCACCCCGGTCAGCGGTGCCCCGTCCACCCCGGCGGTCAGGTAGCAGGTGTCCAGCAGGGTGAGCCGCACCCCGGCGTCGGCGGCCGCCTGCGCGAGCGCGTCGGCCATCACGTTCGGCTCGGCGTACCGCCGGCCCTGCGGATCGTGGTGCAGGTAGTGGAACTCGCCGACGCAGGTCACCCCGGCGAGCGCCGCCTCGGCGTACACCGCGCGGGCCAGCGCCAGGTAGCTGTCCGGGTCGAGCCGCCCGGCGACCGCGTACATCCGGTCCCGCCAGGACCAGAAGCTGCCCCGGTCGTCGTGGGTCCGCCCGCGCAGCGCCCGGTGGAAGGCGTGCGAGTGGGCGTCGGCCAGGCCGGGCAGGGTCACCCCGGCGAGCCTCGGTACGCCCGGCGGTGCCGCCACCCCGGCGGTGACCGCGGTGAACCGGCCCGCCTCGGCCTCGATCAGCACCCCGGCCGTCGGTGCCGGCCCGCCCAGCCAGGCGTGCTCGGCGTACCACCTTGTTCGGGCCGCACTGGCCGCCGGCACCCGCGTCCGGGCCGCCCGATTCGCCGGCACCCGCGTCCGGGCGGCCCGATCCGCCGGCCGCCTCATTTGCCAGCCAGGTCGGCCAGCGCGGCGGCGAGGGCCCGCACCCCGGTGGCGCAGTCGTCGTCGGTGGCGTGCTCGGTCGGGGCGTGCGACACCCCGGTCGGATTCCGTACGAAGATCATCGCCGTCGGCACGTGTCCGGCCAGGACGCCGGCGTCGTGCCCGGCGGCGGTCGGCAGCACCGGCACCGCGCCGGTCAGCTGCGCACCCACCGCCGTGGCGATCCGGTCGGTCAGGTCCGGGTCGAAGGCGACCGGCGGGCTGTCCGACTCGCGGACCACCGCCACCGACGTACCGTCCGCCTGCGCCCGGGCCGCCGCCTCGGCCCCGACCGCCTCGACCAGTGTGGTCAGGGCGGTGTCGTCGGCGGCCCGCGCGTCCAGCCAGGCGTGCACCTGGGCTGGGATCGCGTTGGTGGCGTTGGGTCGCACCGCGACCCGGCCGATGGTGGCGTGCGCGCCCAGCCGGCGGGCCTGCGCGTCGGCGGCGAGTACGGTGTGCGCGCAGGTCAGCATCGGGTCCCGGCGGTCGACCATCCGGGTGGTGCCGGCGTGGTCGCCGGCACCGGTGAACTCCAGTCGCCACCGGCCGTGCGGCCAGATCATGCTGGCCACCCCGACCGGGGCACCGAGGTCGACCAACGCCCGGCCCTGCTCGACGTGCAACTCGACGAAGACCCCGACCCGGGCCAACCGGTCCGGGTCCGGCCCGGCCGCCGCCGGGTCGGCACCGGCCGCCTGCATCGCCTCGGCCACCGTCACCCCGTCGGAGTCGGTCAGCGCCAGCGCGTACTGCGCCGACACGCCGCCGGTGAGCAGCCGCGATCCGAGGCAGGCCAGGCCGAACCGGCCGCCCTCCTCCTCGACGAACGCGGCGACGGTCACCGGCCGGGCCGGGGTGAAGCCACGCTCCCGCAGTTCGTCGACGGCGAGCAGCGCCGACACGATGCCCAGCGGTCCGTCGTAGCCGCCGCCGTGCGGCACCGAGTCGAAGTGGCTGCCGGTGACCACCGCCGGGCTGGTCGGGTCGACCCCGGACGGTATCCAGTCGGCCCACAGATTGCCGTTGCCGTCGGGGCGCACCGCCAGCCCGCGTCGGCGGGCTTCGGCGGTGAACCACTCCCGGCAGGTCAGCTCCGCCGCCGACCAGGCGTAGCGCAGGTATCCGCCGGTACCCGGATCACGGCCGATGCCGGCCAGCTGCGCCCACATCGCCCGGAACCGTTCGACCAGCGGGTCAGCGGTGCTCACCGGGGCCGGGCCGGTCATCGGCGGCCCATCGGCACCGGCAGGTCATGCGCGGCGGCGACCTGACCGGCCAGCTGGTAGCCGGCGTCGACGTGGCGCAGCACCCCGGTCGCCGGGTCGTTGCGCAGCACCCGCTCGATCTTCTGCCCGGCCAGCGCCGACCCGTCGGCGACGCAGACCTGACCGGCGTGGATCGACCGGCCGATGCCGACCCCGCCGCCGTGGTGGATGCTCACCCAGGACGCGCCGCTGGCCGTGTTGACCAGGGCGTTGAGCAGCGGCCAGTCGGCGATCGCGTCGGAGCCGTCGGCCATCGCCTCGGTCTCCCGGTACGGCGACGCCACCGAACCGCAGTCCAGATGGTCCCGGCCGATCACCACCGGGGCGGCCAGCTCACCGCGGGCCACCATCTCGTTGAACCGCACCCCGGCGAGTTCCCGTTCGCCGTACCCGAGCCAGCAGATCCGGGCCGGCAGCCCCTGGAAGGCGACCCGTTCGCCGGCCAGCCGGATCCAGCGGGCCAGCGCCTCGTTGTCGCCGAACAGGTCGAGGATCGCCCGGTCGGTGGCGGCGATGTCGGCCGGATCGCCGGACAGCGCCGCCCACCGGAACGGACCCTTGCCGGCGCAGAACAGCGGCCGGATGTACGCCGGCACGAAACCGGGGAAGTCGAACGCCCGATCGTAGCCGCCGAGCCGGGCCTCGTCGCGGATCGAGTTGCCGTAGTCGAACACCTCGGCACCGGCGTCGGCAAAGCCGACCATCGCGGCGACGTGCCGGGCCATCGACTCCCGGGCCCGCTGCGTGTACTCCTGCGGTGCCCGGCCGGCGTACGCCGCCGCGTCGGCCAGCTCGACCCCTTCCGGCAGGTAGCTCAGCGGGTCGTGCGCGCTGGTCTGGTCGGTGACGATGTCGATCTCGACGCCGTCGGCGAGCAGCTGCGGCAAGACGGTCGCCGCGTTGCCGACCACGCCGACTGACAGCGCCCGCCGGTCCCGCCGGGCGGCCTGGGCCAAGGTGACCGCCTCGGCCAGCGAGGCGGCGACGGTGTCCAGGTAGCCGGTGGCGACCCGGCGGGCCAGTCGCTGCGGGTCGACGTCGACGATCAGGCACACCCCACCGTTCATGGTGACCGCGAGCGGCTGCGCGCCGCCCATCCCGCCGCAGCCGGCGGTCAGCGTCAGCGTGCCGGCCAGCGACGCGGCACCGACCCGGTCGATCCAGGCCGGCGGCGCGGTGGGGTCGACCGGCGTGGTCGTGGTGCCCGCCGCCAGTTTGGCGGCGACCGCCGCGAACGTCTCGTAGGTGCCCTGCAGGATGCCCTGGGTGCCGATGTAGATCCACGAGCCGGCGGTCATCTGCCCGTACATGGTCAGGCCGAGTTGCTCCAGCCGGCGGAACTCCGGCCAGGTCGCCCAGTCGCCGACCAGGTTCGAGTTGGCCAGCAGCACCCGGGGCGCCCACTCGTGGGTGCGCAGGACGCCGACCGGCCGGCCCGACTGGACCAGCATCGTCTCGTCGTCGGCCAGCTCGTTAAGCGTCGCCACCAGTGCGTGGTAGGACGGCCAGTCCCGGGCCGCCCGGCCGGTGCCGCCGTACACCACCAGGTCGTCGGGGCGTTCGGCGACGTCCGGGTCGAGGTTGTTCATCAGCATCCGCAGCGCGGCCTCCTGCGGCCACCCCTTGGCGGTACGGTTGGCGCCGCGCGCCGCCCGGATCAGCTCAGCCATGTCGCGGTCCCTTCCGGGTGGTCAGCCGATGAAGACATTGCGCTGGGCGGCGGAGCGCTCGAACTGCTCCAGCCGCCGCTGCGCCTCGCCCGGTGCCGCGTCGCAGATCGCCTGCAGCAGGACCATCGCCAACGCCATCGGCGCGGCGTGCAGATCGAACACCAGCTGGTCGCCGACCGGGGCGGGCAGCACCAGGTCGGCGTGTTCGGCGGCCGGGCTCAACAGGGAGTCGGTGATCAGCACCACGGCCAGGCCGACGGCGCGCGCTTCGACCAGCGCGTCGACGGCTTCCCGAGGGTAGCGGGGCAGCACGATGGCCAGCAGCGCGGTCGCGCCGGCTTCCCGGGTCTGTTCCAGGCGCTCCGGCAGCAGGCTGCCGCCGCTGTCCAGCACCCGTACGTCCGGGCGGACCTTGGCGGCGAAGAACCCGAAGTAGGTGGCCAGTGGGGCGGCGGCCCGCAGCCCCAGTACCGGCAGCGGGGTGCTGCCGGCCAGCAGGGTGCCGGCGGCGGTGAGCCGGTCCCGATCGCCGAGCTGGTCGGCGAGCATGCTCAGCTGCCGGGCCTCGGCGCGGACCGCGCGCTGCATCTCGTTGTCGGCGGCGTAGGCCCGCCGCCCGCCGCGCCGGGACTCGCCGCGCGGTACGGGCAGGCCGGCAGCGCCGCCGGGCTGGCCGGTGCCTGGTGGGTTGACGGCGAACTCGCGTAGTCGGCGGCGCAGCGCCGGGTAGCCGTCGTAGCCGAGCGCCATCGCGAACCGGGTGACCGACGGCTGACTGACCCGGGCCAGCTCGGCGACCTCGGCGGCGGACAGGAACGCGGCGGATCCGGCGTGCTGCACCAGGCTGTGCGCGATCCGACGTTGGGTGGGGGTGAGGCGGACCCCGGTGAACAGGTCGAGCACCCGTTCGGCCGAAGCGGCCGGGACGACCTCGCTGTCATTCACCCTGACACTGTATGCAATATTTCATTCAGCCGGCAACGGTGGCCGCGCCGGCACCGGCGGCGGCTGTGGTAGAACCAGCGCGTGGAACGCCTGTCGCCGTGTCGCAACCCGGTCCGCACCCGGCCGCCGTCGTGACCGGCGTCCGGGTCGCCGCCCTCCACACGTACCCGGTCAAGGGGTGTCGCCGGCTCGACCACGACGACGCCCGGGTCGAGCCCTGGGGCCTGGCCGGGGACCGACGCTGGATGATCATCGACCCGGACGGGGTCGGCATCACCCAGCGGGAGGCTCCGGCCCTGGTCCACATCCACCCCCGGCCCGTCGCCGGTGGACTCATCCTGCACACCGGCCGGCCGACGCCGGACGTTCCCCCGCCGGTCGCGCCCAGACTGGATGTCCGCGCGCCGGTCGCCGGCCCGCCGGTGCAGGTCCGTGTCTTCCGGGCCAAGACCCCGGTGCCGGCCCGGCTCGCTGCGGCCGCCGCACACGACTGGATCAGTACGCTCATCGGCAGGCCGGCCCGACTGGCCTGGCTGGCCGACCCGGCGGTACGGGCGGTCGACCCTGACCACGGCCGCTCCGGCGACGTGGTCAGCTTCGCCGACGGCTATCCGGTGCTGCTGACCAACGCGGCCTCCCTCGATGCGGTCAACGACTGGCTCGTCGAGTCGGGCGACCCGGCCGCGCCGTTGCCGATGCACCGGTTCCGCCCCAACGTGGTGATCAGTGGAGCGCCGGCCTGGGCCGAGGACGGCTGGCTGGGGCGTCGGATCCGGATCGGCGACGTCACCTTCCGGGTGGCCAAGACCTGCACCCGCTGCGTCGTGACCACCACCGACCAGGACACCGGCGAACGCGGCCAGCAGCCGCTGCGGATCCTCGCCCGACACCATCGTGGCCCGAAGGGTGTCCTGTTCGGGATGAACCTCATCCCGGACGGCACCGGGCGGATCACCGTCGGCGACAACGTGGTGGTTGCGGCCGGTCCCGACTCTTAGGTCTCACTTAGGACCGTTGCCCGGGTACGTCGCAGTACGGCAGCATCGCTGGACGTGACCGACGACGGACCCGCCTTCCATGCCCGCCGGCCTTTCCCGGCCGGCCGGACCCGCTGGCTGGCCGGCGGCGCGTCGGCGGCCGGGGCCGGCCTGCTCGGCCTGCTGCTGGCTGCCCAGGTCGGTGCCAGCCCGGCCTGCGCGGCACCACCCGCCGGCGGCGGCACCAACCAGGGCAAGGCCACTTTCTACGACGCGCAGGGGCAGGGTGGCAACTGTTCGTTCGACAGTGCGCCGGCCGACCGGATGTACGTCGCGCTCGGCCCGGACGAGTACGCCGACGCCGCCGCGTGCGGCGGGTACCTCGATGTCACCGGTCCCCGCGGCACCGTCCGCGTCGTCGTCATGGACCAGTGCCCGGAGTGCGCCGCCGGCCACCTCGACCTGTCCCGGGAGGCGTTCGCCCGGATCGCTGACCCGGTGCGGGGCATCGTCGACGTCAGCTACCGGGCGGTGGTCGACCCGCCGACCGGGCCGCTCGCAGTGCGGGTCAAGGAGGGCGCGTCGCAGTGGTGGTTCGCGGTACGGGTCACTGACCACGGCAACCCGCTCGCGACGGTCGAGGCCCGAACCGGATCGGGGTGGCGCGGACTTGTCCGGCACGACTACAACTACTGGCTCGCCGACGACGGACTCGGCCCCGGCCCGTACTCCCTGCGGGTCACCGACGTGTACGGCAACCGGACGACCGTGCCGGGGGTCCAGCTGGCCCCGGGGCGGACCCAGCGGACCGACGTGCGGCTGTACGGCAGCGGATCGGGTTCCAGCTCCGGCTCCCGGTCGGCCGGGTCGTCCTCGGCCGCCGACGGCTCCGGTGACCGGCCGCCGCCGGCGCAGGCCACGGCGGCCGCCGAACCACCGTCGCCAGGTCCAACGCCCACCGGGTCGGCCTCGCCGGGTCCGTCGCCAACCGCCGGTGCAGCGGGTCTCGGCGCGGCCGCCAGCCCGTCGACGGTGCCGGCCGCGGCTGCTGCCGAGCCGCCGTCAGTCTGCGGCTGACCGATCCCCCCGTCAGCCTGTCACCGGCCTGCTGGCTGATGCGCCGCTCAGTTCCCGCCACATGATGATCTCGTCCCGGTCGTCGCCGTCGGCCACCCGCAGCGCGCCCGGCAGCCGGCCCACCTCCCGGTAGCCGCACCGCTGGTAGAACGCGGGCAGCCCGTGCCCGTCGCGGATGGTGACCTGCAGCGCGGAGAGCCCCATCGACCGGCCGACCCGCTCCGCCTCGGCCATCAGAGCCAGCCCGTAGCCGCGCCCTTGCCGGTCAGGCGTGACCACCACCCGCTTGAGTACCCGCCAGTGTTCCTTGAGGTCGAACCGGTTGCTGGTGACGAAGACGAACGCGGCCAGCCCGGCATCGTCGTGGCCGACGAGCAGCCGGTCGATGCCGGCGGCGACCCCGGCGAACGCCGCCTCGGCGGTCGGGCGTACGTCGGCGACGGTCACCGGGGCGACGAAGCCGACCGCGCCACCGGCGTTGGTCGCGTCCGCCCAGACCGCGATGATCCGCTCGCGCAGCTCGTCGTCGAGCGGCGGATCAAGGACGAAGCCCAGCCGTACGTGGAGTGGGTGCATCATTGCGGTGTGTCGACTCCGGGTGGCCTGGGTGACAGGCGTTGTGTAGGGCCGGCGGGACTTGAACCCACACTGGTGCGATCCTAAGTCGCATGCCTCTGCCAATTGGGCTACGGCCCCGAGCGCTCCTAGGTTACGTGCCGAGGACAGGTTAGCCGAATCCCGGTCGGCCGGAGCCGGAGCCGGCGGCGGCTGCCGCGTCAGTCGAGGCCGAGGTCGCGGCGGAGCTTGGCGACGTGGCCGGTGGCCTTGACGTTGTACAGCGCTCTGGTGATCCGCCCCTCGGCGTCGATCACGAAGGTCGACCGGATCACCCCGGTGACCGTCCTGCCGTACAACTGCTTCTCGCCGTAGGCGCCGTACGCGGTGAGCACGGCCTTGTCCGGGTCGGACAGCAGCGGGAAGGTGAGCCCGTCCCGCTCGCGGAACTTGGCGAGTTTCTCCGGTTTGTCGGGAGAGATACCGACCACCTCGTAGCCGGCGGCCTGCAGCCCGGCGAGCGAGTCGCGGAAATCACACGCCTGCTTGGTGCAGCCCGGGGTCATCGCCGACGGGTACGCGTACAGCACCACGTTGCGCCCGCGGAGCTCCTTGAGGGACAACTGGTCGCCGCTGTCGGTCCGTAAGGTGAATTCCGGGGCGGAATCGCCCGGCGCGAGGCGGACCGGCCCGTCGGTGGCAGCTGAGGTCATGGCGGGAGCCTACTCCCGCCGCTACCGGTCGGGTTGGGCCGCCAACCGTGATCAGTTGCATCCTCTATGCAAGAGCAGCGATGGCGAAATAGGCTGGCCGCGCCACCAACGGACTGCCCAGCCGGGAGGAACCACGTGGACCCCCTCGCACTCCACATCCAGAACGGGGTGCTCAACGGCCCCGTAGCGATCAGCTGCGCCGTCCTTGCCGCCGTGGCCTTCGGGTACTGCGTCGTCCGCGGCCGTCGGGACCTCGACGACCGGCTCGCCCCGATGGCCGGCCTGGTCGCCGCGTTCATCTTCGCCGTCCAGATGCTCAACTTCCCGGTGCTGCCCGGAGTCAGCGGGCACCTGCTCGGCGGCGCGCTGGCCGCGCTGCTGGTCGGCCCATGGGTCGGCGCACTCTGCGTCTCGATCGTGCTGATCGTGCAGGCACTGCTGTTCGCCGACGGCGGGGTCACCGCGATCGGCCCGAACGTCACCAACATGGCGCTGGTCGGCACCGCCGCCGCGTACGGACTGATCTTCGTCCTGCTACGGGTGCTGCCACGCACGCCGACCGGGCTGGCGGTCACCGCCTTCGTCGCGTCGGTGGTCAGCGTTGTCGCAGCCGCGTTGAGCTTCGTGCTGCAGTACGCCATCGGCGGCACCACCGCGCTGCAGGACTTCGGCCTCGGCCAGGTGCTGGCCCTGATGACCGGTACCCACGTCCTGATCGGCGTCGGTGAAGGGCTGATCGCCGCGGTCACCGTGCTGACCGTCGCCCGGACCCGGCCCGACCTGGTGTACGCCCTGCGCGGCCTGCGCCGCCCGACCAGCCCGACCCCTGACCCGACCGGCCCGACCACCAGCCATTCCGTTTCCGCCGGAGGTGCCGCATGAAGCGCAACACCGGTTTCATCCTGGCCGGCCTGTTCGTCTCGCTGCTGCTGGCCGGCGTGGTCAGCAATTTCGCCTCCGGCTCGCCCGACGGGCTGGACTCGGCGTCGACCCAGGGCTGCGAACTCGACGGCGAGGAGATCGTCGGCGGGGCCTGCATGGGCTCCGGCGCGCAGGACCACGAGCTGGCCGACAGCCCGTTCGCCGACTACGGCCTGACCGCCGTGGACAACGGTTTCATCGGTACGGCGGTCGCCGGCGTCGTCGGGGTGCTGCTCACCTTCGCGGTCGCCGGTGGGCTGTTCTGGCTGACCCGCAGCCGCCGGCCGGCCGGCGAGGCACTGGCCGCCCGGGCGCCGGCCGGCGGACCGAAGAGCTGACCAGCGGTGGGAGCCGGGCACGCGCAGTTGCTGCACCTGGAGCGGGACAGCCCGGTGCACCGGCTCCCGCCGGAGACGAAGATCGCCGCGATGCTGGCGTTCACCCTGGTGGTGGTGGCCACCCCGCGCGAGCGGCTGTGGGCCTTCGGCGGCTATCTGCTGCTGGTCGTGGCGGTCGCCGTCGTCGCCCGGGTGCCGGCGGGCTGGCTGGCCCGGCGGTCGCTGATCGAGGTCCCGTTCGTGGCCTTCGCGTTCGCGCTACCGCTGCTGGCCGGCGGTGAACGGATCCCGCTCGCCGGTCTGAGCCTGTCCGTCGAGGGCCTCTACGGCGGCTGGAACATCCTGGCCAAGGCCACCCTCGGGGTGCTCGCGTCACTGCTGCTGGCGGCCACCACCACCAGCCGCGAACTGCTGGTCGGGCTGGACCGGCTGCGCTGCCCGTCGATCGTCACCCAGATCGCCACGTTCATGCTGCGCTACGTCAACGTGCTGGTCGACGAGGCCCGACGGATGCGGATCGCCCGGATCTCCCGGGGCGACGACCCGCGCTTCCTCTGGCAGGTACGCGGGTTCGCCGCCGGCGTCGGCGCGTTGTTCCTGCGGGCGTTCGAGCGCGGCGAGCGGGTGTACCTGGCGATGATCTCCCGCGGGTACACCGGTCGGATGCCGGTGGCCTGGCAGGCCACCGGCGGTGCCACGGCCGGCCAGTGGATGCTGGCCGCGTCGGTACCGGTGACGGCCGCTACCATCGCCGCCGTGGCGGTGTTGTCGCGGTGAGCGATCCGGTCGACGCGGGCTCGACGCAGCCGGCCGGCGACGGCGGTCCGATGCCGTCTGTCGGCCCGGTGCCGCCGTCGCTGCGGGTGCGTGACCTGCGGTTCAGCTACCCGGACGGGCATCCGGCGCTGCACGGGGTGGATTTGACCGTGCCCGCCGGGGCCCGGGTGGCGTTGCTGGGGCCCAACGGTGCCGGCAAGACCACGCTGGTGCTGCACCTCAACGGCGTACTTCGGGGCGGGTCCGGTCAGGTCGAGGTCGGTGGGCTGCTGGTGGATCAGCGGCGGGCGACCCTGGCCGAGGTACGCCGCCGGGTCGGCATCGTCTTCCAGGATCCGGACGACCAGCTGTTCCTGCCGAGCGTCGCCGAGGACGTGGCGTTCGGCCCGGCGAACCTGGGGCTGCGCGGTGCCGAGCTGGCGGCGCGGGTCGACGAGGCGCTCGACGCCGTCGGGATGGCGCAGCACCGGGACCGGTCCCCACAGCACCTGTCCTTCGGCCAGCGGCGGCGGGTGGCGGTGGCGACGGTGCTGTCGATGCGTCCGGAGATCCTGGTGCTGGACGAGCCGTCGTCGAACCTCGACCCGGCGGCCCGTCGTGAGCTGGCCGAGGTCCTGCACCGGCTGCCGGTGACGATCCTGATGGTCACCCACGACCTGCCGTACGCGTTGGAGCTGTGCGACCGGTCGGTGATTCTGGACGGCGGCCGGGTGGTGGCGGACGGTCCGACCACAGACCTGCTCGCCGACGCGGAGCTGCTGGCCCGGCACCGGCTGGAGCTACCGTTCGGCTTCGACCCGCTGCTCGCCGCGCGCCAGCTCGCCTCCGTCCGGGCCGGTGCTGCCCGGTCCGTCCCCGGCGGCCCGCCCGACGCTTTCCGGGCCGGTGACGGGCTCCGCGCGCAGGCGTAGCACCGCGCCGAGCGCCACGGCGACCCCGCTGACCAGGACGGCGGCGACCACGATCCGCGGCCACCAGGCCGGTCCGGGCACCGGGGCGATCGCCCGGGTGAACACGGCGGCGTTGGCCGCCCCGGCGAAGACCGCCAGGCAGGTGCCGGTCAGGGCGAGGGCCAGCTCGGCACCGGCTCGGCGGCGTGCCGCGTACCCGGCGGCGGCCAGCGCGGCCAGCCCGGTCAGCAGAGCCCAGACCGGGCCGTCGAGCAGCACACTGAGCAGGCCGGCCGGGCCACCGGTGCCGGATTCGACGGCGCGGGCCATCGCATAGCCGACGGCGGCCGCCGCGCCGACGGCGAGCCCGCCGGCGGAGACCAGCTGTGCGGTCCGCGGATCATGGCGGGCGGTAGCCACCAGAGCGACCATCATCAGTACGGCACCGAGCAGCGTGCCGCCCCACCAGTGCAGCGGGTCGGGCGGCGGGATCCAGTCCAGCGTGCCGCGCAGCTCGACCGGGGTGACGCCGTCGCGCAGCGGCACCACCCAGTCGCGTACCCGGTGCACCTGGTCGGGTGCGGCCCGCACCGCGTCCGGCGGCGCGGCGTCCAGCCAGTAGGTCCGTTGGTCGTGCCAGCGGACCACCGGCCGGTCGGCGATCCGTCGCCAGTCCGGCGGCGCGGCCGGGTCGGCGTCGGCCGGCACCGGGGTGTCGCCGGCCAGGGTCTCGCTCTGGTACGCGGTGGGGGAGCGCCGGTTCTGGTAGACCCCGTCCGGTCGGATCTCCAGGTACGGCTCCCCGGCGTAGCCGAGCACCTCGACCGGCCGGCCGCTGTGGTTGGTCAACTCGAGCCGGGCACCGGCCTCGACGACCCGCACGGTGAGCCCGTCGACTGCCGGCACGGTGCCGGTCACCGCCACCCGGTAGTCGGAGGCCGCAGGGGCGTCCGCGCCGTGCGCGGTGGCCGGCGTCGCGGCACCGGTGAGCAGCACCGCCGCCACGCCGACGAACACCGCAAGCCGGCCGGCCAGTCGGGTGGCCCGCACCTGCGCCAGCCGCCGGGTGAACCGCACGTCAGCCGGCCGCGTCGACGGCGGCGGTGATGGCCTGGGCGCTCGATGCGACGGTCTCGCCGTCGACCATCACGGTCGGGGTGCCGCTGACCCCGGCCCGGCCGGCCTGCTCGGTGACGTGGGCCGGCCAGCCGCCGTAGGTGTCGTCCCGGACGCACTGGCCGAAGCTGCCGGTGTCCAGCCCGACCTCACCGCCGACGGTGATCAGCTGCTCCTCGCTGAGCCCGGGGCCGCCCTCGGCCGGCTGCTGCTCGTAGAGCGCGGCGGCGTACTCCTCGAACTGGCCGCCGGCCGCCGCGCAGCCGGACGCCGCCGACGCCCGCGTCGAGTACGCGTCGTCGCTGAGCCGGTCGAGGATCGCGACGGGGTGGTACACCAGGGTGATCCTGCCATCCTCGACGAGCTGGTCCAGGGTCGGGCCGACCTGTTGTTCGAACTGCCGGCAGGCGGGGCAGAGGAAGTCGGCGTAGAGGTCGACGGTGACCGGGCCGTCGCCGATCGGGATGCCGGAGTCGTCGGCGACCGCACCGGGTGGCGCGGTGTACTCGCCGCCGCGCTGGGTCTGGTAGACGGCCCAGCCGATCATGCCGGCGAGAACCAGCGCCACCACGGCCGCCACCGACGTCCAGAGGGCACGCTGGCGCCGCCGCTCCCGGGCCAGCTGGTCGCGGACCACCCGGGCTGCCTTCTTCTGCTCCACTCGTCGGCTCATCGCCGTCACCCGCCGATCTACCTAGAAGATGACTATCTGTTGCTGTTCAGCCACGAATCCGTCGACAGTGCTGTGCGCGGCCACCACACCAGGAACCCGGCGAGCGTCAGGAACGCAAGGTCGCGGGCGATCTCCGGGCCGTAGGCAGGGGTCTGCCCGGCGGCCAGTTCACCGCCGACGCCGAAGCAGCCGCAGTCGATCCGCAGCCCACGCACCCACGCGGAAGTGATGCCGGCGATGAAGACGACCAGCAGGCCGGCCGAGACGACCGCGCAGAGCCGGGTGGCCAGCCCGATCAGCAGCAGCACGCCGAGCGCCAGTTCGACGAAGGGCAGCGCGGCGCCGATCACCATCGCCAGGTCGTACGGAAAGACCTGGTAGGCGTTGACCGCCCGGCCGGACCCGGCCAGGTCGGTGACCTTCGACCCGCCGGCGACCAACCAGACGGCAGCCAGCCCGAGGCGGACGGCGGCTCCGATCCAGGGTCGTACCCTCATGTCTGTTAGTCGCTGCGCACCCGATGCCGAGTTCCACGGAGGCGGGACATCAAACCGGAAGATCCGATGTCGTACGTCACATCGAGCATCGCGGAACTTCGGCCACCGACCAACCGACCAACCACCAATGAGGGGAGGCCGGGTCGCGTGGACCCAGGTGGACCGGCGAGCATATTGCCCATGACTGCCGCAACGAATAGATGGACGTCGCGCCTCGTGGTCGTCGCCGGCCTGCTGCTGGCGGCACTGCCCGTGGTCCTGCTACCCGCCGCAGCGCCGGCCAGCGCGCACGCCGTCCTGGTCAGCACCAGCCCGGTGACCGACTCGGTACTGCCGAACGCCCCGGCCGAAGTGGTGCTGACCTTCTCCGAATCGGTGCGGCAGGTCCCCGACCGGGTCCGGGTGATCGCCCCGGACGGGCAGCGCGTCGACCAGGGCGAGCCGGTCTTCGACGGCGCGGTGGTCACCGTCTCCGTCGAACAACAGACGTCGCGTGGCACCTACCTGGTCAGCTACCGGGTGATCTCCGCCGACGGACACCCGGTAAGCGGCGGCTTCACCTACTCGGTCGGCGCGCCGTCGGCGGTGCCGACCGACGACGGCGGCGCCGACACCGATCCGCTGGTCAGCGGGCTGCTGCAGGCGGCCAAGTTCGTCGGGTACGCCGGACTGCTGCTGATCGTCGGCCCGGTGCTGGTGCTGAGCATGCTCTGGCCGCGCCGGCTGACCCGCAGCGGGCCGGGCCGCCTGACCTGGGCCGGGCTGGGACTGGTCGCGGCGTCCACCCTGGCCACCATCTGGCTGCAGGCACCGTACGTCACCGGCGGCGGGATCGGCGACGCCGACGGCGCGGCGCTGCGTGACGTCCTCGGCAGCGGGATCGGCGCAGCGCTGCTGGTCCGGCTCGGGGTACTGGCCGCCACGGCGGTGCTGCTGCGGCCCTTCCTGGCCGGCTCGGAAGGCCGCAGCGACCAGATCCTGCTCGGCGTCCTGGCCGTCATCGGGGTGTTCACCTGGCCGTTGGCCGGTCACCCGAGTGCCTCACCGGTACCGGCCGTCTCAGTGGTGGTCGACGCCGTGCACCTCAGCTCGATGGCGGTCTGGCTCGGCGGTCTGGCGATGCTCGCGGTGTTCCTGCTCCGGCAGGCCGAGGAGCGGGAACTCGCCGCGATCCTGCCGATCTGGTCGCGTTGGGCGGCGCTGGCGGTCTGCGCACTGCTGCTCGCCGGTACGGTGCAGGCGCTGATCGAGGTGGGTACCTTCGAGGCGCTGTTCGGCACCACGTACGGCCGGTTGCTGCTGGCCAAGATCGGCCTGTTCGGGCTGGTCCTCGCGGTGGCGGCGTACTCGCGGCAGCTGGTGCGCAACCGCAGCGCCGCCGGACGTCCCGGCCGGATGCGGCAGGCGATCGTCGCCGAACTGGCCGTCACCGCCGTGGTGCTGGCGGTCACCGCGGTGCTGGTGCAGACCACCCCGGCCCGGACCGCCATCGGCGAGGACCTGCGGGCCGACAGCGGCTACTTCTCCACCACGCTGACCAGTGACATCTACTCGCTGCAGGTGGAGGTGGACCCGGCCCGGCGGGGCAACAACTCGGTCCACCTGTACGCCTACACCGAGGACAACCGGCCGCAGCCGGTGATCGAATGGCAGGCCACTGCGGCGTTGCCGGCCAGCGGGGTCGAACCGATCGAGATCCCGCTGCTGCCGCTGACCGACAACCACGCCACCGGTGAGATCAGCCTGCCGGCTGCGGGAGACTGGGAGCTGCGGATCACCGTCCGGATTTCCGACATCGATCAGGCGACCGTCGCCACCACGGTGGAGATCAACTAGAAAGGGCTACTTCATGCTCCGTCACCGACGCACACCGGTCCGCGTTGCGGCGCTCGCCGGTGCGGCCGCCGTCGTCGGCATCCTCGGTCTGGCCGCCCCGGCGGCCGCACACATCACGGTCCACCCGACGCAGGCGCCGTCTGGCGACTACGCCCGCCTCGACTTCCAGGTGCCGAACGAGAGCGACGAACACAGCACGGTCAAGGTCGAAGTGGTGATGCCGGAGGACACGCCGATCGCCTCGGTGTCACTGGCCCGGGTGCCCGGCTGGACCGTCGAGGTGCAGACGGCGCCGGTCGATCCGCCGCTGGAGGTACACGGTGCCCAGGTGACTGAGGCGGTGTCCCGGGTCGTGTGGACAGCCGAGACCGCGGAGGCCAGCGTGCAGCCGGGCGAGTTCCTGGATCTACCAATCCGGATGGGCCCGCTGCCCGACGCCGAACAGCTGGTCTTCAAGTCGCTGCAGACCTACTCCGACGGCACCGTGGTGCGCTGGATCGAGGTGCCGGTGCCCGGCGAGGAGGAGCCGGCCACCCCGGCGAGCGTGCTCACGTTGACCTCGGCTGAGCAGGACAGCCCCGCCGTCGGCGGCGGTCAGGAGCCAGTCGACGACGAGGCACCGGCCGACGACGCCGCGACCGGCAGCGACACCGGCGGCAGCGGTGCCGCGCTCGGGGTGGGGATCGTCGGGCTGCTCGCCGGCCTCGGCGGGCTGGTACTCGGCGGGCTGGCGTTCGCCCGGACCCGCCGCCCGACGCCTGCTCCGGCGGCTGCCCCAGCGGCCGCTACCCGCCCGGAGTCGACGTCGGGTGACGGCGGATCGGCAGACTGACCAGCAGCAGCGCGGCGGCCAGCACGTACAGGTTGCGCAGCACGAAGGTGGCCGGATCGTCGGTCGGCTCCTTCGCATGGCCCCAGTCGATCAGTGACACGACACCGACGACCAGCGCCGCGAAGATGACCGCCGCCAACGCCAGTGCCGCCGACGCCGCCGGTCCGGCGGCCCGGACTCCGCTCCGGGCCGCCGCCGGCTGCGGCCCGGCGGCGACCGGCGGGCGGGCCGGCAGCGCCGCGTCGAGGAGCACGATCAGCGCCGGGACGAACCAGTAGACGTGGTGCGGCCAGGTGATCGGTGCGATCAGCGCGGCCACCAGGCCGGTCAGGGTCAGCCCGGCCAGCTCGTCACCGGCCCGTGCCGCCCGGGCCGCACGCCACAACCCGTAGCCGGCGGCGACGGCCACCAGCACCAGCCAGACCAGCCGGTCCGGCTCGGCCGGAGCGGCCAGCCGGGCGAGCAGCCCCTGCAGCGACTGGTTGCCGGTGTAGTCGCTGCGCCCCACCCGCTCGGTGCTCCACAGCTCGGTGAACCAGAACCGCCACGACTCGGCCGGGGCGACCGCCGCGGCGAGCCCGGTGGCGGCCGCCGCCGCCAGGCAGGACACCAGCGCCGCCTGCCACCGACGGGTGACCAGCAGGTAGACGATGAAGATCCCCGGGAACAGCTTGATCGCCGTCGCCAGGCCGATGCCGACGCCGGCCCAGCGGGACCGCTTCGGTACGGCGAGCAGCAGGTCGGCCAGGATCAGCACGACCAGCAGCATGTTGATCTGCCCGAGGAAGATCGTCTCCCGGGTCGGCTCGATCAGTACCACCAGCGGTACCGCCAAACCGGCCAGCCACCAGCGCGGCAGGCCGCGTCGGCGGGCGATCGGCGTGACCAGCCAGACCGTGGTGACCACCACCGCCAGCAGCGTGCCGACGGTGAACACGGCGGCGGCGGTCCCGGCGCCCACCGCCGCGAACGGGCGCAGCAGCAACGCGGTGAACGGGGGATAGGTGAAGTAGAGCTGGCCCTGCACGATGTCGGGCTGGACGTAGTCGTACAGCGGGTTGCCGTCGGCCCACCAGCGCATCGCGCTGAGGTAGATCTTCAGGTCGTAGAAGTCGTGCCGGTTGCCGTACCAGATCAGGGCGGCGACCACGGCGGCGCTGAGCGCGACGACGACCGCGATCCGGCGCGGCGTACGTGATCTGTCGTCGACGGGGCGCGGCGCGGGGCCGTCCGGGAGGGTGTCGGCGGGCACGCCCGCGAGCCTAGCGGGGGCCGCCGCCGGTGACCTGGTCGGCTGCTGGACGGTGCCGCGTAGGCTGTCCGCGTGGCGGATCTTCTTGTCTGGATCGACTGTGAGATGACCGGGCTCGACCTCGGCAGGGACGCGTTGATAGAGGTGGCCGCGCTGGTCACCGACTCGGACCTCAACGTGCTCGGCGACGGCGTCGATCTGGTGATCCACGCCGACGAGGAGACGTTGGCCGGGATGCCGGACGTGGTGCGGGAGATGCACGCCAAGTCCGGGCTGACCGAGGAGGTGCGGCGCTCGGCGGTCACCCTCGCCGAGGCGCAGGACCGGGTACTTGAGTACGTGACGAGCTTCGTGCAGGAGCCGAAGACCGCGCCGCTGTGCGGCAACTCGATCGCCACCGACCGGGGCTTCCTGGCCCGGGACATGCCGCGACTCGACTCCTACCTGCACTACCGCATGATCGATGTTTCGTCGATCAAGGAGTTGTGCCGGCGCTGGTACCCCCGGGTCTATTTCGGGCAGCCGGCCAAGGGGCTGTCGCACCGGGCGCTGGCGGACATCCGGGAGAGTATCCGGGAGCTGGAGTACTACCGGCGGTCGATCTTCGTGCCGCTGCCCGGCCCGGACGTCGACGCGGCCAAGGCGATCGCCGCCGGCCTCTGACCGTCGCCGAACGACCGGCCGCTGGGTGGCGGCCGGGCCGGCCCGGCGGAACCCGCTCGACGTGATGCCTGCCGGTAGGGCTATCATTGGTCGGCACCCCACGCGGCAGTCTGCCGGGTGTGGTTCTTGGTGGCTGTAGCTCAGCAGGTAGAGCACCGGGTTGTGGTCCCGGGTGTCGAGGGTTCAAGTCCCTTCAGTCACCCCATACCGAAGCGCCCGGCCAGGATCTGATCCTGGCCGGGCGCTTTTGCTCGGTGCCCGTTCCCGGGTGGGGACGGGTCAGGCCTGCGGGTCCGAGCTGGTTCCGGACCCGCCGGCGGCACCGCCCGGCGTCGACTCCGTCGTTGCCAACTCGGTCGACTCCGGCTCGTACGGCAGGGCGCTGCCTTCGACGAGCTCGTCCCAGCTGAGGTTCCACACCGTCCAACCGTTGCCGTTGGCGAGCTGGACCTCGGTGCCCTTGACCGTGACCGGGTCACCGACCCTGGTCTGGTTGAACAGCCACTTGGCGTTGTCCACCGACATGTTGACGCAGCCGTGTGAGACGTTGCGTACCCCCTGGTCGGCCACCGACCACGGGGCGGCGTGGATGAACTCGCCGCCCCAGGTCAGCCGTTGGGCGTACTCGATGTCCGTCCGGTAGCCCTCCTCCGGGCCCAGCTCCTCGTACGTGTCGAAGACGGTCTCCTTCAGCTTCTCCATCACGATCATGGTGCCGCTGGAGGAGGGCGTCTTCGGCTTGCCGAGACTGACCGGGATCTCCTTGATCGTCTCGCCGTCCTTGGTGACCACCATCGTCTTGCTGGTGTTGTCGACCGTCATCACCAGCGCCGCACCGACCTCGGCGTCCACGGTCAGGTCGTTGCGGCCGTACCAGCCGTCGCCCATCGGCAGGCCACCGGTCTGCGCCTTGTAGAACAGCTGGGTGCCGGCCTGCCAGAACTCGCGTGGCCGGAACTGGACCTCGGTAGGGCTCACCCAGTACCAGATGCCCTCCTGGGCGGGCTCGGTCTCGACGCTCAACCGCCGCTGCACGTCGTCGCGGTAGTCCTGCGGGATGTCCCGGCTGAACCGCAGAATCAGTGGCATCGCGACGCCGACCACGTTGCCGTCGCCCAGGAAGCTGGACACTCGTACCTGATTGCCCGGCTGGGCCATGGTCCGGAAGTTGTGGCTGGTCACGGTGGTCTCGCCGTCGTCGCCGGTCACCGTCACCGTCGCGGTGTACGCGGCGTCGTACTCCAGCTGCCCGTCGGGGAGGAAGACAGAGCCGTCGGCGTCGACCTCGCCCGGCACCGGGTTGCCGTCGACGTCGGTCAACTCAACCGTTGTCCGCGTCGCGTCGGTGGTGGTGAAGGTGATCGCCGTCGACGCGGGCACGTCGGTGGCGTCGGCGGCCGGCTCGGTGATCGTGGCCTGCGCATTCGGGCTCGGGTCGGACTCCGTGCCGCCCTGCCAGGTGGGAGCGTCGCCGGCGCCGGTGCAGGCACCGGTGAGGGCGAGCGCGGCGGCGAGCGCGACGGCCGTGACAACCCGCGGTACGGGCGGTCGCGCCCGCCCAATCCGCGGCTCTACCTGAAAGCGGCTGACTCGCATGATCCCCTCACGAAGTTCGGTCCCCGGATCCCATCGTCCAACAAAGACGCGGTGGGGCAACTCCCGGGTTCGTGCCCCAAACGTACGCAACGGCGACACGGCTGACCGGTATTCCCCGGATCGTCCGGTACATTCGGTCAGCCGTGTCACATTCGTCCGTTGTTGGCAGTCATTCAGATGTCATACTGTGCCCCCCGTGTGGACGGGAAACGCATCGACCGTCACCCGGACGTCGCTGTCGGTACTGGAGCCGGCGTCGTCGGTGCCGGTGAACCAGCCCTTGCCGGTTGTAGATCGGCCGGCACCGGCAACGCACTACCTTTGACGAACTCGTCCCAGGTGAGGTTCCAGGCCGTCCAGCCGTTGCCGTCCGCCAGCTCCCGCTCAGTGCCCTTGACCGTGATCGGGTCACCGACCTTGGTCTGGTTGAACAGCCACTTGGCGTTGTCCATCGACAGGTTGACACACCCGTGTGACACGTTGCGTACTCCCTGATCGCCGACCGACCACGGGGCGGCGTGGATGAACTCGCCACCCCAGGTGATCCGCTGGGCGAACGAGATGTCCGTCCGGTAGCCCTCCTCCGGGCCCAACTCGGCGAAGGTGTCGAAGACGGTCTGCTCCTGCTTGTCCATCACCACCATGGTGCCGCTCGACGACGGCGTACTCGGCTTGCCGAGACTGACCGGCATCTGCTTGACCAGCTTGTCATTCTTGAACATCGACAGCTGCTTGGTGGCGTTGTCGACCTCGACGGTCACCTTCTCGCCGATCTTCGCGGTGGCGCCCCGGTCCATGTCCCCGTACCGGCCGTCACCGGTCGGGTGGCCGTCCAGCGCGATTCGGGTGGTCAACGTCGTGCCGGCCTGCCAGAAGTCCGGAGCCCGGTAGAACGCCTGGGTACCGTTGGACACCCAGTGCCAGGTGCCCGGCTGTGGCGGGTCGGTCTCGACGAACATCCGCTTCTGTACGCTGGCCCGCTCCTGCTCCGGAATGCCGGGGAAGAACTCGACCACCACCGGCATCGCCACCCCGTACGTCCGCCCGTCGAACAGGTAGAGGCCGGTGCCGGTCTGCGACCCGGACCTGCCCATCGTGGTGAACGAAGTAGTCTTGGTCTCCTCCTCCCCGGTGCTGCTGGTCGCGACGACGGTCGCCGTGTACTTCTTCTGATTCTTGAGTGGTTTGTCCGGCACCCAGGCGGTGCCGTCCTCCCGCATACTGCCGCTGACCTCGCCGCCACCGTCCTCGACGAGGGTCACCGAGGTGACCTCCCCGCCGCTGACCGTGGTGCCGATCTCCGTACTGATCGGCAGGTTCTTCGCGTCCGCCTTCGGCGCGATGGCGAACTCGAACGGCTCCGGCGGGGGTGTCGGACTCGCCGTGGCCACCTGGCCGTTGACGAATCGTGGCGTCTTGTCCGATCCACACCCTGCCAGTGCCGCCGGTGCGATGACTGCCAGTGTCACCGCGACCGACCAACCCCTCCTGACCTTGTGCATGCCAGTCCCCGTTCCTTGTTCCGTCCCTGCCGACATCGTGCATCACCCGCCATGCCCTTCGTGCCTGATCCGGAAGGGTGCCAGATCCGCGCACATGGGCAGGTCCGCCGGACAGACGGCTCGTTGCCGGCAACTGGTTGGAAGCTGGACGGCCGGACATGCTAGGGTTGCCCGCGTTGTCAGCGAGCGCCGCTAGCTCAACTGGCAGAGCAGCGGACTCTTAATCCGCGGGTTGTAGGTTCGAGTCCTACGCGGCGTACCAGACACCAAGGCCCCGACCAGGCGGTTTCCGCCTGGTCGGGGCCTTTTGCCGTACGCCGTACGGCCGGTTGGGTGCTCGCCGGGCGCTCGGGAGCCGCTGGACCGTTGCGGACACGGTGTGATGCCAGCGGTCAGGCTCGAAGATCAAATGGCTGTGTTGTCGCCAGTGCATCCGTCGGGTGGATGGGGGTTGGTCGTGCGTCGGATCGTGCGGAGGTCGGTGCGGGCGATTCTGCTGGACGAGGACGACCGCCTCGTGCTGATCAAGCGGATCAAGCCAGGCCAGGCGCCGTACTGGACGACGCCGGGCGGTGGCGTGGAGCCGACGGATGTCTCCCTGGAGGCTGCGCTTCGTCGGGAGTTGCAGGAAGAACTCGGTGTCGAGGCCGATCGGTTCGCTCAGGTGTTCCTGTTCACTGCTCCCGCTGGTGAGGGCGTTTCCGTCCAGCACTTCTTCGCTTGCCGGCTACTTCGGCTCAACGAGGACGCCCGCACGGGGCAGGAGTTCGCTGAGCCGTCGCGTGGTGGCTACCAGTTGGACCGGATTAGGCTCGACGAGCTGCCTGCGGTAGATCTAAAGCCGGAAGGGCTGACCGAGTTCATCTCCTCCAATAAGGAGGCCCTGCGCTCGATGTAGGGCAGGCTGGTTGCTTGATCCCAGGTGGCGACATCGTGAGGGCCCATCGTGGGTGTTCCGGGTGTTGCTGCATGTGCCGAAACTGGGGTGGATGCCGTCGACTTGGCCGCCTTGACTTGATGTGACGGCGCGGATGCGCTGTGCTGGCGAGTGGCCGTCGTTTGATCGGGGGTGCTCGTGGCCGTGCAGGTGGACCCTGAGTGGTGGAACTCGGGATTTTGGAACGGCCGCCCGATCAGCGAGTCTCTGCGGCGGCGCGATGTCACTGCTGTCTTCCGCTTCCTCCACGCGCGGGGCGTGTCATACGGCAGGATCGCAGCTCTGGTCGGTGTCTCGTCCAACCGCGCTGCGGAGATAGCCAAGGGCGTCCGGCAGGTCACGGCCTACGAGGTGTTGGAACGGATAGCCGACGGTCTGAACATTCCGCGTCCGGCGATGGGGCTCGGCCGCGACGAGGACGCGGTTGTGCCTGTTGACCTTGGCCGTGTCGCTGTGGAGGGTGGAGCGGACCGGTCGCTGGCCGGTGTGGGTACCAGCGCGGAGATCAGCGATCTGGTGAGACTTCGTCTGGGATTGGACGAGGCTCTGGCGGCGTCGAGCGTCGCTCCTCCACAACTAGAGTTGATCGAAGAGTCCGCCAGCGAGCACATGAGGGTCTACCCCTCGGCTTCGCCCCAGGTCATGCTGTCGTTTCTGGCTGCCGACTGCCGCGAGGTTCAGATGCTGTCGCTGCGGCGGCAGCCGGCGGCGGTCCAGTCCCGGCTGTCCGGGGTGGCGGCGTTGCTGGCGACGATGTGCGCTGATGCGTTGATGCGGCTCGGAGATGTGGCTGAGGCTCGGCGGTGGTACGGCACGGCAATCAACGCGGCGGACGACAGCGGGGAGCCTCGTTTCAGGGTGCTCGTGCGGGCCCAAGCGGCGATGCTGCCGTACTACTTCGGCGATCCCACCCAAACTGTGGCGTTAGCTGACGCGGCTTTGGCGGTCACATCGATCGCATCGCCGCCGGGTGCCCTGGCAGCCGCAGGTCGGGCGCGTGCCCTGGCCCGGATCGGCGCCGCCGAGCAGGCACGGTCGGCCATCGACCAGGCGCGTCGGCTGTTCGATCAGGCTGGCGACGAGGACACCGACGTCGCCTTCAGGTTTCCGGAGAAGCGGCTGTTGTTCTACCTCTCCGGCGCGTACACCTGGCTCGGTGACACGGGTGAGGCGTATCGGGTCAGGAGGAGGCGCTGCGGCTCTACGGTGCCGCTCCGACCGTACCGATCGATGCGGCGCTCATCGCCCTGGACCGGTCGATGTGCCTTGCGCAGGACCGGCGGGCGACCGAGGCGGCGGTGACCGCGCGTGACGCCGTCGCGGACCTGCCCGAGGCGCAGCGGACGGAGATCATCTTGACCAGGGCGACCGACGTGGCAACGGCGATCCCTGACGAGAGCCATCGTGGTGAGGTCGCCGTCTTGACGGACTATGTGCGGGTGTGCCGCGAAAGCGCCCGTAGGCTTGGGACCACAGCCCCACTCGGTCCCTAGGAGCCCCATGTTCGTCGAGGCGCGCACCCGGCCGGTGCTCGCCGAGGTATGTCGTCTCCTCGGCTACCCCGACTCGAACGCGACCCTGCTGCGGCACCACACCAACGCCGTCTACGCAGTCGGTGACGTGGTTATCAAGATCGCTCCCGGCGACCATGACCTGGAACGGGTGCGTGTGATGGTGGCTGCGGTCGACTGGCTGGTGGACCACGGTTTCCCCACGGTGGGCCTTCACCCAGGACTGTCCCAGCCCTTGCGGGTGGGTGGGCACGCCGTCACGGTCTGGCAGCGTCTGGACGCGGCGCACGACAACCCCATCACCGTCTCCGAGCTCGGAACGCTTCTCCGAGTTCTGCACGCCCTGCCGGCTCCGCCGATGCCGCTGCCGATACTGCGACCGATCCGCAGCATCGAATGGTCCGTCGCCCGTTCTGAGGTCCTGAACGGCAAGGAACAGGATCTGCTGATGGGCCGGCTCGAGACGCTGGCGGTCAGCTGGGAAGCCATGCGGTTTCCCCTAGGTACGAGCCTGATCCAGTCTGATCCGCAGATCCGTAACGCGCTGCGGCGCTTCGACGGCACGCCCGTACTGGCTGACTGGGACGGTGCCGCCCTCGGACCCAGGGAGTGGGACATCGCTACGGTCGCTGTCCACTGCCGCCGATTCGACCCGCCCGGCCAGGGAGCCTTCGCCGATTTCACCGCCGCCTACGGCTGGGATGTCACCTCCTGGTCCCAGTTCGAGGAGCTGTGCCAGCTACGCGAGCTGCAAATGATCGCTACCAACGCCCGAAAGTCCCGCCCCGGAACCGAGGCCGCCGACGAAGTGCATCGCCGGATTGCCGGCCTCGTTGACGACGGGGCGGATCTGCGCCAGTGGCGGATCCTCTGAAGCAAGCCTTCCAGGTCTAGGGGACGTGTGCCGCCCGTCCCCTAGGCGTCAGCCCAGTTCAGACACGGTGAGGTGCACCGTGGCCCACCACCGTGCGTCTATTTCCGCCCTGACATTCCAGCGATCGTTAACGCAGAACACGTCGGCGGGCCGGTCCAGGTTCACCTTGACTCCATGGCACGCCGACGGGCCAGCGGCACTCACACGCCAGGGAGATGCAGATGGACGTGCCATTGGGCGGCAGGTCGGAAGGCGACCCGACGCACCGGCAAGTGCTCACGCCCGGCACCCCGTCGGCCGCACGGGTGACTCCCCGTTCGCGTACTGCCACCGAGGCTGCGAGGGCTGGTGACCGGCGGTCCGCTCCCTGCCGCTGGCCGACCGTGGTGGGCTTGCCGGCGCGCAGGCAAGCCCACCACGCACCGGGGCCAGCGCCGGTCCGGGGTCGGCCATGACCGTGTATATCTCGCGGTATGCCGCGACCGGTGAACTGTCCCGGGACCTCACGGATCACGATCAACCGGTGGAACGGCCGGTGGCCGATCTGCCGCTGCTGACGCACGTCTGGCGAATCGTGTTCGAGCAGCAGGCGCGGAAGCGCGACCGCTGATGATCGGCAACGGAGCAAGACCGGCGGAACTGGGCCGGGCAGTACCGACGGAGCATCTGCCGCTGCGTCCGCTCTGGCTGTGCCGCCGTTGCGGGCAGCCGTGGCCCTGCGGACAAGCGCGGCTGGCACTGATCGCCGAGTACCGCGACAACGCTATCGGTCTCTTCCTCCATATGGCCGGCCGGCTCTATGAGGCCATCGACGACCTGCACCGGCTCAACCCGAGCGCTACCGGCGACGCCACGGACCTGTTCGACCGGTTCCTCGGCTGGCCCGTCCGACACCACGGCGGGGCCAGATCCACCACGCCGCCCTGAGCGCGCCCTTCCACACCATTCACCGCTCCTTTCCCGCCGCTGTCACAGGGCTGGCGACGCATGCCCATGCCCAACCCCTGTTCGTCACGGAGGTGTTCCATGCGCGACCTGCTCCCGTCCGTACACGACCGGCTGTTGTACGCCTCAGGGCCAGACTCACCGACATCGGCGCGAAACCCGCCGAGCCCACCCGACAGGTCGACGCCTACTACAACGCCCCGCACCGCGACTTTCTCGCTCCGACGGTGATCTCTGAGTGGCTGCGTATCCGCAACGAAGACCACGGAGCGTCGATCAACTTCAAGCGCTGGCACCCCGTTGATGCCATCGTCAAGACCCATGCCGACGAGTACGAGACCCGTGTCGGGGATGCCGAGGCCGTCCGCCTCCTGCTGGAATCTCTGGACTTCCAACCTCTCGTGACTGTCGACAAGACCCGCGAGGCGTGGACCCTGCCCGACGTGGAGATCGTCCTCGACCACGTGGTGGACGCTGGCGACTTCGTCGAGTTCGAGTTCAAGGGTGAGGCCGTGGACGTCGGCGACGCCACGCAGCGCCTGAACGCGTTCATCGCCTCCCTTGATATCGAACTGGGCCAACCGGTCAACAAGGGCTATCCACACATCCTTCTCGGCCGCGACCACTGACCGCCAGGACCTGCGGTGGCCACCCACGCCGAGCTCGCCGCCCACGCCTTCTTCTGATGAGCCGGTTCGTCGAACGCGCCGCCGCCCTCGCGACCAGCCGGGCTGCTCTTCCGGGGAGCTACGCGGCCGACTCGTTGTGCCTGCGTACCAGCTCGGGCAGCTCGGCTAGCGAGTCGAGATGGAAGAGGCAGCGGCCGCTGATGGTCTGGTCGTCGAGGATATGTGCCCACGGTCCGCGTCGTACCAGGGCGGTCGCGAGCCCGGCCGCTTGTGCAGGTCGGATGTCGTTGTCTAGCCGGTCGCCGACGTACAGCACCTGGGCGGCGGGGCAGCCGGCTTGCGCGACGATGCGATCGAAGAACGCGGCCGAGGGTTTCTCGACGTTCCAGCCGTCCGAGGTGCCGATCACGTCGACCGGCAGGTCCAGCGCGCGCAGGATGGTCTCGGCCCGGGCGGTCTGGTTGCCGGCTAGGCCGACCTGCACGCCCAGCTTCCGAAGAGCCGCCAGGCAGGGCCGGGCATCGGGGTACAGGTTCTCCTCGGAGAAATGCTCCGGCGGCCCGGCATCGGCCCGGCGCTGCCGCTCCTCGGCGAGGTCGAACCCGGGCCGGAACACCTGGAACGTATCCCGGTAGTCCAAACCACGGGCGATGACCGCGCCGAAGACGGCCGAGAAGGTGTGCCGCGGGACGCCGAGCCAGTCCGCCCAGGTCCCGTACTCACGGGACTCGTCGACGATGGTCTCGCCCACATCGAAGAACACGCTCGCGATCACCTGGCGATTGTGCCTGGCGCGTCCAGCCGGATCAACGTGCATCGCGAGTTGGACCAGCAACGCGGCGATAGGGTGCGGTACATGGGAGCCGGTGCTCGGCGGGCGAGTGAGTGGACGATCCACGACGAGCGGGTCATCGACGACACGAGGCGTGCCGTGCTGAGCGTCGCGGACGTCGAGCTACCCGACGGCGTCCGGTTCGAGCAGTACGTACTCAGGGTGCCGTCCGCCGCGATGGTGATCGTGCTGGACGAGGCCGACCGCGTGCTGATGATGTGGCGGCACCGGTTCATCATCGACCGGTGGGTCTGGGAGTTGCCGGGCGGCTACCTTGACCACGACGAGGACCCCGTCGTCTGTGCGGCGCGGGAAGTCGAGGAGGAGACCGGCTGGCGGCCCAGGACCATGGAGCCGCTGCTGGGCTTCCAGCCCATGGTCGGCACCATCGACCAGCAGAACATCATCTACCTGTCCCGAGGGGCCGAGCCCACGGGCGCCGCGCCTGACATCAACGAGACCGCGCGAATCGGTTGGATCCCGCTGGCCGAGGTAGAGCAACGAATCCACGCCGGGGAGATCGTCGGTGCGGGATCTGTCGCTGGTCTGCTCGCCGTGCTGCTGGCCAAAGCGACAGGGCGAATTTAGGCGGATTGGAGTAGCGGCCGTACGCGCGCGGAGACTCCTGCACCGTCGGCAGCCCGGCGTACGGCGTGAGGCGGTCCGCGAGAGTGGCGAGGTATGCGTGCGCCCGTTCGGAGCTCAGACTCTCAGCGGCTTGTGCTGCCTGCACCCCCACCGCGTCGGCTTGCTCCGGCTCACCGGACTGCACGTGGGCAAGCGCCAACGATGCCAGGTTGAACTGCTTGCCGCAGGCGTGCCTTAGCCGAGCGCGGCGAAGCAGCGTCCGAACTTGGCCGAGAGATTCGCTTCGTGGAAGTAGCCGATCCACTGTGGGTTGCTCGTGTTGTCCGCGCGGTCGAAGGTGCGTCCAGCGCGGGCGAGCGCTGCCGGCCCGGCGTCGGTGCAAGCCGGATGAACGTCGCCGACGAATCGACATCTCACATATTGAGACAAGAGTTCATGCGTGTCAAGACTTTCTCGCCTTTCCGGGCGGCATCTCCGTCCTGGCCAATGCGGATCCGAGTCGCCCGGTCCGGGGGAGTCCTGCCGGGTCCGGAGGGGCCGTGATCTCGGGCTGGCGATGGTGGTTGACGGGGTGCTGCTGGTGGGGCGTACTGGGATGCGTGCGACCGTTCGGTGGTCTGCCTGCCGGGTTCGATCGGCTGGTCTGGTGGTGCTCCTTCGCTGGGCGTCGTCGATCGTTGTGAGCCGGGTGTGGGTAGGCCGTCGATGGTCATGAGCGACAGGGTGAGGGGCCTCGCGTTTTCCGGACAGTGGTTCGGCCGGTTCTTTCACGCCGCGATTTGAAGGTTCTCGAACTCTGCGTGGACTTCCCGGGGAGGTCGGTAGCCCACCGCTGAATGCAGACGCTGACGATTGTACCAGAATTCGATGTAGGCAGTAACGTCCCGGCGTGCCGCCTCACGAGTGGGATACTTCACACGCGACACGCGTTCGTTCTTCAGCGCACCGAAGAACGATTCCGCCATCGCATTGTCGAAACAAATTCCGGTCCGGCCAGCAGATCGCCGCAACCTCAGATCCCGAAGCGTTCTGCCGTAGTCGTCCGACATGTAGTTGCTGCCCCGGTCCGAATGAAAGATGGCGTTCTTCCTGAGTTCGCGATTCCGGGCGGCGTTACGGATGGCGCGGGACATCAACGGCGTCTGGTAGTGGTCGTCCATCGCGTATCCGATGACTTCCTTCGTGCAGCAGTCGATGACGGTCGCCAGATACAGCCACCCCTCGCCGGTCGGGATGTACGTGATGTCGCCGACGAGCTTCTCGCCAGGCGCGTCGGCGGTGAACTCCCGGCCGACGAGGTCAGGCACCGTGCCGGACGACGACTGGGTGAGACCCCACCGCCTCGGGCGGGGCTGGCACGGCACGAGCCCGAGCTCGCGCATCAGCTGGCGGACGAGTTCCGGCCCGGCGGACACGCCCTGGCGCCGCAGTTGCGCGTGGACACGTCGATGCCCGTAGGTGCCGTCGGACGCGGCGAACACCTCCTCGATGGCCGATCGAAGGTGGGCGCGGCGGGTGGCGGTCGCGGAGTCGGGGCGGGTTCGCCATTCGTAGTATCCGGACCTGGACACGCCGAGTTGTTCGCACATGAAGTCGACGGGGTAGGCGTACTTCGCGGTGTCGAGTCGCATCGTCTCGATGAACTCGTACAAGCTCGTTACCGAGGGTCCTTCGCGAAGTACGCCGCGGCTTTTTTCAGGAAGCTGTTCTCCATTTCGAGTTCCCGGTTGCGACGTTCGAGTTCCTTCAGTCGAGCGCGCTCGTCGACGCCGATCGGTGGGCTGTCCTGGGCGCCGCTGTTTTCCCGCCGGTACTGGCGGACCCAGGAACGGAGCGTCTCCGGGTGAACGTCGATCTCCCGGGCAACCTGCGACACTGGCTTGTTCGACTGTAGAACGAGTTGCACTGCTTCTTCACGGAACTCTGGGGTGTATGAGCTTATGCGTGCCATCGCGCTTCTTCCCTCGACTTTCCTTACAGGGTAACCTTATTGGCTCCCTGTCCGGAATCCTCGGGGCACCTCAGGGGGACCGTCATGAAGGATCTTCTCCCGGCTGGGTGAGCCGGTGGGTGGCCAGCGCCGTTGGTGACTGACCGCGTCGGTGTTGCCCTGTCTCTGAACTGTGCTCGACCAGTCCCTGCCAAAACCGGCGGCGTGTCGGTTCGGCTGCTCGTCGCGCATGTCTTCCTGCACGTCTGCGTTGCCGCATGGTCGTCCCTGCTTCGGGACGGCTCGTTCCTTGGCATGTCCACAGTGGTGTTCGTGCTGCCTTGCCCTCGGAGTGGGGGCGTTCCGCCGCTACCGCTGCCCGTCGGGAGCCGCCTGCCGCCCGGCGGGCGCGGTCTGCGGCTTTCATCCATCCGGTGCCGGATCCGCTGGCGTCGGTGTCGTCTTCGACAAGGAGTTTCTGTTGTTGTTCCCCCATGATTCCGGCCGCTGCCGTGGCTGGTGGCGGTGACAGTTTCCGGCTTGACCCCCGTTCGGGGGTCGGGCTTGCCGTCCGGGTTGGGGTCGGTCTTGGACCGGTCCCCCGGACGGACGCCTGGTGTGGTCTCACACCGCAGGTCGGGCGGTCTGCCGGCGAGGGCTGGTTGTCCTGCGACAGACCTGTGCTGGTCTCGGGTCTCTCCCCCTGGAGTCGTATGCGTATCGGAGAGGAGGTGATGGTGTATGGATGATCCGGTTCTGCGGGTGCAGTCGCAGTTGACTGCCCGGGATCGGGTGTTGCTGGGCTGGCTCTACGACCACGGGGTGCTGACCACGTTCCAGATCGCGTACGCCCTGTTCCCGTCGCTGGATTTCTGTCAGCGCCGGTTGCTGACGTTGTACCGGTTGCGGCTGGTGGGGCGGTTCCGGCCGCAGCGCGCCGACGGCGGCTCGTACCCGTATCACTACGTCATCGACCAGCTCGGCGCGGAGGTCGTGGCCGCTGGCCGTGATGAGCGGCCACCGCGTCGGGATCATGCCCGGGTGGAGCGGCGCCGGTGGACGTCGAGCCGGACCTTGGAGCACCGGCTCGGCGTGAACGGTTTCTTCACCGACCTCGCCGGCTACGCCCGCATCCACCCTGAGGCCCGTCTGGTGCGGTGGTTGTCGGAGGCGGCGTGCCAACGCTCGGGGGCGTTCACGCGGCCGGAGGATCCGGGTCTGGTGCGCGCCTTTCAGCCTCGGGTACGCCCGGACGGCTACGGCTTGTGGACGGTGCGGGGTGTCGGGGCGCCGTTCTTCGTGGAGTTCGATACTGGTGGTGAGCAGTTGTCGGTGCTGACCCGCAAGCTGGCCGGCTACGAGGAGTTGTTCGGCAGGCTGGGGCGGGTGTGGCCGGTGCTGTTCTGGCTGCACTCCGCCGCCCGGGAACGCAACCTGCGCCTGCTGTTGGCCGACACACCGCCGCTGGTGCCGGTCGCCACCGGAGCCCGCGACCACGCCACCAGCGCGGGCCTGAGCCCCGCCGGGGCGGTGTGGGCCGTGGCCGGCGGCGACGGACAACGACAGACGCTCGCCGACCTGGCGGTGTGGGTCGTTGACGACCGTAAGTATCGACGCTTGGTCACTCTCGGCTGATACCCGAGACCTAAACGGTGGCACATCCGGCTGCTCGGCGCGCGGGAGCCGCCGGACCGGTTGCCCTTCGACGGGACCGTAGCCGCCCCGGTGGACGCCACCGGCGCAGCCCTCGGGGTGGTTCTCACCTTGTCGTCGGCGGGTGGGCGACGATCGCGGCGTCGGGGCGGTGAGCCATGACATGGCCAGACGAGATCAGGGCTCGGCGGCGCCGAGGGAACCCACACAGTTGTCCCGGCGCCGATCTGACGACAACGACGGTTCCCTTGACGGCCGGATCAACGTACGAACTGGAGCGGGCCGACGGCGAACTCGCCGTGGCCAGCCGCATCCGGGTGACGGAGCTGCTCGGACAGTTCGGTAGCCACCTGCTCCGGTTCGGCCAGACAACGCCACGCGGGCACCCGGCGGACGGTGCCGTGGTGGGCGGCGACGTCGAGGCGGGCAAGGACCTTGCGCAGGGCGCGGCCGGACGGATCGCCGGCCGGGTCGTCGACGTACACGGCGATTTCCCGACCGGCCTGCCGGATGACGAGATCGGCGGTCTGCCCGGCCACGGCGACGTCCCGTCGTACGGCGACTCCGGCCTCGCGTAGGGCACGGTGCAGCTGATCGGCGGGCCCTGGGGCGGCGTCCGGCAGCGCTGCGGTCGACCTGCGGCCGAGGGCCACGGTGGTGAGCAGGCCCCGTTGGCCCGACCACCACGACCGGTCGCCGACGACGACGAGCTGGGAGCGGGCCCGGGTGATGGCGACGTTCCACAGGTTCGTCTGGTGGGCGAGCCAGTCCCGGGTGCGGTCACCGATGCCGTGGGCACCGACCGGTGAGACGACCATGATGTCGCGTTCGCTGCCCTGGAACCGGTGGATGGTCGCGCAGAGCAGGTTCTCGGCCAGGCCGGCGGCATGGAGCGCCGACTTCAGGCCGCGCTGCTGCGCGGCGAGCGGCGTGACCACTCCGATGGATGCCTCCGGAAAGGCCGCGCGAAGCTCGGCCACTTCGGTCACCACCGCCGCGATCTCGACGTCGTTGCGTCCGGACCCGGTCGGTCCGTAGCTGAACGTGCCCGGTATGTCGCGCCACCGTACGGCCGGTTCGGCGGGCGCGGTCAGTCGGGCCGGATCGGTCAACACGGTGAGCCGGCCCTGGTACACCTCCCGGTTCGGAGCGTCGACGATGTCCGGGTGGCAGCGGTAGTGCTCGTCGAGCAGATAGGCCGAGCCAGCCGCTGCGGCGAACGCGTCGTACGCCGAATGGCGTGCGTAGCGCAGCCGTCGGGTGTTCAACCATCCGGTGCCGAGCCCGGCCTTGGCCTGCTCGGCGAGATCGTCGGCCTCGGCAAGCTCGACGACGGGTGGCAGCTGCCGGGGGTCACCGATGATCAGTGCCCGTTTGGCGCGGTACAGCATGGGCAGGATCGCCGGCACGGTGCACTGCGCGGCCTCGTCGATCACGACGAGGTCGTACATGGCCGGTTCCCGCCGTATCCATCGCACGGACAGCGCCGTGACGGCCCAGCCCGGCAGCACCCGGAGCAGCTCCGGGAAGTAGGCCCAGCTGTCCGGCTTGGCCTTGGCCATCTCGTCGGCCCGGTTCTGCAGCAGCCGGCCTCCCGACGTCACCCGACGGGCGATCTGGGCGCGCAGCAGGTCGATGCTGCGCCGGGGCCGCTCGACGCCGATGAGTTCGGTCAACCGTTGCCAGGACGTCTCGGCGGCGGGCAGCGCGTCGGCCTGTCGCCGGCAATCCCGCCACCGCAGCTCGATGACGGCACGTTCACCGAGGGCCCGGATGGTGTCCGGGTCGCCGGTGCCGTGCCGACGCAGCCGCCAGCGATACCACCAGCCGAGCCACCGGCTGGTCAGCGCACGGTCAGTGAGCCGGTACAGCCGCGCGAGCGCCGCGTCGTCGTCCGGCAGCCCGGCCGTTGCGGCATCGCGGCCGGCACGGTGTTCGTGGCGCGGCCCCGGTCGGCGCTCGGCCGCGAGGTCGGCCAGATCGCGTTCGAGTAGCCGCTGATCGTCCAGGCTCTGCCGCAGGCCGTTGATCTCGTCGGCGATCAGGCGGAGTTCGTACAGCGGTGTCCGATCGTCGGGCGCCAGGTGGCTTTCGGCCGACGGGTACGCGGCGATCAGGTCGGCGATGTGCTTCGGCTCCTGCAGCCGGTGCTCCTTGTTTCCGGTGCGCAGCACCAGCCCGGGACCGACCAGCTCGCCGACCCGGCCGAACACCGCGTCCACCGCCTGGTTGCTGGTGGAGCCGATCAGCACACTCTGGCCGGCGGCGGTGGCGGTGGCGAGCAGCGCGGTGACCAGTTGACTCTTGCCGGTCCCCGGTGGACCCTGCGCGACGGTCAATGGCTGCGACATCGCGGCGCGGATGATCTCCTCCTGCGCCTCGTTGGCCGGAGCCAGCGCGACG